>JBFHVA010000125.1:0-10334 GCA_041589735.1 Gammaproteobacteria bacterium | reverse complement strand
CTCGATCTCGTCGACGGCAGCGAATATTGGGTGGTGCAGCGTAACTTCTACGCCATTACTCGTTACAACCACAGCCCGCTCTACGCCATGGCGGTAACCCAGCTGGCGAAGGAAATTCGAGCCCGTTATATGAACCAGGCCGGCTGAGGCGATGCAGGCAGTTCCATCCTTCGCAGTCCAGCGTAGCCGCACCATGGCGCTGCTGGTGATCACGCTGTTGATCGCTGGCTGCGGGGGCTCGCCGATGAGGGACGGACCGCCTCCCGGTTCTCCCCGACTGGGGCACATACCCGATGCGGTGCCCAAAGCGGAGCCGCGAAGCCGTTACGGCAACCCCAGATCCTACGTGGTTCATGGCAAGCGCTATCATACCCTGCCCAGCAGCCGGGGTTACGTGGAGCGCGGAATCGCTTCCTGGTACGGGCGCAAATTTCACGGGCGCAGGACGTCGAGCGGGGAAAGGTTCGACATGTATGCCATGACGGCCGCCCATAAGAGTCTGCCGCTGCCGACGTATGTTTTGGTGACCAACCTTGAGAACGGGCGCCAGGCGGTTGTTCGCGTAAACGACCGTGGACCGTTTCACGCCAACAGGCTGATCGACCTGTCCTATGCCGCGGCTAGAAAGCTCGGCATATTCGGTAACGGCACCGGCTTCGTCGAGGTGCGCGCCGTCGGCCCAGGCACGGAGCCGCTAAAGGTGGCGCGGGCGGCGGCACCGAGAGCGCCGGCACCTGCGGTCAGAGCGGCCCGCTCGTCGGAACCGGAGGAAGCGCCGCCGGAGCAGGCCACGAATCATGTGCCGGCGCTGGCGCCGGCTCCGCCGAGACCCGTTCGACTGTATCTGCAGGCGGGCGCATTCTCCGAGCGCGTGAACGCCGATCGATTAACTGACCGCCTGCGGTCCGTCGCGGGCAAGCTGGTCTACGTCAGTCCGATCATCGTCGACGGAACGGCGCTCTACCGTGTGCGCGTCGGGCCGATCCCCGACGTAGTTAAAGCCGATCAGTTAACCAACCGCATCATTGCCATGGGTATGGAAGCCCCGCGAATCGTAATCGAGTAGCTTGTCGCTGTAACTCGGGAGACGCTTCGGCGATCTGGTAAACTTGCGCCCGTCGCAAACGCAGTAGGACTGCGTTCGTCCTCGCGGAAGGCGCGCAATAATCAAACGCCCAGCCGCGGCCGACGCCGAATCGTCGTGAACTTTTAGCGAGACAATGATTGCCATGAGATCGAAACTGATTTCGTTCCTGTTCCAAGGATTTGTCCTTGTTTGCGCGATCCTTCCGCCATTCGGCGCGACATCGGCGGCAATCGTGCCCGATGCGCCGAGCATTGGCGCGCGCGCCTACATCCTGCAGGACTTCGACAGCGGCCGGGTGCTCGCCGAAGCGAACGCGGACGAGCCCATAGAACCCGCGAGTTTGACAAAAATCCTGACCGCGTACGTGGTATTTGAAGAGCTCAAGCAGGGAAACATCAGCATGCAGGATGAAGTGCGGGTGAGCGAAAAGGCGTGGCGCATGGGCGGCTCGAAGATGTTCATCGAAGTGGACACCAAGGTGAGCATCGAAGATCTACTCAAAGGCCTGATCATACAGTCTGGCAATGACGCCAGCGTCGCGCTGGCGGAATTTATCGCCGGGGACGAGCGCGCCTTTGCCGATCTGATGAATCAGTACGCGGTTCGGCTCGGCATGACCGGAAGCCATTTCGTCAACTCTTCCGGGCTTCCCGATCCGGAGCACTACACAACGGCGCGGGACACGGCCACGTTGGCGGCGGCCATAATCAGAGATTTTCCTGAGCTTTATAAAATGCATGCGTCCAAAGAGTACGAGTACAACGGGATCGTGCAGCACAACCGCAACAAGCTGCTCTGGCGGGACGAAAGCGTGGATGGGTTGAAAACCGGACATACGGAATCTGCAGGTTACTGTCTGGTCGCGTCGGCGAAGCGGGACGGAATGCGCCTGATATCCGTAGTCATGGGTTCCGAAAGCGAGCGCACCCGGACGCGTGAAAGCATCGCGCTGTTGAGTTACGGCTTTCGCTTTTTCGAGACACACCGGCTTTACGGCGCGCTCGAGCCATTGACGGAAATCCGCATCTGGAAAGGTGAAATCGAAAAGCTCGGCATCGGTCTTTCCCGCGACCTTTACGTCACGGTTCCGAGAGGCCAGTATGAGAAGCTGAAGGCCAAAATGGAAATCGACAGCAAGGTCGTGGCCCCGGTGATGAAGGGCGAGGCCCGAGGCAAGCTGGAGGTAACCCTTGGCGGGGAGCAGATCGCTCAGCGGCCGCTTGTCACGCTCGCTCCGGTGGCGGAAGGTGGTATCTGGCGCAAGATCAGCGACCAGGTTCGTATGCTTTTTCACTGAAAACGGCGCCGGGCTCGACCCCGCCGTTTTCCTCTGGAGCAACGATTAAATGAGTACCGCTTATTTCAAGGGAGACTTCAAACCTTTAGAGGCGGTGCGCGTCTCGCCGCTGGACCGTGGCTATCTCCTGGGTGACGGGGTGTATGAGGTGGTTCCCGTTTACGGTGGGCGTCTGTTCTGTATCGACGCGCACCTGGATCGCCTGGAGAGAAGCCTGAGCGCCATAGCGATCAAGAATCCGATAAGCCGAAGCGTCTGGGTGGAAATGCTCGAGACGCTCGTCGCCCGCAACGGTGGCGGCGAGCAGTCGCTGTATTTCCAAGTCACCCGCGGCGAGGCGCCGCGTAACCACGCCTTTCCTGAAGGGATCAAGCCGCTGGTTTTCGCTATGAGCAAGCCTGGACCTAAGCGGGATTCGCCGCAGCCGATTGCCGCAGTGACGCGGGCCGATAATCGCTGGGGACGCTGCGACATCAAGGCCATCGCGCTGCTGCCAAACGTGCTGCTTCGCCAGGAGGCTGTGTCAGCAGGCGCCGGAGAGGCGATTCTGTTGCGTGCCGGTCTGGTGACCGAGGGCGCCGCGAGTAACGTATTCGTGGTTGCCGATGGCGTGCTAAGAACGCCACCGAAGAGCCCGAAGATACTTGCCGGCATCACCCGAGACGTTACCCTGGATTTGGCCTCGGCGGCCGGGGTCCGGTGTGAGGAATGCGATATTAGCGAATCGGCGCTTCGCTCCGCCGACGAGGTCTGGGTGACCAGCTCAACCATGGAGATCACGCCGGTGGCGAGCCTCGACGGCCGGCCGCCGGGTAGCGGCGCGCCGGGACCCGTGTGGCAAAAGGTCTTCGAACACTTTCGCGCATTCAAGCGCGATTGGGCGAGTGCGCCTGGAGAGACGATTGCCTAAAGCGGAGCTCTCGGCGTGCAGGCGGATCACTTGAGCTCGCCGTCACTCGTCGTTCGCCGCTTCGGCATCCTCGACTACCACCCGGTGTGGCAGGCGATGCGCGCCTTGGTGGCGGCCCGGGACGAATTCTCCGACGACGAAATCTGGTTTCTGGAGCATTCACCGGTATTTACCCTGGGCCAGGCGGGGCGCCGCGAGCACCTTCGCGACCCGGGGGACATTCCGGTGGTGGCTTCGGATCGCGGGGGTCAGGTGACCTACCACGGGCCCGGCCAGCTGGTGGCCTATCTGATGGTGGACCTCAAGCGTCGCTCCTTAGGCGTGAAGCGGCTGGTACACGGGCTGGAGCAGGCGATTATCGAACTGCTTTCGGCGTCACACCTTAAAGCCGTCCGCAGGAGGGGGGCACCCGGAATTTATCTCGGCGGCAAAAAGCTCGCTGCCATCGGCCTTCGGATCCGCAACGGTTCCAGCTATCACGGGCTGGCGATCAATGTGAATGGCGACCTGGCGCCCTTTAAACGAATCGATCCTTGCGGCTACGCCGGTCTGGAAGCAACCTGCCTCAGAGATCTGGGTCTCGACTGGTCGGTGACCGAAACCGCGACCCGCCTACTGCCCTATTTAGCCACCCAGCTCGGCTGTGCCCCCGACTCCGTCGTCGTCAAGGAGAACTCCGTGCTGGCGGACCTTCTCGGATTGTCACGGCCTCAAGGCGGTCGCAGCGTCGTGGAGGCTGGCGGGTGAGACTCGAATCCGGGACCCCGGCCACCACGCGCCATCCCGACAAGCGATGCTGAGGTTCCTGGCCTCAAGATTCTTAAGCGCTTTCGTAGTGGTGGCGGGCGTCGCCTGCCTGGTATTTCTGCTCATTCATCTGGTGCCCGGGGACCCGGTGGAGGTGATGCTCGGGGAATCGGCGCGCCCGGCGGACCGGGAGGCGCTACGGCAGGCGCTGGGTCTGGACAAGCCTATTCCGACTCAGCTGCTGGAGTATTTCAAGGGCCTTGCATCCCTGGATCTCGGTCAGTCCCTTCACTCGAAACAAGCCATCGCCGACATGCTGGCCGAACGCATCCCCGCCACGGCGGAGCTTGCCCTGGCCGCGTTGCTGGTGGCCGTGGCGCTGGCGATACCGCTCGGCATCGTTGCCGCGG
Source organism: Gammaproteobacteria bacterium (assembly GCA_041589735.1). GTDB lineage: Bacteria > Pseudomonadota > Gammaproteobacteria > HK1 > HK1 > CAMYJH01. The sequence goes on along the minus strand of JBFHVA010000125.1, from coordinate 5,883 downwards.
TCAAGCCTCGAAGCGGATACGACGCTGGAGCCATGGTGTTTGCCGTGCTCGGCGTTTCGATTCCGAACTTCGTCATGGGCCCGCTGTTGATTTTGGTCTTTTCCTTCTGGCTCGGCTGGTTTCCAGTGAGTGGAAGGGAGGGCTTGGGCTCGCTGATTCTGCCCGCGCTGACGCTGGGCACGGCCATGTCGGCAATCCTGGCGCGCATGGTGCGGTCCTCTCTTCTGGAAGTGATGCGCGAGGACTATATCCGCACTGCACGGGCTAAGGGCCTGGGCGAGTTTCAGGTGATTACCCACCACGCGATGAAAAATGCCACCCTGCCGGTGATCACCATTCTCGGATTGCAGCTGGGCACCCTTCTGGGTGGAGCGGTGATCACGGAGATCGTTTTTTCCTGGCCGGGGGTGGGGCAGCTGACGATCGAATCGATACAGAAGCGGGACTACCCGGTGCTCCAGGCTTGCGTGCTGGTCATCAGTCTTGCCTACGTGGTGGTCAATACGCTCACCGATGTGGTCTATGCCTGGGTGGATCCGCGGATCCGCATCGGTGAATCGGAATGATGAGGGTGTGGCTGCCGGCGATTCTGTTGCTGGTCTGGCTGGCGGCCGCCCTGCTGGCGCCGGTTCTGCCGCTCAATCCCAACGAAGTACAGCTGCCCAAGGTGCTTGCGGGGCCCGGGGCCGGGGCCTGGCTCGGCCACGACGAGCTGGGTCGGCCGCTGCTGGATCGCATCGTCGCCGGGGCGCGCACCTCGCTGCTGGTGGCGGTTTCCGTGGTCACCATTTCCATTCTCGCTGGGACCCTCATTGGCATGGTCAGCGCCTGGCTGGGCGGATTCTGGGACCACCTCATGGTGCGCATTATCGATGTATTCCTGGCCTTTCCCGGGATCCTGCTGGCCATTGCGCTGGCCGGCATCCTCGGTCCCGGGATCGAGAACGTGGTATTCGCCCTGGCCGCCGTGGGTTGGGTGGGATTTGCCCGTCTGGCGCGGGCGCAGACCCTGTCTTTCCGTCACCGCGAGCACGTGCTCGCCGCCGTGGCCATGGGCAGCGGAACGACCCGCATTCTGCTCCGGCACGTGCTGCCGCTGATCGCCGCGCCGTTGATCGTGGAGGCGACCTTCGGCCTGGCCGGGATCATCGTCGCCGAGGCGGGGCTGTCGTTTCTGGGCTTGGGCGTGCAGCCCCCGGACGCCTCGTGGGGCAGCGTTATCCGGGCGGGTACGCGGTACATGCTGGTGGCGCCCCATCTGGTGGTGTTGCCGTCCCTGGTGCTGATGCTGGTCGTGCTGTCGGTGAACATGCTTGGCGACCGTCTGCGGGATCGGCTTGACGTCAAGAGCACCGGGGTGGCATGAAGGGCGTATACACCGTCGAGCCTGCAGCGCGCCGCCTGATGCAACCGTAAAAAGGCATTTTCATCCATGTCCCTTGGCCCCGTCATGCTGGATCTCGAGGGTCCGGAGCTCACCCGGGAGGAGGAAGAGCTGCTGCAGCGGCCCCAGGTCGGCGGCGTGATTCTTTTTAGCCGGAATTATCATGACCCGGAACAGCTCACCCGTCTCATCGACCGGATCCACTCGGTGCGGCAGCCGAAGCTGCTGATCGCGGTGGACCACGAGGGGGGGCGGGTGCAGCGATTCCGCGAGGGATTTACCCAGCTCCCGCCGGCCGCGGCCTTCGGCGCGGTCCATGATCGGGATCCCGGCCGCGCCTGTCACCTGGCATCCCTAAGCGGCTGGCTCACGGCCTGCGAACTGCGCGCTTCGGGAGTGGACTTCAGTTTTTCCCCGGTGCTGGACCTGCGCAGCCGCGCGAGCAACGCCATCGGCGATCGTTCCTTCCACGCCGACGTGGACGCGGTGGTAAATCTGGCCCGGGCCTACATCGGCGGGATGAAGCGCGGCGGCATGGCCGCCGTGGGCAAGCATTTTCCCGGGCATGGCAGCGTGGAGGGCGATTCTCACCTGGTGACGCCCTGTGACCATCGGGACCTGGAGACCGTTCAGATGTCGGATTTGCGGGTCTTCGAGCGCATTATCGCCGACGGACTGCCGGCCATCCTGCCGGCCCACGTCGTTTTCGACCGAATGGACGACAAGCCCGCCGGGTTTTCCCGCTACTGGCTGAAGGACGTGCTGCGTGGACATCTCAACTTCCAGGGGGCGGTGTTCAGTGATGATCTGGTGATGGCGGGCGCAGCCGTGGTGGGCGACATCGTCGACCGGGGTGCAGCTGCCCTCAAGGCGGGCTGCGACATGCTCTTGGTGTGCAACGACAGGCAAGCCGCGGTGCGTTTGCTGGATGCGGTGCCCGAGACCGCTGATCCCATTCGCAGCGCAAGGTTGGCGCGCATGCACGGCCTGCACCGGACGTCCCACGAAGCGCTGATGAAAAGTGAGAACTACCGCAGGGCGGTGGCCGAGATCATCGCCCTCAACCCGGAGCCAGAGCTCGACCTCGGCTTCGACGCTCCGGCCTGAGGCCACGTTAGCGCAGCGTGCCGGACTGGACGGAAATTGACGCCGCGATTTCCAGGGCCCTGGGGCGGGAATTCCGGGGCCTGAAGCACCGGGCCGTGGGCGGCGGGTGCATCAACACCGCCACCGTGGTCGAGTCGAACAAGGCGCGCTATTTCGTAAAAGTCAATCGCGCCGAGCGGCTTTGGATGTTCGAAGCTGAAGCGAAGGGTCTGGTGTCCCTGGCCGCGACATCGAGCGTTACCGTGCCGGCGCCAGTCTGCACGGGCGTTTCCGACGGAGACGCCTTTCTCGTCCTCGAGTACCTTCCCCTGGGGCGTTCGTCCACCGCGTGCGCCACTGTGCTCGGGGCCCAGCTCGCGGCGCTGCACGCGTTGCCACAGCCCTGCTTCGGCTTCGAGTCGGACAATGCCATCGGCTCGACGCCGCAACACAATCCCAGATGCGAAGACTGGGTGGGATTCTTCCGCCGTCACCGGCTCGAATTTCAGCTCGCTTTGGCGAACGAAACGGGTCAAGGCGGGTCAACGCTTCAGGACAAGGGGGCGCGCTTGTGCGATCGGCTCGGCGGGCTCTTTTTCGGTTATGCGCCTGCTCCAAGCCTGCTCCACGGAGATCTCTGGTCGGGCAACTATGCCGCGCTCGAAAACGGCGCCCCGGTGATTTTCGACCCGGCGGTTTATTGGGGCGACCGGGAAGCGGATCTGGCGATGACGGAGCTCTTCGGCGGATTTCCGCGCGCTTTCTATGACGCCTACGCCGAAGCCTCTCCCATGGATCCCGGCTACCGCGTACGGCGCACGCTGTACAATCTCTACCACGTGCTCAATCACCTCAACCTCTTCGGATCCGCTTACGCTCGGCAGGCCGAAGACATGATCGATCGTCTGCTCGTCGAGCTCGGATGAATTCGCCGTAAAGAGTCGTCGTCTTATCGACGAATCAATTGATTGCCGTAGCCAGCAGCGAGCGATAACGCCCGACCAGAGGATTCTCTCGACCAAGCATTTCGAACAGGGCGAGCATACTTTTCCTCGCGACGTCGTCGCGATAGCCCTTGTTGCGCCGGATGACTTCCAGAAGCTGGTCCATGGCGGCTTCGTAGTTTTCCTCCAGCACCCTTCGCGCGCTCAGCTTGAGCCGGGCTTCAAGATCCTTGGGATCCTGCTGCACCGTGCTGGCGAGCTCATCAGCCGAAGGGGAGTCCTGGCAGAGTCGGTGAAAATGCAGCAGGGCAAAAAGACGCTTCGCCTCGTCGTCCTGTTGTTTTTCCAGCGGAAGTTCGCGCAGCGTCGCCTCGGCCTTGCGGAAATCGCCGTGGGCAATCTCCACGGCCGCCAGCTCCAGCTTCAGCCGATGGTTTTCCGGATTGGCGGCTACCGCTTCACGCAGCAAGGTCAGCGCCTGCTCGGGCTTGCCGCTGCGGAGCAGATCTTCCGCCTCACTGCCGACCGCGTCGATCTCTGGTTCCAGGTGCCGGGCGAAAAATTCACGCACCTGGCTTTCGGGGTAAGCACCGAAGAATTCGTCAACAACTCGACCCTGCTTGAACAGCTTCACGGTAGGCAGGCTTCGGATGCTCAGTGCACTCGCAAGTCTCTGATTTTGGTCGGTATTTACTTTGCCCAACCGGATTTGCCCGGCCAGCGACGTGATCACTTTCTCAAGCACCGGCGCAAGCGCTCGGCATGGAGCGCACCATTCGGCCCAGAAATCCACTGCAACCGGGCTCTCTCGGGAGGCATCAATGACACGCGACTCGAAGGCGCTCTCGTCGACCTCGAATATGAGGGGCTGTTGCTGCATTGCTGTTATCCGAGATCCTTCAACCGCAGGTCCTTAGGTGACCCGCGTGCGTTTCAGTGCTCCTGGAAACGGTCGCTCCAGGCGGACTCACATGGGGATCCTCGGGACCGGATTCAATCCGCTGGACGTATTCGTCGGATTTTTGCCACGGCGATTGCGCAGCGCCCCGAGCTCACATGACGCAACAGAGCAAATCGAACTCGATGTCGTCGTCGGCCTGCACGGGACGAGATGCGGAGTCCTGAAACTGCATGAATCTGACTGTGAAACGATGGCGGCCCGCGCTTATTTCGGCAAAGTACGTCGTCTCAGGGGGAAGAGACACCCGAATCATTTGACAAGGCGTTGCGGTCTCCAGGGTTTTTTGAAAGAAGCCGGCAATTGCAGTTTCGTGAGTTTCGGTTGCGCTTTCACGCACCAGGCTCAAGACCAGTGAAACGGCTTCGTTAAGCAGATCGAATGATGACAGCCAAGTTCGTAGGTCGCGAATTCTTTGCTCGGTCGGAAGCATGAGCCAGTAGTGGTACGCGGGAAGGTCGAAGTTACAGGTGCCGGCGGGAATACTATTGCGCTGTTTGACCGCGTTCAAAAGCTCGTTGTAACGTAATTCGTGACCTATGACATTGTCGAATCTGCGCAGGCTCTGCAAGAGGTCGCGGATTTTTTCCAGAATATCCGTAAGCCGGCTCTGATCGACGTTAGGATTGCGCGTCAGGGACTCCAAACGCGTGGCGTAACGCTCCAATTCGTTAATCAGCTCTTTTTTCAGATCGGCCCTGCTCAACACCGACTGCACAGCGATGACGCACTCCAGAGTATTGCGGCTGGACCATGGGTCGCCGGAGTTGAGGTGAAACTGTGCGCGCTCGAAAAGATGCTCGAGCCGTAGGAATGAACGGATTCGCTCGCTTAAGGGCTGCTCGTAGATTACCCTTTCGCTGGCCGGATCCGGCTTGGGTTGGGCATTCACCGAGATCCCCGAATTGCGGCTAATGGCTGATTCTTTCATCTATTGGCCCCTTGCCGCAACACTCCGCGCGATTGTGCGGTAGAACTGATCGAGTTTTCCCACGCGCTCGCGCAGATCCTCAAGAGATCCGCGGTTGTCAATAACGTCGTCGGCCAGCGCGAGACGCTGTTCGCGCGGGAACTGGGCGGACATGATGTCCCTGATCTGCTTTTCGGAGCTGCCGTCGCGCTCCACGGCGCGCGCGACTTGGACCGATTCCGGCGCGTCGACCACCAGCACCCGGTCGACCAGGTTCGTTTGTCCGACTTCGAGAAGTAACGGTATCACCAGCACCACGTAGTCGTTTTCGAACTGCGCAATCTTTTCCTGCATCCGCCTGCGAATTTCGGGGTGGAGCAGCTGCTCGAGAACTTGCCGCCGCTTAGAATCGCTGAAGACGATCTCCCGCACCTTTCTTCGATCCAGGCGACCGGCTTCATCCAGCACCTCGCGACCAAAATGCTTCACGATCTCTTCCAGAACGCGCCCGCCCGGTTCGACCACCTCGCGGGCGATCACGTCCGCATCGATTACTGGCACACCAAGCTTTTCGAAACACCGGGTCGCAGCTGTCTTCCCG
>JBFHVA010000124.1:0-10397 GCA_041589735.1 Gammaproteobacteria bacterium | reverse complement strand
CTGCGCCGGAAGCTGGACCCCGAGCGAAAGCTCAACCCCATTGAGACCCGTCGCGGTCAGGGCTACCGTTTCCGCTTCGACCACGACACCTAAACGGATGCTTTCGCTCAACGCGCGGCTGATCGTCTCTGCCAGCGTGGTTTTGGCGGCTTTTTTAGGACTCGCCGGCGTGGCCCTGGATCGGGCCTTCGCCGAAAGTGCGCTCGCCCGGGTGAACGACAGGCTGCAATCCCGCATCTATGCCCTAATCGCCGCGGCGGAGCCTCAGAACGGGGGGCTCGAGCTTCCCGAAGGGTTGCCCGAACCGAGGCTGTCAGTGCCCCAATCCGGGGTCTACGCGCAGCTCGCCGATGCCTCGGGGAGCGTGCTATGGCATTCGCAATCCTCGCTTGGGGTCGAGATCGCTTACCCGCAGGCGCGCGAGCCGGGCGTCGCCGTGTTCTCAACCACCAGCGACTCCCAGGGCGCAGCGCTTTTTGCCCTGGCCTACGGGCTCAGGTGGACCTTTCCCGACGGCCAAGAAAAGGCTTTCACCCTCCAGGTGGCCGAAGCGCGAGCGCCGTATGAATCCGAAATCGCCCGCTTTCGCGGCACGCTTTGGTTGTGGCTGGCCGGAGCCGCTTTGGTGCTGCTCGCGGTCCAGGGCGCGGTGCTGCGGTGGAGCCTCGCGCCGTTACGCCGGCTTGCCCGTGAGGTGGCCGATATCGAGGCGGGAAAGAAACAAGAGCTCAAAGGAGGTTACCCCAGGGAGCTCGAGCGGTTGACGCAGAATCTCAATCTGCTGGTCGCCCACAGCCGAAGCCAGCTGGAGCGGTACCGGAATGCCCTTGGCGATCTGGCCCACAGCCTGAAGACGCCGCTTGCGGTACTGCGCAACGAAGTCGAGGCGCTCGCGGATTCCTACGCATCCCGCACGACCTTAGCGGAGCAGGTTGAGCGCATGGACCGCACCGTGGACTACCAGCTGCAGCGGGCCGCCGCCTCGGGGCGGACGGCGCTCACGCCGTCGGTGCAAGTCGCGAGCGTGATCGAACGCATCCGCGGCTCTCTACTCAAGGTGTACGCTGACAAGCGGCTTAATATCGACGTGGCGCTGGATCAGGATCTGCGCTTTAAGGGCGACGAAGGCGACCTGACCGAAATTCTCGGCAACCTTCTTGATAACGCCTGTAAATGGGGTCGGGGCAAGGTGCGCATTCAAGGTGGACGCAACGGTCAGCGGCTGGAGCTGAAAGTAGAAGACGACGGACCGGGGCTGCCCGAGGCCGCGCTGGAGAGCTTTCGCGCCCGGGGCGCGCGGGGCGACGTCTCGGTGCCGGGCCAGGGGATCGGGCTGGCGATTGTTGACGAGCTGGTTACCGAAGTTTACGGGGGTAGGCTGGAAGCGTTCGAAAGCGCGCTCGGTGGCGCCGGTCTTAAAATAGTGCTGGATGACGAGCAGAAATGAGGTTTCTCAAGACCAGCTCGATTCGCATAGACAGTGTGACCGTACCGGGGACGACTGGACTTATCGGTCTTTGCGCGTGTCCGGGGCTCAGCAGTTACTTCGGCGCCCGCGCGCGGAAGCTGGAGGATGATCTGCGCGCTATTCGCGAGTGGGGCGCTGAAGGCCTGGTGACGCTGCTGGAAAAAGAAGAACTGGATATGCTTGAGATCCGGCACATGCCTTTGTCGGCAAAACACTACGGCCTGTGGTGGCGGCATCTGCCGATTCGGGACATGTGCGCGCCTGACGATGCCTTCGACACGGCGTGGGCGCTGGAAGGCGAATACCTGCGCGGCGTTATGAGGAGAGGCGGTCGCTTCGTGGTGCACTGTTGGGCCGGATTGGGTCGCAGCGGCACCGTCGCGGCGCGACTGCTGGTGGAGTTTGGTCTGACGCCGGCAGCCGCCATCGAAGAGGTTCGTGATGCTCGTCCCGGCTCGATTCAATCGCTGGCCCAGGAACTCTACGTGCAGCGTCTTCGCGCCGGGCGGTAGACTCCGCCGCAAAAGGCCCGGATTACTTCAGTGCGCGAGCAGCAGCGGCAGACTGGCCTTTCCCAGCAGGTAGCGGGTTGCGCCGCCGAAGACCAGCTGGCGCAGCCGGCTGTTTGTGTAGGCGCCCTTGACGATCATGTCCGCACCGAAGCCTCGCGCTTCGTTGACGATGACCTCGCCGGCCACTAAGCCACCAAGGCCAACCGTCTTCGAATTCGCGTCGATGCCGTTTCTTCTCAAATGCTGTGCCACTGAGTCTCCCGACGGGCCGGGCACGGTGGCGCCTTCGACGGTCAGCACCAGAACGGACTTCGCTTGGGTTAGGAAAGGCATGCTCATGGAAATAGCGCGCGCGGTTTCCGTGCCCCCGTTCCACGCCACCAGTATGTTTTCTCCAAGCCCGCTGATGGCTTGCTCGGGCGTCACCAGAACCGGGCGACCGCTCTCGAACAGCCCCGCCTCGCACATCACCTGCCAGTCGAACCAGGGGTGACCGAACTCTCGCCCAATGATCATCATGTCGAACAAGCGAGCATGGTCGCTGATGACTGGACCTTCCAGGCCTTCCAGCTCGCGCCATTCAGCGGTAGCGGCGTCTTCCGCAGGGCCCAGGCTTTTGACGCTTAAGTTCTGCCCGCCGACGAATCGCTCGAATCGCTGTTTGGCACCGTCGGCTAGCCGCCGGCCTTCCTCGCGAAACTGAGTCATATACGAACCGGCCATGGCAATCCCCTCGCCCTCGAACACGGGCGGAGGTCTCAGCACGAACAGTCCCTCTACGTGACCTGAGAAACGTCGGGCCACGTGGCAAGCGGCGGTCAGCGCCGCCTCTGCTTTCGCGTCATCGAAAAAGGGAACGAGTAGCGTCCTCATGGGATCAGTCCTCGCACTTGGCGCTCACGCCGATTAGCCAAAAGATTAACACCGTGCTCAAGCGATAAACACTGCTTTGGGCTCAGCCCTTGAGCGCGATCAAGACAACGCTCGGCACCACCAGGACGACCGCCAGAACCACCCTCCGATCGATGGTCCGCTCACGAAAAACTAGCCATCCGAGCAGCAACGAAAACAGCGGCGAGCAGGCGACGATGGGGGAGACCACTACCAGCTGTCCGCATTGAAGCGCCGTGTTCAGAGCAAGTATTGCAAATCCGTAACAGATTCCGGTTACCACGAGCCACTTTGAGCCGGGCGTCCATAGGCGCTCTGATTCGCGCCCGCTCGAGCCCCCGGCTGTGAGTAGCGCGATTGCGAACGACACGGTATAGCCCACCAAGCCGACAAAAAAAGGACTCGGAATCGATTCCATGCCGATCTTAGCGAACATCTGCGCCAGGGTTCTGAGAAGGGCCGCACCCACCGGAAGGGCGAGCGCCCAAAGCGGCCAGGCGCGAGCGACGTCCCCTTTCCAGGAAAGACACGCAACGCCCAGAACGATCCCCAGCGCGCCACCGATCACCGGAAGACTAAGCGATTCGCCGAGAACCAGAACACCGAGAAGCACTCCGAACATGGGCGCTGTGGAGGAAAGCGTGCTCGAAATGGTAGGACCGAGCAGTCGCGTCCCCGCCATGGCGAGATTGGCGGAGAGAAAAGGGCGAAACAGACCGATGGCGGCCAGCAGCAGAATGGCGGGGGTGGCAAAGAACCAGGCTTCGACAAAAAGCGGGGCCGCAATCCAGTAAAGCAGCGTAGCGGCACCAATCTGCGTTAGCGTCGCGGTGCGGGTGTCGACGTGTTCGAGCCCGATGCGCGCAAACTGGATCCCCGTTGCAAACAAAAACGCGGCGGCAAGCGACAGCAAAACCGGAAGAAAGTCGTTATTGCAGGAAGAAGGCACGTTGGCACACTTGACGGGTGCGGCGAAGACGCGGTGTTCGAGCCTATCACGATCCGCATGCGCGCACGCTCGGGTCACGCCTTCGAGATCAATAATACTTCCGTAGCTATACCGATCCGATTCAGCATCGATAATGAATCACTCTTCGTCTTCGAGCGCACCCGCCACTCGCCGGGACAATGACTGGTAGTGGGATCCACGCCAGTAAACGCGCCCGCAGCCGGCGCAGGTCCAGAACTGCCGGAAGCGCTTGACCACCCCGGCGGGAACCCGGTCGGCGACCGCTGCCGGCGTCGATTCCTCAAGCATGGAATTGCACTCGACGCAGCGTGTAAACGGCCGCGCGGCGCGCCGCAGATCGAGCCGCTGTATCACGTAAGCAAGCTGCAGCTTAGGGTCGCTTTGCCGAATGTAGCAGCCGTGGCTGATCTGCTTTCGCTTCAGCAGCTCACGGTCCCGGGTCAGCAGTACCCTTCTCTCCGCGGCTGAAATTGATGCGATTTCCACGTCGTCCAGGGCTCCCGCGTGCCGGGTGTCGAAACCGAGAAGGCGCAGCCGCTTGGCCAGCGCGCCCAGATGGGCGTCGGTGAGGAACCGGATCACCCTGAGCGGGTTCGGCCTCAGCTTGAGCAGCGGCGTGACGTCCAGGGATTCGAACACCGGGTAAGCGCTGACGCGGTCGCCGTCCTCGATCCGGTGGCTGAAATCCGCGGGTACTCCGTTGACGAGTATGAGCTCGACTTCGGTGTGCGGCACACCCAAAGCCTCGATGGCCTGCTTTACCGTGGCGTTATCGGCAAAAGCGTAGCAAAAGGATCGCTTGCGCCGAGACGGGGCCAGAAAATCGTTGAGCTCCTCGTAGAAGCGGAACTCGGCAGTTGACATGAAGGACAAACCCTCCAGCGGACCAGTCAGAACAGCCCGTGAACTGAACCGATCTTGGATTTTACTTCAGCAGCAATTCAGCAGGCTGTCCAATACCGCCTTCCTGTTCGATTTCACACTTTGCTAATTGACGTCTAGCAGCCCCAGAGCGTGAACATAGCGCGTGGACATATTGCGCAAAAAAGACTTATGAAACCTGAGCTGACAGCTGACTGACGCATGCTCGATGTGGTTTATCCCGACTTCGAGCACGGTACACGGATCTTTTGCCACGATGCTGACCGTATGCTCCGGACGATAAACGAAGCTTATTTCGCCGAAGCTCGAGCCTGGGCTCAAGACATCGATTTCTTTTCCGGCCCGTCGCGCCGATACCCGACCATCGACAAGGACGAAGAAGCCGTCTTCCTCGCTGCCTTCTTCCACTATTACCTGGCCTGCTTCGTAGCTTCTCCAGATGCCGCCAACCAGAACCTCCATGATTTCCGACTCTTCGAAGCCGCGAAAGAAGGAAAGTTCCTTGAGTGCCTCGAGCCGGTCTTTGCCAGAAAGCTCCTGCTCACTGAGCTTGATATCCTGGTAAATCAGATTAAGGTCGGCGGCAAGCTCCATGGCGACGCGATAGCGGCCCGCCGGATGCTTCTTCAGGGTTCGGTCGACGATATGCATCAGCGCCGGAGGAATGTCGTCGCGGATCTCCTTCAGAGGCTGGTGCGCCTCACGGGTGATCTTCTGGGTGACATCCGCCATATTGCGAGCGGAGAACGGATTGATTCCGGAAAGCAGTTCGTAGAGTACGACGCCGAGAGAGAAGATGTCGGATTGGTTGGTTACACCTTCGTTGGTTACCTGCTCAGGAGACATGTAGCGTGGTGAGCCAAGTGTGCCCATGACCTGCGTGGTGTCTATGTCCTCGCCTTCGGTCAGCAATGCGATGCCGAAGTCACAGATCTTTACCTCGTTCTCCTGGGTAAGCATGATGTTCTTCGGCTTTATATCTCTATGAATCACGCCCTTGTTGTGCGCGTAGTCCAAGGCGATGGCGCACTTGAGCATAATGCTGACCACGCGGTCGACGGGAAGCAGGTTGCCCGGGATGCAGAACAAATCCAGTGTCTGCGCGCCGGGCACGTATTCCATTGCGATGTATCGAAGCGAGTCTTCTATGCCGGCATCGATGGTGGCAATGATGTTGGGATGGCGAAGCCTGCCCGCGGCCTTCGCCTCGTTGAAGAACAGCTTGCGTCTGCGCCGGGCAATGCGCAGGTTGCTCTTGGGATCCACGTCGGCGATTTTTACGGCCACATCGCGCAGGGAAAAGGGATCTCGGGCCAGATAAACCGTGCCCATGCTGCCGCGCCCAATCTCGCGGACGAGTTCGTACTTGCCAAGCGTTTGGCTTTCTAATCCCTTCATGAGTCAGCTGATCCGAACGAGCGGGCTTTCATGTCCCCGGAATCCGGCGTCCAAACCACCCTGTCGTCAGGGCAGCGCCTTTCTTGAGCCCGCCAAATGAGCTTAGTCGGATCGCCGGCGACTTGCTCGCCGAGATACAGTGTGCCTTCGATAAGGAAGCCCCCCATAGGGCCGGCTGGGGAGGAACGACCATTGCCCATGAGCAACAATCACAGCCGAGGTGAGCACGGCAGCTCGGGCACGCCATCGAAGTTCCTGCCCGGCGTGGCGCCACGCCCGGCGTAGGGCGATAAATTCAACTGAATCGAAATCAATCGAAAATAAGGAGTCCCAAATGATCGATTACCTAATGCAGTACGGATTGTTTCTTGCCCAGGTGGCGACGCTGGTCGCCGGGATTGGGGTGGTGATTGCCCTCATCGCGGCCGCGGCCCGGCGGGATCGGGAAGAGGAGCGGCTGGAGATCAAGGACCTGAACCAGCGCTTCAGCAGCATGGAACTGACGCTGAAACAGGGAATTTTGCCTAAAAAGGAATTCAAAGCGGAGGTCAAGGCGGCGAAGAAGCGAAGGGGCGAACAGAAGAAGTCGAAACAAGGAGGCCGGCTCTTCGTGATCAATTTTCGAGGTGACATTCGCGCCAGCGCGGTCGCCTCTCTGCGGGAAGAAGTCTCGGCAATTCTGACCCTGGCGAAAGCCGGTGACGAGGTGCTGGTGCGACTCGAAAACGCAGGCGGGCTCGTGCACGACCACGGGCTTGCAGCCTCCCAGCTGGCGCGGATCCGTGAGCGTGGCATTACCCTTACAGTGGCAGTGGACAAGATTGCCGCCAGCGGCGGCTATCTAATGGCGTGCGTTGCCAACAAGATCCTTGCCGCTCCGTTTGCGGTGCTGGGTTCCATCGGCGTGCTGGCGCAGGTCCCCAATTTCAATCGTCTGCTCACCGATAAGGGCGTGGATTTCGAGCAGTTCAAAGGCGGTGAGTTTAAGCGCACGGTCACGCTTTTCGGAAAAATCAGCGACGCCGACAGAGCGAAATTCAGCCAGGAAATCGAGGATACCCACGCGCTGTTCAAGGAGTTCGTCGCCTCGCAGCGACCTGCTTTGGACATGAATCAGGTGGCCACAGGGGAGCACTGGTACGGAAAGCGGGCTCTGGAATTGAAGCTCTGCGACGAGCTCAAAACCAGCGACGACTATCTGCTGGGGCAAAGCGAAAACACGCGCATCTTCGAGGTCAAATACATTACCAAGAAGGGCTTAAGCCGCAAGCTCGCCGCCGCGGTGGACAGCGGGATCGTTGGCGCCCTGGAAGGCGTGGGTCAACGCATCGTCGAGGGCCGCTACGCCGCTTGAACGAGCGCCTCCTGGACCCAATCCCGCTAGAATACGGGTGTCCTGATCCGCGTCCGTGAGCACCCCGCGGGCCGATGTATTTCAGCGATCGGGTTTACCGGAGACAAAATGAACGTTCAGCAGACTATCGAGGCGAAGCTCACCGAGGGCCTCAAACCGCAGCACCTGGAAGTCGTCAACGAGAGCGGAAGCCATAACGTGCCGCCCGGCTCGGAGTCTCATTTCAAAGTAGTGCTGGTGTGCGAAGCCTTCGAGGGAATGAGCCTGGTGTCCCAGCACCGCATGGTTTACAGATTGCTTTCCGACGAACTCGAAAACAAGGTTCATGCTCTCGCGCTGCACACCTACTCGCCGTCTAGCTGGAGATCTGCCTCGCCGCAATCGCCTCAATGTCTGGGGGGTAAGGCCGGCGAGCAAACATGATCCCGGTGGATACGAGGATTAAGATCGCGAGCCAGGGACAGTCACTGACGCTTCTTTGCGAATCGATCGACGCCGCTCTCCTTTCCCGGATAGCGCTCCTCGGCGAATACACCGACCCGCGGCGGGACCGCGCGACCCGACGGACGGCGTCCAAGAATCCGCTCTATTGAAGCCGGAGGAGATCGCCGCTGCGCGCGCGGCCGGCGCGGCCAACGCCCGTGGCATGCTCTTCATGCTGCTCGCGACCGTCGCACTGACCGGCATGCATGCAATGGTGCGCTTCTTGAGCGCCGAGTTGCACGCCTTCGAAATCACCTTTTTCCGCAATCTTTTCGGCCTGCTGGTCATGGCGCCGCTCATGTTCCGGGCCGGCGTTGAGGAGTTGAAAAGCCGACAGCCGCGATTACATCTGCTGCGCAGCTGCTTCGGCATTCTCGCGATGGCGCTTTGGTTTTATGGGCTCAGCGTCGTGCCAATTGCGGAGGCTACTGCGCTCAGCTTTACCGCCGCCATCTTCGGATCCATCGCGGCGGCGTTGTTTCTTCGCGAGCGAATGCGATTGAGAAGGTGGACGGCGGTGGTCACCGGCTTTGTCGGCGCGCTGATCATTTTGCGGCCCGGTTTCCAGTCGGTAGGGCCGGGCGCCTGGATAGTGCTTGCCTCGTCGGTGTTCTGGGCGCTGGCTCTGATGACGGTGAAACGCCTGTCCAGCACCGATTCAATAGTTTGCATCGTCGCCTGGAACTCGGTGCTCCTGACGCTCTTTTCGCTGCCCCTGGCGCTGCCGGTGTGGGTTATGCCCACCACGTCTCAGATCGGCTGGCTGCTGCTTATCGGGCTCCTGGCCACGGTCGGGCACCTGGCGATGACCAACGCCTTTCGTCTCGCCGATGCCACCGCCGTGTTTCCAGTGGATTTCGCCCGGCTGCTTTGGGCCAGTCTGCTGGGATGTCTACTCTTCGCTGAGGTGCCCGACGCGGCCACCTGGATCGGCGGCACCGTTATATTCGCCAGCACCACCTACATTACTTTGCGCGAGCGAAGGGTGAAAAGCGCCTGAACGGCGCCGAAGGCCAGCAACGTCCTGAGCAAAGATTGGGACACGTCGAGCTTTTTCGCTGAAGCGAAATTTCAGCGTATGCATAGCAGTAGTCGACACCCTGGCGGCGCCGGGGAGCAGCCCAAGGCAGCCCTTTGACCTCCGGCCTCAATCCTCACGCTCCTTCAGGCCGCGGCGGATTTGGAACTGCCCTGATAGCGTTTCAGCTCGGCTGCGAGGTAGTCCGCCAGCACGCCCATCCCGGATACGCCGGCGCGCGCTTCCGCATCATCGTTGTAGTTGGTGTTGGTGTTGATGTCGTAGGTGTAGCTTCTGCCCTCGCCGTCGACAATGAACTCGAATGCGGCAACGTCAACCTGCTCCGCAGACATGAAGCGCTCGAAGCGATGAATCAGAGGATGAGTGAAACCGTCGACAATTTCGAACTTCGCACCGGCAGCTTTTTCGCCAACGGGGCAAAAAGCGTCTTCTGGTGCGCAGGACTGCGCGGGGCAGAGCTCGAACCCTTCCGAGGTATCCACGCGTACCGCGTAGAGAAACCGCCGTCCGATGAACTCGACCCGCGTGATGTGGGGCGTAGGAGCCTTAATGTATTGCTGCACTAAGTTCACGCCGTCGACGGAGTCCTCGTATTCTCCCCGCTCGAGTGCTCGAGAAAGCGCGGCCGCGCTCTCGAACAAGCGGACACCGAGACCTTTTCCGGCCCGATTGTGCTTGGTGATGAAAGCGCCGCGCATTTTCTTTGCGGCAGCCAGTAAAGCCGCTTCACCCACCGCGGCGATGGTGCGCGGCGTGCGAATGCCGTGCCGCGACAGCGCGGCGTACTGCGACACCTTGCTGAGCTCCAGGATCAGGGCGCTCTTGGGGTTAATGACCCGGGCACCATAGCTCTCCAGCCAGTCGAGTACGCCAGCCGTCAGCTCCGGGGCAAAACGGTGGCCGCGGGTATGCGAGGACGCGCTCATGCGGCTGTAAAAAATTCCCGCGGGAGGCGGGGCCTCGAGATCAACGCTACCGGCGTCCAGGTGCCAGTCGCGGTAGGGCACGTTGCGTTGAGTGAGCGCGCGGATGAGCGGCGCGGTCCACTCCGAGTTTTCGTGAATGACGTGGACTCTGGGCGTACTGCGATGATCGCTTGTCGCGGGCATTGCTTATAAGACCTCACGCGTGGGGGGCGCGGCATTCCGTGGCCGCGCGACACCCTGCATGCTAACCGCAGCGTCTTATAAAGAAAAAGAAAGGAACGGGATATTGAAATTACGACTGGTTATAAGCCGCGGCCCGCGTTGCTCGGGACGAGCGGCTCAGGCGGGGTCGCCGGATAGACGGCGTTCCACCATTTCCAGATTCTGACGCGTGGCCACCAGATGAGGGTTGATTTCCAGCGCCTTTAAAAGCGCGCTCTTTGCCGCCTCATAGTCCTCATTTTGCATATAGAT
>JBFHVA010000123.1:0-10409 GCA_041589735.1 Gammaproteobacteria bacterium | reverse complement strand
TCGAAAAGGTATATCGTGCTGGTGCCGTAGAGCGCCTCCAGCGGGAGCGCCACGGCGTCTGCGACCGGCGGTAGCTCAACCACCAGCTCCACCGTGCGCCCCAAGGGCAGCCAGGGAGAACCTTCGAGGATGCTGAATAAGGCGTCCGCTCCACCCGATCCGGGGCGCACCTCGCCGGAAATGCGATCCAGCACCGCCTTCACGCTGATCCCATCGACCCGGGAACGCGCCGTCAGGGGGCGGCTCTCGAGCAGGCTCTGACGCACCAGCGGCAGAGAAGCTGTTGGAACCTGTGCCCGGATCTCCAACGTGCTGGTGTCATACATGGATACCAAAGGGTCACCGTTTTTTACCCGATCGCCGATGGATACCGAAACTTTGGTCACCCGGCCGTCGAAAGGCGCTATGACTCTCGTACGCTGCAGGTCGAGCTTGGATCTATCGCGCACGGCCTCAGCCTGACGCAGCCTGGATTCGAGCCGCGCCAGCACGCTTTCATACTGCCGAATCGCGAGTTCGCGACTGTTCACCGCGATAATCTGACGCTCCACCGTCTGGCGCGCCACGTCGAGCTGAGACTGTGAACCCACGTTGGTTTTTACAAGCCTTTGAGCGCGTTCCACCTCTTTCCTTGCGAGCGCGAGCAACTCTTGTTCGTGTTCGAGGGCGCTCAGATCATTGGCGTGCTTGTCCTTTTCGAGCTCGATTTCCGCTGCAATCTGATTGATTTCCGCCTGGTGCTGCCGGAGCGTCAGGGCAACCTCCCGGTCGTCGAGGCTGACGAGCAGCTCTCCGGTTTCCACGCGTTCGCCTTCACGGGCGGGGACGTTCAAAACGTCGGCCTCGACGCCGGAAGTGAGGCGCGCTGTTCGCGGGGACTCAGTCCGCCCGAAGAGACGCAGGTTCGGAGACAGCGTGCGCGGCTCCACGCTTTCCGTGACCACCGCCCAGGCCTTTTCCTGCGACTCAATCGGCTTGGGTTCCGGGCGGGTGACCTTCAATGCGGCGTAGGCGGCGGCGCCGGTGAGCAGGATGACAACCGGGACGATGACGCGCGCGGCGCCCCGCGCTCGAGCATGAGGCCTGTTTTTACGGCTCGATTTCGCCATAAAAAGAAATGCTAACAGGCGTGGGAAGCGGTGTCCTGACCGCAGTCAAGGGCAGGGCCAGAACTGGCGTTTCTCGCGGTTACTGCGCGCGAAGTTTTTATTGACGCTTCATGGCGTCGAAGAACTCGCCGTTTGTTTTTGTCGCCTTCAGCCTGTCGAGGAGAAACTCCATCGCCTGGATTTCTTCCATCGGATGGAGCAGCTTTCTCAAGATCCAAACCTTCTGTAGCTCGTCGGGTTTGGTCAAAAGCTCTTCACGGCGCGTTCCGGAGCGATCGATGTTGATCGCTGGAAAGATACGCTTCTCGGCGATCTTTCTTTCCATGTGAATTTCGCTGTTACCCGTACCCTTGAACTCTTCGAAAATCACGTCGTCCATGCGGGAACCGGTGTCCACCAGTGCGGTGGCGATGATAGTGAGGCTGCCGCCTTCCTCGATGTTGCGCGCAGCGCCGAAGAAACGCTTGGGCCGCTGCAGCGCGTTTGCGTCCACGCCACCCGTGAGCACTTTGCCTGAGGAAGGCACTACCGTGTTGTAGGCGCGAGCAAGGCGGGTAATCGAGTCGAGAAGAATGACTACATCGCGCTTGTGCTCCGCGAGCCGCTTGGCCTTCTCGATCACCATTTCAGCAACCTGAACATGACGGCTGGCGGGCTCATCAAAGGTGCTGGAAACCACCTCGCCTTTCACCGAGCGGTCCATTTCGGTTACTTCCTCCGGGCGCTCGTCGATCAGAAGCACGATCAGGTAGCACTCCGGGTGATTCGCCGCAATCGAGTGGGCGATGCTCTGGAGCATCATGGTCTTACCCGCCTTGGGCGGAGAAACGATGAGAGCGCGCTGCCCCTTTCCTATAGGAGAGATCAAGTCAATGATTCGGGGCGTGAGATCTTCGGTAGCTCCGTTGCCAATCTCGAGATTGAGCCTCTCGGTGGGGAAAAGCGGCGTCAGGTTCTCAAAAAGGACCTTATTCTTTGCCGCGTCTGGGCTGTCGAAATTGATCTCGTCGACCTTGAGAAGCGCAAAATATCGTTCGCCTTCCTTGGGCGGTCGTATCTTTCCCGCCACCGTATCGCCGGTCCGGAGGCTGAATCTGCGTATCTGGCTGGGTGATACGTAAATGTCATCAGGCCCGGCAAGATAAGAGCTGTCGGCCGATCGGAGAAATCCAAATCCGTCCTGGAGAATCTCCAGCACGCCGTCCCCGTAGATATCCTCGCCCTTTTTGGCGTGACCTTTGAGAATGCTGAAAATGATGTCTTGTTTGCGCGACCGCGCGACACCTTCGATACCCATCTGCTGGGAGAGCTCCAGCAGCTCGGGGGCGGGCATTTGTTTGAGTTCGGTAAGGTTCATCTATTGAGATCGGCCGCCTTCATGGCACGGCCACGTGCTACTGCGAGCGCACACCCGCGCGGAAAAAACTAAAAAAGAAAGGGTTGGGTCCGAGTCAGTTAGGGATTATGAGAAGCGTGCGAAATGCGGCAAAACCGCCACGTTCTTAGTTTAAATTAGCACGCAAATTCGACCGCGTCCAGCCCGTTTTCATGCGATTGTGGCGGCGATTCCGGGGCCGCTCAGAGGTTGCTGTCGATGAATGCCGACAGCTGTGATTTGGAAACCTGCCCCACCTTGGTCGCCTCGACGTTTCCACCCTTGAACAGCATGAGTGTCGGAATTCCACGGATCCCGTACTTGGGCGGAGTCTCGGGGTTTTCGTCTATGTTGAGCTTTGCGATCTTAAGCTTACCCGCGTATTCTTCTGCGATTTCTCCGAGGATCGGGGCAATGGCTTTGCACGGACCGCACCATTCGGCCCAGTAGTCGACGAGCACGGGCTCGTTGGACTTAAGGACATCCTCTTCGAACGTTTCGTCCGTAATATGGACGATTTTGTCACTCATGCCGTGAATCTCTTGATGGGGTGAAAGTCATTTGAGCGAAATTGGATTGGCATTTCAAGTGCCGGAAATCGACTCGTCAGATTAGCGGATATTAACGCTAAACCAAGATTCGGTGTGAACTCAATAGCTTATTTGCCCAATATGATGAACCACTCAGGAGCACGCCGTTCCGCACGTAATTTAATAGGAGGCCCCGGCGCGATTGCCAGTAAGGATGGCAAAACACCCGCACCTTAGACCGCGCCGACACGAATGATCGACACCGCAACCGTAACTCAAGAGCACGCTCTTACCGACGTCCGTTTCGAAACCCTCGACCTGGAGCCTTCGCTGATGAAAGGCCTGGCAGACGCAGGCTTTGAGTTCTGCACTCCGATTCAGGCTGGGGCTCTGCCAAAAGCGCTCGCCGGTACCGATGTGGAAGGACAGGCCCAGACGGGTACGGGAAAGACCGCCGCCTTCCTGCTTGCGACCATGAATCTTTTGCTGAGAAAGCCCGTAGTTCAAGGGGGAAAAGACGGCGATCCGCGCGCAATCATTCTCGCGCCCACCCGCGAGCTTGCCGTGCAGATCCACTCCGATGCTGAAATTTTAGGGCGCTACACCGGGCTGCGTGTCGGTGTTGTGTTCGGAGGAACGGGCTACGACTCACAGCGTCAGATGCTTCAGAAAGGCGTGGAAATTCTTATCGGTACCCCGGGCCGAATGATCGATTACTTCAAGCAGAATATTTTCAGCTTGAAGCGCGTCCAGGTCACAGTTCTAGATGAAGCCGACCGCATGTTCGACCTGGGCTTTATTCGCGACATCCGTTATCTGCTCAGACGTATGCCCCCACCCGAGGAGCGGCTGAATATGCTGTTTTCTGCGACCCTCTCGCACCGCGTTTCCGAGCTCGCTTATGAGCACATGAACGCGCCGATCATCGTCGACGCCAATCCGGATCGGGTGACGGTAAAGATGATCGAGCAGAAGGTTTACCACGTATCCAAGGATGACAAGATCTCGTTGCTGCACGGCCTGCTTGGTCGGATGGACGTGAGCCGCACGCTGGTTTTCGCAAATACCAAACGCGTTTGTGAGCGCATTGCCGACTACCTGGAAGGCAACGGCTATCATTGTGGTCTGCTTACCGGAGACGTGCCACAGAAGAAAAGGCTCGCCCTGCTCAACCAATTCAAACGCGGCGAACTGCCGATACTTGTGGCTACCGATGTCGCCGCCCGCGGTCTTCACATTCCGGACGTGAGCCACGTGATCAACTTTGATCTGCCCCAGGACGCGGAAGACTACGTGCACAGGGTCGGGCGCACCGCCCGCGCCGGCGCCAGCGGTAACGCAATCAGCCTGGCCTGCGAGGAGTTCGTCTACTCGCTGGACGAAATCGAAGAATTCATCGGGGAGAAGATCGAATCGGAAATTGCCCCGGAATCGCTGCTCGCCGAGCTGAAGCCCCCGGTAAGGCGACGGCGTCATTCCGTTCGGCCGCGCGGCTCAGGCGACTCCGGCGGCCGAGGACGGCCGCGCAAGCAGCGGCGACGCTGAACCAACCCTATTCGCCGGAGCTCTTCGACCAGACCAGGATCCGCGACAGCCAATCGCGAATATCCCGCACCTCTTCCGCGCAGACTGAATGCGGCATCGGGTAGGTGTGGCACTCCACCACGTAACCGCGTTTTGTCAGAAAATCGCGTGAAGATTCTGAAGTTGACAGAGGGATGACCGGATCCTGGCTTCCATGGGCCATGAAGATCGGCACGCCTCGGTTGGCTTCACTGGCTTCCTCTCGGCTGGTCTCGTGCAGCGGCAGGTAGGCAGAAAGGGCGAGAATTCCGGCCAGCGGCCGCGGATAGCGCAAACCGGTATGCAGCGCGATGGCGCCGCCCTGTGAGAATCCCGCTAGCACGATGCGCTCCGTGCCGACGCCATTCTGGATCTCGGCGTCCACCAGGGCGCTCAAGATATCTGCAGACTCGCGCACGCCCTTTTCGTCTGCGCGTCGGGCGAGGTCTGTATCGGTGATGTCGTACCAGGCGCGCATCACCATGCCTCCGTTTATGGTCACTGGCCGATGGGGCGCGAAGGGGAACACGAAGCGCACGCCGCTGCGCAGCTCACCGCCGAGTTCGGGAACGATGGGCTCGAAGTCGTGAGCATCGGCGCCCAGCCCGTGAAGCCAGATCACGCTGGCGCTGGCTTCGCCCTCGGGCTCAATGATGAGGGGTTTTTCAAACTTAGACATGTCCTGTCTGAATGGTCCTATTGTCTCCGGTATGCCGAAGCTGGCCGGCCGCGCGTAGTGTAGTGGCTCCTATCGCGCGGTCAAAATGGGTGGCGAAATGCCTTCTGGGTTTTGCCGCCAGTGACCCGCCGCTATACTCGCGGGACTCTCGTTTAGAGGAACGTCCGCGATGGCGATCCATACCCGGCGACGGCTTTTGCGGTTGACTCTGCTTACCGTCGCGGCCGTCGTGCTGAACGCATGCGGGCAGAAGGGTCCACTTTATCTCCCGGAAGAGGAAAGCGAGGAAAAAAAGAAGAAGCAGAAATCCACGGCGCTCGGCCGGCCCCGCTTTCCGCGCGCCTGACCCATAGTCCACCGGGACAGATGGCGTCCCGGTCAACAGAACACGGCTTGAACAAACTGCGAGATCGCTAAGGTGCCGGCGGAATTTTTCACATACGTGGATGGCGTTCTCCATGCGGAGCGCGTTTCCTTGGAGGAGATTGCCGAAAGTTACGGCACGCCATGTTACGTGTATTCGCGCGCCGCGCTGGAACGACGCTTTAATGCTTTTCATCAAGCGCTTTTCGGCATCGATCATCTGATCTGCTACTCCGTCAAGGCAAATTCAAACCTAGGTGTTCTCGATGTGCTCGCGCGTCTCGGCTCCGGTTTCGACATCGTTTCTGCAGGAGAGCTTGAGCGCGTGCTGGCCGCAGGCGGGAAAGCTAAACGCACGGTTTTTTCCGGGGTGGGTAAGACCGCCCCGGAAATCGCCCAGGCTCTGGAAGCCGGAGTGTACTGTTTTAACGTGGAGTCAGCCGCGGAACTAGAAACCATCGACCGCGTATCCCGGGCGGTCGGGAAACGTGCGCCTATTTCTTTTCGCGTCAATCCCGACGTAGATGCCAGGACCCATCCCTATATCGCCACCGGATTGAGCGAGAACAAGTTCGGTGTGCCAATAGAGGAGGCTCCCGCGCTCTATCGCAAGGCGGCGAAGATGAAGCATGTTGAGGTGCACGGAGTCGACTGCCATATCGGATCCCAGCAGACGAGCCTAAAGCCTTTTGCCGACGCGCTTGATCGAGTGCTGGCGCTGGTCGATGCGCTCGAGAAGAAAAGGATTCGAATTCGTCATCTGAACTTTGGGGGGGGATTAGGTATTCGTTACAAGGACGAAACCCCGCCCTCGCCCGCAGAATATATCGCCACAATCCGAAAGCGCATTAAGGACAGGAGCTTGAAGCTCCTTGTCGAGCCCGGGCGTGCCGTTGCCGGCAACGCCGGCGCCCTGCTCACCCGGGTTCTTTACCTTAAGAGTAACGGGGAAAAGCGATTTGCCGTTACCGACGCCGCAATGAACGACCTCATCCGTCCGGCGCTTTACGGCGCATGGCAAGAAATACGGCCGGTGAGCGCAAACGATGAGTCTTCGGGCGTTCGCTACGACGTCGTCGGTCCGGTTTGCGAATCATCCGATTTCCTGGCAAAGGATCGCGTGCTCGATGTCGAGCCCGGTTCGCTGCTCGCTATTCTGTCCGCGGGTGCCTACGGTTTTGTCATGAGCTCGAATTACAACACCCGTCCCCGGGCCGCAGAAGTCATGGTGGACGGTGAACGCGCGCACCTGGTGCGCAAGCGCGAAAAGATCAAAGATCTTTTCGCGCTGGAGTCGCGGCTGCCCGCGGACAAGTGACCCATGAGCATGTATTGCCTTGAGCCCCGACTATGAAGCGCACCCCCGAGCCGGAACTCATGGATGCCCCCGCCCAGGCAAAGGCCTACGCCGAGGCGGATTTTTCCGAGTCCAACGCCCTGTTCGTGGAGATTCTTCGCACCGCTTGGGGAGATGCGCCCGCCCGCGGCCGGGTGCTGGATCTCGGCTGCGGTCCCGCGGACATCCCTATCCGCATTGCACGAGCGTTTCCAGAGCTGACGATAGATGCCATCGACGGATCGGAAAGTATGCTTCGTTGCGCACGAGAAGCGGTGGCAAAAGCCGGAATGAGTAATCGTATCAATCTTACCCGCCGGCGACTTCCCGACGAGCGGCTGGAAATGGCGAGCTACGGCGCCGTTGTCTCCAACAGTTTGCTGCACCACCTTGCTGATCCTCATGACTTATGGAAGACGGTTGCCCGCTGCGCCGCGCTGGGCGCCGCGGTGGCGGTAATGGACTTGATGCGACCCGACGACGAAGTCACGGTGGATCGGCTAGTAGAGGTCTACGCGGAAAATGCGCCCGAGGTTCTGCGTCAGGACTTTCGCGCTTCGCTTTGCGCTTCCTACACTCTGGAAGAGGTCGCGGCACAACTAGACGCCACCGGCCTCGAACAGCTACAGCCGAGGCGGGTATCCGACCGTCACTGGGCCGTCGCTGGACGCCTGGCGGCCTGAAACGTTCCCTAGATGTCCCCCGTTGGCGGCAACGCTTCGGTTAGCCGGCTACGTTGATTAAGATCAATCTCTATGAGCGTTGAGCAGCAAAAAGCGGTGGCACTGATTTCGGGTGGGCTCGACTCGATGCTCGCCGCCCGGGTCGTCCTCGAGCAAGGCGTTCACGTTGAGGGCCTCAACTTTTTCACCGGTTTTTGCGTCGAAGGCCACACCCACGCAATTCGCAAAAAGGACCGCCAGCGGCCGAAGCGCAATAACGCGCTATGGGTTGCCGAGCAGCTTGGCATCAAGTTGCACTTCGTCGACGTGGTGGAGGACTATAAAGACGTGGTCATCAATCCGAAGCACGGTTACGGCAAAAACCTGAACCCGTGTCTTGACTGCAAGTCTTTCATGGTCGGCAGAGCGCACCAGTGGATGCTGGCCAATGGTTTCGATTTCATCATTACCGGCGAAGTGCTCAACCAGCGGCCCATGTCACAACGCCGACGGTGCATGCCTATCGTTGCCGCTGACTCCGGCGCGGGAGATCGGCTCTTGCGCCCGCTTTGCGCCAAGCATCTGCCTCCTACGCTTCCGGAACGCGAAGGCTGGGTAAACAGAGAAGAGCTGCACGCTTTTCACGGTCGTTCGAGAAAACCCCAGTTTTCTCTCGCGGCGAGTCTCGGGATCGAAGACTACGCGCAGCCCGCTGGCGGCTGCTGTTTTCTCACCGATTCGAGCTACACCAACAAGCTCAGCGATCTGTGGCGTGCGCGGGGTGAGCGGGACTATGAGCTGGATGACATCATGCTGCTCAAAGTTGGCCGTCACCTGCGACCGCGAAAAAATTTCAAACTCATCATCGGTCGCGAAGAAGGCGAGAACAGATTTCTTGAGGGCTATTGCGAGCGCTACACGCATCTGCGTACTTTGAGTCACTCGGGACCCCTGGCCCTCGTCGACGGCGAGGTGGGCGAAAATGATCTGATATTGGCCGCCAGACTTACCGCCCGCTTCAGCCAAGGACGATCCGCCAACTCCGTCAGCGTAGAGGTGAACGAACGCCAGCGGGAAAGTCGGCGAATGGACGTCGTTCCGCTGTCCTCCAATGAGGTGCCCCGGGAGTGGTATCTGTGAAGAATTCGTCGCAACTGCTGCGGATTAGCGACGCCCTAATGTCCGATAGACATACTTTGGACGCCCGCTGGATGCTCTGTCCAATGCCGGTCATCCGGCTTCAGGATTTCGTCTCCGCTCTGCCAAGTGGTGATCTAGTCGAAGTGCTGTGCACCGATCCGGGGACCCGTAGCGACATTCCCGCCTGGTGCCGGATCAACGGACATCAGCTGGTGGCCATCGAGGAGCAGAGCGACGAGATCGTGATCACGGTGAAAATTGGCAAGCCACTTGAAGAGCGCTGATGAGTTCTGAACCGGGAATCACGACCGCACAAGCCTCCATCGATCACGAGTCGCGCTATCGGGACACTCGGCGGGTCACGCTGATCGGCGCGGCTTTTGATTTGGCCTTGGGCATCGCAAAAATCATTGGCGGATCCATCGGGCACTCCCAGGCGCTCATCGCCGATGGCGTGCATTCGCTCTCGGATCTATCCACCGATGTGCTGGTGCTTCTGGCGGCCAAGCACGCCAATGTGGGCGCTGACGAGGAACACCCTTACGGTCACGCCCGTTTCGAGACGGCTGCCACCGTGGGCCTCGGGGTGCTGCTCGGGCTCATCGGGATCGGAATTGCCATCGACGCTGTCCAGAAACTATTGGCGCCGGAAGCGCTGCTGGTACCGGCGGCGTGGGGTCTGGTCATTGCCGCCGCTTCTGTCGTTTCCAAGGAGTGGATTTACCGGTATACGATGCGCTACGCGCGAAAGCTCAAGTCCAATTTATTGCGCGCGAATGCGTGGCACAGCCGCTCGGATGCGTTCTCGTCGCTCATAGTCATCATCGGCATAGCCGGCGCACAGTTCGGATTCGAATATCTGGACGCATTGGCTGCCCTGGTGGTTGCCGCAATGATCGCAAAAATCGGTTACGACCTTTCCTGGTCGAGCTTGCGCGAGCTCGTGGACACCGGGCTCGAACCGGGGGAGCTGGAAGACATTCGATCTACCATCATGTCCGTCGGTGGAGTCAGAGACCTGCACGAGCTGCGCACGCGAAGGATGGGAGGCAAGGCATTGGTAGACGTACACATCATTCTCGAAGATCCGACCTTGAGCGTTTCCGAAGGCCACCATATCAGTGAGAACGTGCGCAGCCGTCTCATCCGGCGCATAGATGACGTGGAAGACGTAATGGTGCACATTGATCCCGAGGACGACGAGATGGCCGCGCCCTCCGAGCACCTGGACCTCAGGCGACAGATACTCGAGCGTTTGGACGGCTGCTGGCGCGACTTGGACGAGGCCGCCGCGATTCGGCGAGTGACGCTGCATTATCTGAATGGAAAGGTGCACGTAGAGCTCGAGCTGCCGGTATCCATGGCGCCGGATCCGGCCAGCGCCGAACGTCTGGCTGCGGCGTTCAACGAGGCGGTGGCGAACGAGCCCGATGTGGCGGAAGTGCGTCTCCTGTTCGGCGTTTCGCACCAGAGTGGTGCGTAACAGCGAACCGCGCCCAGCTTTAGTGCATAATGGCGCCCGACTCCCTCGCCGGCCTTAGGTCGCCGGCGAAAGTGGCTGCTTGAAGGAGGGCGGCACGCGTGCGTGAACGGCCCGGAGAATCACCGCTCGACCCGCTCCCAAGTGACTGATTCCCGTGGGCCTCTTACAC
>JBFHVA010000122.1:0-10475 GCA_041589735.1 Gammaproteobacteria bacterium | reverse complement strand
GCCAACCTGGCCTTTGAGATTGCCCGGATCGAAGATGCTCTTGTAACCCTCGGTGCCCTTGGCTTCGATTTCTTCTTTTTTCTCTTCGCTTTCTTGTCCCGCCATTCCTTCGAGCGTGCTCGGGGCAAAGATGCTTCGATAGCCTTCGGTGCCCTTGGCTTCCACTTTCGGCGCCGCTTCGGTAGCGGGGGCATAAGGGTCTGGCGTGGTGGGCGCGGCCTGGCGGAACATCTCCTTGGTTTGCCGCTCCTTGATGGCGCGCTCGGTTCTGGCCCGCTTTTCCGCCAGCACCGCGGCCTTGCACTCCTCGAGGCCGATGGTGCCGGCGAAGTACACGGTGCCGGTGCCGGCGATGAATACCAGCACGGCAATGATCATCGCCGGATCGAGGAACAGCGGCGTTTGTTTTGTGCGCTTTTCCACCTTGCCCCGGGCCACCAGCTCGGACTCTTTTGCCGCGGCCTGCTCGCGGCGCTTTAGGATCTCGTACACTACGGCGCCCACCAGCGTCAGAGAGACGATGATGACGGCCAGGGCGCTGATGGAGGGATTGATGCCGTAGCGCACCTTGCTCGCCAGCACCGTGGTGAGGGTCTCCGAGGAGAGAATGGTGAACACCGTGGTGTTGTAATTCTCGAAGGAAGCCAGGAACGCGAGCACCGCCGCCGATCCTATGGCGGGCTTCATGAACGGCAGCAGGATCTTGCGGAAGGTCTGCACGTGGGTCGCGCCCAGATCCAGCGCCGCCTCTTCCTGCGCCGGATCGAAGCGCTGCAGCCGGGCGATGAACACCAGCATGGCGTAGGCGGAGATGAACGTGGCCTGGCCGAGGATAGTGAGGAAGATGCCGTCGTAGAAAATCGAGTCGTAGCCGGCGTTGAACATGCGCCCCAGCCGATCCCAGAAAATCAGCGTGGAAATCCCCAGCACAACGCCGGGCACCAGGATGGGCGAGATCACGATGGTGTAATACCAGGGCCGCACCCGGCGTCCCACCTGGGTCAGCATCAGCGCACCCGCCATGCCGATGGGCACGGCAATCAGAATGACGCCGAATCCGATGACCAGGCTGTTGCGCAATCCGCTCATCAGCTTGGCGTCGTTGATCAGTACGTCGAACCATTCCACCGAGAAGCATTCCCACGGTGTGACCCGCGGAAATTGCGAGCTGTTGAAGGCCGTCAGGCTCATGATGATGAGCGGACCGAACAGGTAAGCGAAAAACAGGGCGACGAACGCGCCGACCGAAATCTTCAAAAAGGTTTCGGACCTCACCGCGCGATCTCCCCGAGCTTGACCTTGAACACCTTCATCATGATCAGCACGAAGGCGATACAGGTCGCGAGCAGGATGATGGCGTAGGCGGATCCTTGAGGCCAGTTGTTACCGGTGTTGAACCACTGGTAGATGATCTGGGTGAACCACAGGCTGCTCGGTCCGCCCAGGATCTGCGGCGCGGCCAGCGCGCCTGCGGTGAGCATGAACACCATGGTGCAGCCTGACGTGATGCCGGGCTTGGCGTAGGGAATGACCACCCGCCAGTGGATGCGCCACCAGGGCGCTCCCAGGTCCCGCGCCGCCTCGATCTGGTTTTTATCCAGGCTTTCCACCGTGTTGTAGATGGGAAAGATCATCAAAAGGATGAAGGCGTAACCCAAGCCGGCGTACAGCGCGATGTCGTTGCGGATGAAGTCATAGGGCTGATCCAGTATGCCCAGCCATATGAGGAAGTTATTGATGACGCCTGTGGCCCCGAACATGATGCGGAACGCGAAGGCACGCAATATTTCGTTCACCCAGAAGGGCACGATCAGGGAAAGCACCATCAAACGGGCGGCGCCGCCGTAGGCGGAGTGGGCAAGATAAAAAGCGATCGGGTAGCAGATCGCCAGGTCGAAGAGGGTCACGAAAATCGCGGCAACGAGGGTGCGGGCGAAAACCGTCAAGTCGACGGTGTTATAGCTGCCCTCTGCCTGGGCGCTGCCGTAGATCATATATTGATAGTTTTCGAGGGTGTAGACGTCTTTCGGTCCCCCGATCTCCGCCGGCGTCAGGTTATGACGGAAAGAAAAGTCCAGCATGAACAGCTGCGGCAGGATGATCAGGATGAACACCCAGAACAGCACGGACAGGAGCAGAAAAATCGAAAGCGCGGTGCCGTTTCGCTGGTAGAAATTCGAGAGCCAGGTGGCCATGATGATTTACCCGGTGAGCACCACTATTCCTGCGCCAGAGGTCCTTCCGGCAGCGCCACCGCGAGATCCGGCTGGAAGGTCAGCGTCACGTCGGCGCCTGTTTCATGTTGAAGCGCCGATCCGTCGTTCACCAGAGACATTTTGATCTTCTTCGCCTCGTCAGCCACGTTGAGGAACACCTGCCAGAATTGACCCTCGAACTCCTCCTGATGAATTTTTGCCTTGATAAGGTTCTCCGAGTCCACGCCGTTGGCGAATTTGAGCGATTCGGGACGCACAAAAACGAAGGCGCTGTCGCCCGTTTCCAGCTGGCGTTCTTTGGGCAGCTTGGCCAGCCTCGCGCGGACGCGGCCGACGTTGGTGTCCACCACCGCCTGCTCGCCGTTGATGTCGCTCACCTTGCCTTTGAACAGGTTGTTCTCGCCGACGAAAGAGGCGACAAACGCGGTCTCGGGGTGGTCGTACATATCGGTGCCGTCGGCCACCTGCTCGATCACGCCCTCGCGCATGACCGCGATGTGATCGGACATGGTGAGCGCTTCGCCCTGGTCGTGGGTGATATAGATAAAGGTGATGCCGACGCGCTGCTGGATGGCGCGAAGCTCGGTGCGCATGTGCTGCCTGAGCTTCAGGTCCAGCGCGGACAGGGGCTCGTCCAAGAGCAGTACGCTCGGCTCCGCCGCCAGCGCCCGGGCGATGGCCACGCGCTGTTTCTGACCTCCGGACAGTTCGTGCACCATCTTGTCGCCCTGGCCGGGCAGGGCGATGAGGTTCAGCAATTCGTCGGCACGCTTGCGCCGCTCGGCTCTGCCCATACCCTTGACCTCGAGAGAGAACGCAATGTTCTCCCACACCGTCATCAGCGGAAAAAGCGCAAGGTTCTGGAAAATGAGCGCGGTGGGCCGTTTGTTCGGCCCGATGCCCTTCATGTCCTTGCCGCCGATCTTGACCACGCCCTCTGAAGGCTCGAGGAAGCCGGACACCGCCCGGAGCAGGGTGGTCTTTCCACACCCGGAAGGTCCAAGAAAGCTGAAAAACTCGCCTTCCTTGATGTTTATGTTGACATCACGCGCGGCGACGAATTCGCCGAACTTGATCCATACATTCTCGAGATCGACACCAGCACTCATGGGGATTTATCCGCGAAGGTTACGATGCTTTTCAGATATGAAACATTTCGGTCTGATCAGACTCGTGCCCGCTCGTAACCGGGCCGTCGCCGATGACAGCCTGATCGCTATTTGAATTGTTGTTCCGGCTCATTGCGGGCCGTGTCTTTATTGTGTTCGTGCGTGCACGAGGGTCGCGCCCCGCGCACCATCAAATCGAAAACCCCCGGACCACACGGGTCCGGGGGTAAATGTCGTCGTTTAAGCGTTGACGAACTTGTTGCGGTACTCCGTGCGTACGTCGGCGTACCACTGCGGCTCCTTCGGCCACGGCCAGAGATTCGACAGCGCGTCTCCGGGATAGGCCTCGGCGAAGTTCTTCTTGTACTGCGCGCCGGCGTGCTTGTCGGCGCCGAGAACCGCGGAGTTGTAGCCATGCTTGTCGATGGCCTTACCTGCGGGCTCGGGTTCATAGCAGTAGTCGAGGAACGCATACACCGCATCCAGATCACCGGCACCGCGCGACAGCGACATGCCGTCGACCCAAGCCAGCGCACCTTCCTTCGGTGCCTGGTAGGTGACGGGTTCACCCGCGCTCTTCAGCGCAAGCGGCGGTCCGTCCCAGGTCTGGCCGACGATGACGCCTTCGTTCAACAAACCATTCTTCTGGCTGTCGGCGTCGTTCCAGAACAGCTTCACCTGCGCCTTGTTCTTGATGCAGTAGTCGGTGACCTTGGCCCAGGTCTTGCGCATGGTGGCTTCGTCGTTATAGGCCTTCTTCATCGCGCCGGGTTCGAGCGCGCCGGTGGTCTCGAGATAAAGGCCGGCGCCGAGCATGCCCGAATGCGGCCGCATCATGGTCTTGCCCTTGTTAACGGGATCCCAGATGTTGCCGTAGCTGGGGATGCCGCCGGGCGGTGAATAAAGATCGGTGCGCCAGGCAACGGCTTCCGTACCCCAGATGTGCGGCAGCCAGTGCGAACCTTTTCCTTTGAAGTTCCACTCTTCATCGCCGACTTTGACCATCGCCGGGTTGACGTTCTTGAGATTTTTAATCCGCCCGTAATCGAAGGGCTGCAGCAGCTCGAGATCTACCCACTGGGGCGATCGCATGTTGGTGGGACTGCAGATGTCTACACCACGGCCCTTGGTGGCTTTCATCTTGGTGATGATTTCCTCGTTGGAGCCGATGCCGGTGTAATTAATCTTGATGCCGGTCTTTTGGGTGAAGCCATCCATGAAATCTGGTGGCAGGTAATCCGACCACATCAGAATGTTGACCTCGCCGACTGCGGCGAGAACGTTTGAACTGACAATCCATGGTCCAACGGCGGCTGCCGCGGTAACCGCAGCACCGCCTTTCAGCACGGCACGGCGCTTCATGCGGGTCCGTGACATCTTCTTATCACTCATGGGTCTCCTCCGATCTCTAGGTGTGGGGAATCCGGCGGGTTACAAATCGTTATTTTCGGCGCCGAATCGTGCATACCCGAGGGTAATGTCGGCCATTTCAACCCACCCCCTCAAGCCCGTCAAGCGGTCGAGTAAGGCCAATTTTTTTCCGGGCTTAAGGCCAAACCGTCCGGCGGCGCTGAAAACCGGAAAGGGCTTCCCCGAATATGCGCTCAGCGCTGTGTGACGGGCCGGTCCAGGCGCAGATCAGGGCGGTCTGTCCGAGAATCTTTCGGCGGCGGCGCGGCCCTCGGTGCGGCACCAGTTTCGAAATCCCCCCAGACCCCGGTTCTGCCACTCGGCGTGCGCTGCCTGCCAGGCGTCTCCCCGAAGCTGGTTCACCGTTTCCCGGTCCAGACCGTTGCGCTCGATAAGGCGGTTCGCCTCGCGGCGAAATCCGTGTCCCACGGAATTGGTGACCAGCCCGCAATAGCCGGCGACCTCGAAGTCGTAAAACACTTGGGAAAGCTCTGGATACCCGTCCGCAGGCTCGGCCGAGGCGGCAAACGAGAGAAGTACCCAGAGCCCGACAAAGCCGGCTGGGCTTGGTTTTGACGCGCTTGAGATGGGGTCGCTCACTGGCGAAAGGCTCCTTGAGGCACGCTATCGGAGCCGTTCGTTCGGCGCAAGCGGTCGGTGAGCGGCGGCGGATCAGTACCGAATGAGGCGGGCCAGATCCTGGTCGCGGTGATCCCGTACCGTCTGGGTGGCGATGGCGGCCGCCACCGGCGAGACCCTGGGAGAGACCACCGTAAACTCGCGCTGCTCGTCCCGCGGGGTCGGTGCCCGCCGGGTCATGCGATAAACGGCAAATCCCGCCAGGCCCGCGTGCACCGCCACCAGGTACCAGAAAAATCCGACGGGTCCCAGCAGCGACATCACCGAGGCGCAGAGCGTCGGTCCCATGATCGCGCCTAAGCCCCCCACCAGCACCAGAGTAGCGCTGGCCGCCACCATTTGCTCGTTGCGCAAGTGATCGTTGGTGTGGGCGATGAACAGGGAATAAAGCGGCAGCGACATCCCACCGAAGATTGCGATCAGCACCAGCAGTCCAACACGCGAGTGTTCCCCGATGAAGGCCGCCGCGAGCACCGCCAGGGTCGCAACAACGGTAACCGCGAGAATGACCTGTCTTCGGTCCAGCCGGTCGGAGATCTTTCCGATGGGCCACTGCAGGAGCATGCCGCCGAAATAGATGCTGGCCATGAAGTACGCGATCCAGGACACCGGCATCCCGATGTCGTTGCCGTACACCGCGCCCATGCTGAATATGGCGCCGTAGTTCATGCCCGTGCCCATGGCGCCCACCACGCCCAGCGGCGAGGCCCGGTAGACCGCGCCAATGCCGATGTGCTCGGGGGCGTCGAAACGCGGGGCCGGCGACACCGTAAGTGAGATGGGGACCACGGCGAGAGAGACCAGCACGGAGATGAGCACGAACAGCTCCATCCCGCCCGGGCTCGAAAGATTGAGCAGGAACTGACCCGCGCCCGTTGCCGCCAGCATGATCACCATATATATGGCCAGCAGCTGGCCGCGGGTCTCGTTGGTGGCGACGTCGTTGAGCCAGCTTTCGGCCACCACGTAAAGACCGGCATAAGAGAATCCGGTAACCAATCGAAGCAGGATCCACGCGAACGGCAGCAGGAAGACGGGGTGGACGAGCGCCGAGACCGATGCCAGCGAGGCCAGCGCAGCGAAGACGCGGATGTGTCCCACGTTCTTCAACAACTTCGGCACCAGCACCGAGCCGACCAGAAAGCCGGCGTAGTAACCGGTCATGACGATGCCGATGGTGGCGGTGGAGAATCCCTCCATGGAAGCGCGCAGGCCGAGCAGGCTGCCCTGCAGTCCATTGCCGAGCATGATCAAAGCGATGCCGAGCAAAAGCGCCCAGCAGCTCCGAACCGCCGCGATCATCGGCATGAACGATCTCCCCCTGAAACAAGCTCTGAAAAGGTCCGTCCCGGACTCTTTAAAATACGCCGGGCCGGGTGCATGCCCGAGCCCGTCTCCGATGAATCAAACAATTGTGTGTTTGATTCGCGTGCAGGACGTCCCGTGCGGTGGAAGCTCTGAATCGTTCAGAGCTAGCCAGTGATTGGCGCGGCTTATACCGCGAAAGCACCCAGCCGTCTATGAGTTAAGGTGGACCAGGACGGCCGCTTTTGCCAGGAGAAAGATGTAATGATTCTTTAGCGCCATTCTGGGGGGGCGGCGACCTCGATGAGAGCCATTTGTGATATCGTCCTTTGCGCTTGAAAGGAACTAGGGTTCTGACCTTTGAGCGGCAACAACTCTCAATCCCGTATCGACCTGGCGGCGGCTTTTCGTTTGGCCGCGCGCTTCGGCTGGCACGAGTCCATCGCCAACCATTTCAGCCTGGCGTTAGGCGACGACGGCGGGCGCTTTCTGCTAAATCCCTGGGGGCTTCACTTCAGCGAGATCCGCGCCAGCGATCTGCTGGTGGTGGATACGAAAGGCAACATTGTCGAAGGGGAAGGCGAAGTGGATCAAACCGCGGCCTGCATTCACGGGCCCATCCACGCGCGGCTTTCGCACGCGCAATGCGTGCTGCACACCCACATGCCCTACGCCACCGCGCTGTCGTCCATCGAGGGCATGCGCATCGAGCCCATTCATCAGAACGGCACGCGTTTTTACGACGACATTGCCTACGACGACGATTACGGCGGACTGGCGCTCGAGGTGGACGAGGGAGAACGCATCTGCGCCGCGCTCGGCAACAAGAGCGTGCTGTTCATGGCCAACCACGGCGTCACCGTGGTCGGTCGCAGCGTGGCCGCGGCCTTCGACGATCTCTATTACCTGGAGATGGCCTGCCGCAACCAGGTGCTGGCGCTTTCGACCGGCAAAAAGCTGAAAAAGATGCCGGAGGAAGTGGCCAGGAAAACCGCCGAGCAATGGCGGCAGTGCTGGGAGCCGGAAACCCACTTTGCGGCGCTTAAGCGAATCCTGGATCGGGAGGAGCCGGATTACGCGAAGTGAGGAGGACGGCGCAATACGCTTCGATATTGCGCCCTACGAATCTGACGGAACCCCGGCGCAATGCGCTACGCTGATTGCGCCCTGCGTTGCATTGTTCTCCACTCGTCATTCCCGCGAAAGCGGGGATCCAATAGAAAATTTCCTCATTTGACTGCAGGCATTTAACTGCCGCTTTGCGAGAATTTGGCGCAACACGCTTCGCTCAGGCCGTAGCGCAGCGAAGGCGGATGCGCCCTACAATCCACAGCCTACGGCCTGTAGCCTACAGCCTTTCCTAGAACTTGTAGCTGAGCGCCAGCCCGATGATATGTCCGCGATAGTTGGGGCTCGCCTCCCCCAGCGTAATCACGTCGTTCAGGGTGTCCACGGCCAAGCCGTCCACGCTGAAATCGTCGGTCTCCAGGTGCTCGTAGGCGTAGCTCAGCCGTGCCTCGAGGTTCTTTTTCAGCTTGTAACTCGCGTGGGCGCCGAGGCTGTACCAGTGGGAAACGACATCCGGTAACGGTTCAGTCGTGATGTTGGATCCGCCGGTCGTCTCCACCTGGGTCAGCGCGCGGCTGAAGCTTATGTCCGCGCCGACGCCCAAACGGCTGTTGATCTCCCACTCGGCGCCGACACCAAAGGTGAAAATTCGGTCATCCATTGTGGTGTTCCACGACTGCTGCGGAGCTGGCGGAGTAAGAACGCAGGCCTGGTTGTCTGGCAGAGGAGGACCAGCTGTTCTCCACTGACAACCGTCCTGATCGAATTTAGCGTTTTCGTAAGTGACGAAAAAATTCGCCGAAACGTCGTCCCGAGGATTTACCGCCAAGTCCAGCGTAACGCTGGTCATGCGAACTTCCGTCATCCCGATTTCTGTCTCGTCGTAATCGTCCAGGCTGAAAGCGCCGTCGAGCGTCACCGAGTAGCGCGGGTGCGGCATGTAATTTACGACGGCCCTGACCTCATCGCGGTCGCGATCTGCAATATAGTATTTTCGAAGCCTGGGGTCGTTTTCGAACCCAGAACTCGAGTTTGGGTGGCTATCCAGGAATAGCTTGGCGTCCCGGTAGGTGGAGCCGTCGCGGAAGGAGTGCGCGTATCGAATCCAGCCGCTGGCCGATTCGAACGGGCTCGAGCTGACTTTGCCGGACACCGTATGCTCGCGGAGTTTGTCCACCTCGGAGAAATCGCGCTGCTTTTGCTCGAACTGATAACCGAGGGAGAGCTTGGTGCTGGGAACCAGCCGGTAGCCGCCGTCCAGCTTGACCTTGTGGGTGGTCCCGGTGCCGTAGGGTAGATTGATTCTGGCGTTCCCGCCGCCGGGAGCACCGGGCTGAGTTTCCGCGTCGCCGGCAATGTAGATGAACGTGTCCAAGGGCGTGTCGTTGTCCCGGTGCTCGAAGCGGTAACGGGCAGCCACGTCCAGCTTCTGCATGGGCCGAGACGTGTAGGCGATATCGAAGATCGTCGACACGATTTCCCCGTCGAGGGAATTCCGGGGTAACGGCGTCGATATACTTGCGGCTAGCACTGGATTCGCGGTGTAGTTCAGGAAGTTTTCGTCCTGCAGGTAGCGGGTATGGGTCAGGCTCGCAGCTATTCGCGAGGTCATGCCGAGGGTCCGTGCTGCGGACAGGCTGAAGCTGTGAGCAAGATTATCCGGCTCCAGTGCGAACTCTCCAACGCCGCCCTGGTTGAAACCCGCATCCGGGTCCCAACCGCTCCTCCAGTTGTAGGGATTGCGGAATCGGAGGGTTGCTTTGTTGTTGCTGAAGGAAGAGAACTCGTAGTCGAAACGGAACATGGAGAGCTTGTCCACGTACTCGGTAAAAAAACTGATTCGATTGGTTTCGTAATCGATAGGCTCGGGCAGAATAATCGCCTTCGGGTTTCCGCCGCTGGCCGCGAAGGCGCCTCCGATGGTGTCGATGCCTTCCTTGGTATCGTGATGAAAATCGACGCCCATTTTCCAGCGCGGGCTCAGATGCTTGAGCACTCCAGCGCCGATATTCTGACGCTCGGTCTCCACCTCGATGCCGCGCAGGCTGGGTATCAGCAGGCCCATTTCCCCAGGCGATGGGCTTGTACTGACGGGAGCGCCTGTTGGGCAACCAGTGACAGGGGGTAGTGGAGGGGTAAAGGAGGCTGGATCGCGACATTCTCCCGGGTCCCAGCCGGCGGGCAGCGTCAGGTCGGTGCCGCCGGCACCGATATAAGGCGTGCGGCCGTCGTTAAACTGGTTTCGCGGGATCTGGTCGTACTCAAGGTACAGCTCGTAGTTGCCCTGAACGCCATACTCCCCGTATACCGATCGTGATTCGATGCCCAGGTTGCTGCCTTCGAGCCTCCAGTATCGCGGCGTCTCGTCGCTGTCCCAGGCCGGCCGGCGCAGCAGAACGATACTGGCAATGGGAAACACACCATCGTCCTCGAGCCCGGTGTACTCGCCGAACTTGAAGGAGTCGATGTTGGTATAGCCGACCCCCAGCTCGATCTCATTCAGGTAAATCACCTCGGGCTCTTTCTCGGGCGCCGCCTCCAGGGTGAAAGCGTCTCCCTGGGCGAGGGCGGCGGACGTCACCATCGGGAGGGCGATTGCCGCAGCCAAATTGCAAAGTTTTCGTGCGTTCATGGTGTCCACCTTATATTCCTCAATCTCAGACGCGGTGTTTCATGAAAGCGCCGGGGCTACCTCATGAATCTCACGCCCGACGGATGATTCGAACCG
>JBFHVA010000121.1:0-10543 GCA_041589735.1 Gammaproteobacteria bacterium | reverse complement strand
GGCGCCTGGAAGAGGCCGAGGCGACGCTTGAGCGCGCGCTGGCGCTTGCCCCGCCGCTCGCGGCGCAGCAGGCGGCGATCCATTACCTCCTGGGAACGGTTCTGGCGCGCTTGGGCCGATCCGAGGAAGCTAAGGCATCGCTTCACAAAGCGCTCGAGCTGAATCCCGAGCTCGGTGCCGCCCGGGAGGCGCTCTCCGGCCTCATTCCCTGAACCCTCGAAGAGCTGTCGAACAAGGCGCGTTTGGAGCACTTCACTAAAAAATGAGCGTCCGACTTCACGGACGCGCGAATGGGCTTGGTCCAGGGAAAGAGACTCGACGAGCGCGAAAAACCGACAGCCAGAGAGGGCGTGCGTCCGCTGTCCCGCGGTCAAACCAGCAGGCAAATAAAAAAGCGGCTTCCCCCAGAACGAGGGAAGCCGCTTTGAGGCTTTAAACCCGCCTATGACAGACGGGCTTTAGAGCCTTCGGA
The DNA here is from genome assembly GCA_041589735.1 of Gammaproteobacteria bacterium. Classification (GTDB taxonomy): domain Bacteria; phylum Pseudomonadota; class Gammaproteobacteria; order HK1; family HK1; genus CAMYJH01. Next base: position 10,071 of record JBFHVA010000121.1, on the reverse strand, counting down.
TCAGTCGAACCTGACCCGCGAGCCCACAACGAAGATACCGACATCGTCCACGCCGCTCGGGCCATCTTCGAGCGTGTACAGCCGGTAGCTGGCGTAAAGATCGACGCCCGGCTTGGGCAAGGTGTGGACGAAGCCGACACCCCAAGCTTCGACGCCGCAGGCGCTGTTAGATCCTGTGCAGATTCCAGCCTGGTGAGTTTCCTCGGAGCTGCGGTAGTCGACCGCCACGCTGCTGTTGCCCCAGGCGTGACCGAGCTTGACGTAGAAATACTCGCCCTCGGCCGAACCCGCGGCGTCCTGATCCTGCGAGCCCCAGGTCAGGTTGATGCTGGTGCCCTGGGCGGCCTTGAAGCCGCCGGAGAGGACGAGGTTCTCCCTCGTATCATTCTTGCTCATACCACCGCGCAGGTCGTACTGACCACCGGCCACCGGACCCGAGACAATGACCATACCGTCATATAGGTCGTTGTCGGAGGCGCTGACCGCAAACGACACCGGCCCGAGAGACGGCGAATCGTAGCGCAGGGTGGACGTACGGCCACCGTCGAAGTCATCCATCACGTTCGCCACGTCGATACCGGTGCCACCCGTCGAGGTAACGAATTCGATGGCCCCGCCGAAGTCGACGGTGTTCTCGATACCGGAGAGCCAGGTGCCGTCCAGGTCGGCGTAGGCCACGCCGTCGGTGGCGACGCTGGTATGACCCATGGTGAGCTTGCCGAAGTCGCCCGAGAAGTACACAGCCGAATGACGGTCACCCAATCCGGCGAAGTCACCCGAATCGGCAGTACCGCCAAACCCGGTAGGAGCCCCTTTCATTGTCGGGTCGGGGTCCGACGCGGCGTCGAACTCCAAAAGGAACCCGGCGGTCAGACCGTTGCCGATGTCCTCGCTGCCGCGGAAGCGGAAGCGGGTGCTGGAGGCGCTGCCGTCGACGTTTGTAATGTCGGACCGTTGGCCATCGTCAGCAATTTGGATGGCGCGGTTGACCTGGCCCGATGCCGAGTACTTGACCGCGTGAGCGGCCATCGGCATGGCTAGGGCGCTGGCTACAGCCGCAGCTAATAGCTTTTTGTTCATAAGAGTTTCCCCAAAAAGAACTTGAGTTGTGAGTTCTCCCCCGAACGAGTTCGGAGGTGCTTCGCGAAGCCCCTCTTAACCAGAGAAGCCCGCATATTATGACAGTGAATTCGCGGCGTTTGCAACATTTTCGGCAAAAAACCAACAGTTCCCCGGCGAGTGTTGTAATTTTGCAACACTGGTTTCTCACCTTTAAGACAAACCAACATTTATTTTCCTGTCTCCGCCGACGGTCACTCGAGGTTATGTCCGTCCTGCCCGAGCTTGCGCGGTCCGCTTTGCGTTCCGAGTGGAAGCCATTTGCTACATTCTTTCAGTCGCGAACGGTTCAGGCCGTCGACTCCGATCGCTCGCGCCGTTGCCGCCTGCGCTGGAGCCAGTACAGCAGCGCGAGCAGCAGCGCCGCCGGAATGAACATGAGATCACTCGGCGGAACGTCGGCTTTGATTTCGAGGGCGGTGATCTCCCAGTCCCAGTCGAGGCCGTTCTTTTCCGCTTCGCTGGCAAACAGCACCTCGTCGATCAGGACCTTGCCATCCTCTTCCCGAATCACGATCCCGCCGTGCTTGAGCCGTTCCTCGCCCGCCGCGGCGGGACCCATGGGCAGGGACACGGTCTTGGTGATCAAATTGCCGCTGATGTTCTGGCCCGAGGCCGTCAGCCTGAGACTCGCGCCGGGCGATAGGCGTTCCGCCACCTCGACGATCTTCTGCGCCTCCAGCTGTTTCACCGGCGGGTAAACCATGTCCCACCAGAATCCCGGTCGAAACAGGGTGAAGGCCACCAGCAGCAGCGCGGCGCTTTCCCACAGCCGGGTCCTGGTCAGCCAGTAGCCTTGGGTGCCTGCAGCGAAGCAGAGCATGGCGACGACGCTCACCGTAATGACCAGCAGCAGGTGCGCGATGCTCGTGATCCCGATGAGCAGCAGCTCGGTGTTGAAGATGAACATGAACGGAAGCACCGCGGTGCGGATGTCGTAGGTGAACCCCTGTACTCCGGTGCGGATCGGATCGGCGCGGGAAATGGCCGCCGCCGCAAAGGCGGCGAGACCCACCGGCGGCGTGTCGTCGGCGAGAATGCCGAAATAGAACACGAACAGGTGAACGGCAATAAGAGGCACCGCAAGGCCGGACTTGGTGGCCAGCGCCAGGATCACCGGCGCCATCAGCGCCGAGACCACGATGTAGTTGGCGGTAGTGGGAAGACCGAGCCCCAGGATCACGCAGATCAAGGCGGTAAACAGAAGCACCAGCACCAGATTGCCGCCCGAGACCACCTCCACGAACTCGGTCATCACCAGCCCGATGCCGGTCTGCGTCACCGTGCCCACCACGATCCCCGCCGCCGCGGTGGCGACCCCGATGCCGACCATATTGCGCGCGCCGGTCACCAGTCCGGTGAACAGCTCCAGGAATCCCTGCACGGTGCTTTCCTTCAGCGCGCCCTCGCCGCGGAAGTAAGCCAGCACCGGGCGCTGGGTGAGGAGGATGATCATCATCATCACCGTGGCCCAGAAGGCCGACAGACCCGGGGAGAAGCGCTCCACCGTGAGGCACCACACCAGCACCACCACCGGTAGCAGATACGGCAGACCGGATTTTATGGTGGCGCCGGGAGGCGGCAGCCGGAGCTCGCCGGACTCGGGGTCCTCCAGCTCGAACTCTGGGAAGCGCGCCGCATACCAGAGCAGGGCGACGTAGATTACGGCCAGCAGCCCGGCGGCGATCCAGCTCGCCGCTTCGCCGAACACAGCTTTCATCCAGCCGAGGCCGTAATAGACGACGCCGGACAGAATGACGATGCCGAACACCACGGCGGCGAAGCACAAAGCGCGCTGCACCAGGGTGCTGGAGGTGGACCTTGGCAGGCCTTTCATCCCCGCCTTCACGGCCTCTAAGTGGACGATATAAATCAGTCCGATGTAGCCGATGACCGCCGGCAGGAAGGCGTGCTTGATGACCTCGATGTAGGGAATCCCCACGTATTCCACCATCAGGAACGCCGCCGCGCCCATGATGGGCGGCATCAGCTGGCCGTTGGTGGAGGCCGCCACCTCGATGGCGCCCGCTTTGATGTCCGTGAAGCCCACCCGCTTCATCAGCGGAATGGTGAAGGTGCCGGTGGTCACCACGTTGGCGATGGACGATCCGGAAATCATCCCGGTCATGCCGGAGGCGACCACCGCGGCCTTGGCCGGACCGCCGCGCAAGTGCCCGAGCAGCGAGAACGCGACCTTGATGAAGTATTGGCCGGCGCCGGCCTGTTCCAGCAGCGCGCCGAACAGAACAAAAAGAAAAACGAAGTCGGTAGATACGCCGAGCGCCACGCCATAGACACCCTCGGTGGTGATCCACTGGTGATTGATGATGGCGGCAAGCGAAGCGCCCTTGTGGGCAATCACGCTCGGCATGTGGGGGCCGAAATAGGTGTAGCTCAGCAGCACCACGGCGACGACTGCGAGAGGCAGGCCGATTGCGCGGCGCGTCGCCTCGAGCAGCAGCACGATTCCGATGCAGGCGACAATGATGTCCTGCAGGATGGGCGCTCCGGGCCTCTGCGACAGCTCTCTGTAGAACAGGAACAGATACAGTCCGCAGGCTGCCGCCACTACCCCCAGTACCCAGTCGTGAAAAGGCACCCTACCCAGCGGCGAGCTTTTCAGCGCCGGAAACGCCGTGTACGCCAGAAAAAGGGCGAAAGCGAGGTGAATCGAGCGCGCCTGGGCGTTGTTGAACACGCCTACATCGAACAGGAACGGCAGCGGTGACGCGTACCAGAGCTGAAACAGCGACCACGCCAGCGCGGTGAAGGTGAGCACGCGTCCCGCGTGCCCGTCGGGTTTGCGCCGGCCCGTGTCTACGCTGGCGACGATATCCCGCGCGCTTTCGCCCCCGCTGCTGTCGTTTGCGTTCCGCTTATCGCTCATGTTCGGATTATTGCGTTCACCGAAGGGACTGTTTCAATTTGAGCAGCAACGACCCCGATCGCTGCGAGCCGATGGATTCGTCAGCTCTGTGTCCGCCGCATTCCCCGCTACCGGCGTGGCGGGAGTAGCCTTGCAGCCGGCGCGTTGGCGGGCAAGGATAAAGGAAAACGCAGATCCGCTGCATAGTCATATCTAAAGGTTCAGTAGCGGCCGAGTTGCGTCTACTATTTCCCCAGGGCCGAAGGAGCGGGGGCAAAATTATGCGTTTTCGTTTGCTGCCGCCCGGAACTCGCGAAAAAATGACGCTGAAAGCATGTTGACAACCTCGGTAATGGAGCATTTGCTTAGCTGGCGAAGACACCGGGGCGGCGCTTACCTGAATCTTTCGCTTGCTCTGGTTCTTTCCCTGGCGCTGTCCAGCGGCAGCGTGACCGGGGCAACCTCTGCGGCCGGCGGTCCGCCCCAAGTCTCGAGCGACCCTCTCGCCGACGGCGGCGAAGGCCCGCAGTTGATCTCGATCCCCGCGGGGTCTTTCTGGATGGGATCCGACAACGACGAGGCGGGTCGTGCCGGCGACGAAAGTCCCCGTCACCAGGCGACAATCACCAAGCCGTTCGCAATCAGCCGCTATGAGGTGACAGTGGCCGAGTTCCGTCGATTCGTCGAAAGCACCGACTACCGCACCGACGCCGAGATTGACGGCGGCTGCTTTTATTTTGCCGGCGGCTGGCAGCCTGCACCCGGAAAAGACTGGCGCGCGCCGCCGGGTTTCGACCAGCAGCCGGATCATCCGGTGGTATGCGTCAGCTTTAACGACGCTGTCGCCTACGCCCGCTGGCTGACGCAACAAACCGGGCAACTCTATCGCCTGCCCACCGAAGCCGAGTGGGAGTACGCCGCCCGCGCGGGCAGCGACACCTCACGCCCCTGGGGCGACGATCCCGACAAGGCCTGCGCCGTTGCCAACGTCGCGGATCGGACGCTTAAGCAGCAGCACCCCGGCGATTGGCCGGAGCACGATTGTTCCGACGGATATGCGTACACCGCTCCGGTGGGCTCCTTCGGCGCCAATGCCTTCGGCCTCCACGACATCATCGGCAACGTCTGGGAGTGGACCTGCTCCGGTTACTCGGATCACTACAGCGGTGTCGAGGAGCAGTGCACCGTTGCCGTTCAGTCTGTACCGCGGGTATTTAGGGGCGGCTCATGGTACAACTTTCCGGCGTGGGCCCGATCCGCTACGCGGTCGGCCTTTGCGCCCGGATTCCGCGCGGCGATTCTCGGCTTTCGAGTTGCCCGTAACCTCTGAATCCGGGCCTTTCGGTTGCGCTAATCCCGTACCACCAGCACCGACTGCTTGGCGTGTCTCGCCACTTTCTCGGCGTTTGACCCGAGCAGATAGTCTTTAAGATCCGGGTGGTATGCCTCCATGACGATGAGATCGACCTTGTGCTTATCGGCATAGTCGATGATCATCTGATAAATCTTCCCGCCCGAAACGACCGCGTGCGACGATTTAATATCCTTGGGCACGTGATCCTTGACGAACTCGGTAATGCCCGCCTCCATTTTCAGGATCAGCTCCTGCATGAAGTTCTCGGGAAAATGACTGGCGATCATCGGCATGTGAAGATCCGGAATCACCGTGACCACGTGGAGTTTCGCGCCAAATGCCTTGCAGTTCTTGAGCGCAACCGGCAGCGCCTTTCGCCACGATTCTTCCTGGTTCAAATCGACGGGAAGCAGAACATTTTTGTACATCTGCGATCTCCTTGTCAGGCGGTTGCCGGTGCGCTGGCCCGCGGCTCCCGGCGACGCATCTGCATGAACGCGATGAGTCCGAGAATGAGCAGCGCGGGTATCCACATCCACTCTTTGGCCGGCTGGCCGGAAGGAATTCGAACCGTTAGGACGACCTGATCAAAGGCAAGTCCCGCCTTCTCGGCGTCACTGCCGAAAGTCACGTTGTCGACCACGATTTTTCCATCGATTTCCGCCAGCGCCACTCCGGCATTTTCGAGCCGTTCCTTGCCGGATGCGCCGTCGCCGAGCGGAAGCAGGGCGACAAACTCGCGCGGATTACCCACCGCGTCTTCACCGGAAATTTTCAGGCGGAGCTGTTCTCCAGGCGGAACCTTTCCGGCCGCCTCCTCAATTCTTTCCGGGGGCGCCTCCTCGTAAGGCGCGACAATCATGTCCATCCAGAATCCCGGTCGGAACAGGGTGAACGCAATCAGCAACAGCAAAACGATCTCGTGCACTTTGCAGCGTTCGAACCAATACCCCTGCGTGGCCGCCGCGAATATGAGCATGGCGATGGTCGATACAATGAATATCAGCACGCCGTGGGTGAAGTCCACGTCGATGAGCAGCAGGTCGGTGTTGAAAATGAAAAGGAACGGCAGCGCTGCGGTGCGCAGGCTGTAAAAGAACGCCACCAATCCCGTGCGAATGGGATCGCCGCCGGACACGGCGGCGGCGGCGAAGGAAGCGAGGCCCACCGGCGGGGTGACGTCCGCCATGATGCCGAAATAGAACACGAACAGATGCACTGCGATGAGCGGCACGATAAGACCTGTCTGCTCGCCCAGCGTCACCACCACCGGCGCCATCAGCGATGAGACCACGATGTAGTTGGCGGTGGTGGGCAGACCCATCCCCAGTATGAGGCTCAGCACGGCGGTGAGGACCAGCATCAGCATGATGTTGCCCAGCGACAGCACCTCCACCAGATCCGCCAGCACCAAACCGACGCCGGTTTGCGACACGGCGCCGACGATCACGCCTGCGGTGGCCGTGGCGATACCGATGCCGATCATGTTGCGGGCGCCGGTGATCAAACCGTCGAACAGCTCGCTGAAGCCGCGGCGGCTTTCTTCTCCCACGTTCGCCTGCTTTCGGAAAAGAGCCGTCAGCGGGCGCTGGGTGACGAGGATGAACATCATCAGAACGCTGGCCCAGAACGCCGACAGTCCCGGAGAAAGCTGCTCCACCATCAGGCACCAGACCAGCACGATGACCGGCAGGATGTAGTGCAGACCGGTTTTCACCGTGGGTCCGACCTCGGGCAGCGAAACCACGGGCGCGTTCGGGTCATCGAGTTCCAGATCGGGATATCGCGCGCCGTAGGCAATGAGGCCGACGTAAACGCCTCCTACGAGCAGCGAGATGATCCACACTGCGGCATCCCCAAAGGCGGGCTTCATCCAGCCTATGCCGTAGTACACCGCGCCGGCGATGGCGGCGGTGGCGATAAAGCCGAACAGGATGCCGACGACTTTCTGTACCCACGGCTTGGGCACGCCGGGCCGGGGCAGGCCTTCCATCTTTGCTTTGACCGCCTCCAGGTGGACGATATAGATGAGCGCAATGTAGGAAATCAGCGCCGGCAGGAACGCGTGCTTGATCACGTCCACGTAAGGGATCCCCACGTATTCCACCATCAGGAACGCCGCGGCGCCCATCACGGGAGGCATGATCTGCCCGTTGACCGACGACGACACCTCGACCGCGCCCGCCATCTCGGAGGTGAATCCGACACGCTTCATCATCGGTATGGTGAAGGTCCCGGTGGTGACCACGTTGGCGATGGACGAACCCGAAATGAGGCCGGTAAGACCGGAAGAGACCACCGCCGCTTTGGCCGGACCGCCGCGAAAATGTCCGAGCAAGGAAAAAGCAACCTTGATGAAATAATTACCGGCGCCCGCCTTGTCCAGCATCGCGCCGAAGAGAACGAACAGGAACACGAAGCTGGTGGAGACACCAAGCGCGATGCCGAAAACGCCCTCTGTCGTGATCCACTGATGGTTGACGACCGATGGCAGCGACGCGCCTTTGTGGGAGATGATACCCGGCATATACGGGCCGGCGAAGGTGTAGATCAGAAAGATCGCGGCGATCACCATCAGTGGTGGACCCAGCGCGCGGCGGGTCGCTTCCAGCAGCACCACCATTCCGATGCACGCGACCCAGATGTCCATGGTGCTGGGCAGGCCGGGGCGTTCCGAAATCTGGCGGTAGAAAATGAAGATGTAGGCGGTGCAGAAGGCGGCGACGAAGGCGAGCACCCAGTCCTGGATCGGAATATAGCTGCGCGGTGAGCTTTTAAGCGCCGGGTAGCTCAAGAAGGCGAGAAAAACCGCGAACGCCAGGTGGATGGAGCGGGCCTCGGTATCGTTGAACACGCCGAAGCTTCCGACGATCGGCCAGTCGAGGAACGGAAGCGGGGATGCAATCCAGACCTGAAACAGCGACCAGGCAAGGGCAACGCCGAGCAGGATCTTATGTGGCAGTCCGCCGGGTGAACGGCCACCCGTATCGGTGTCCGCGACCAGTTGTTTGAGCTTATCGTCGTCGGGCTGTTGGCTTGCGTTCTCTGTGCTCATCATTTTCTACCTCGGCTCGAGACCGTGGTCCTCCCCGTGCGCCCGGTGCAACGACCGGCGCTCAATGTTCTTTTTTACTTCAGTCCTTTTTCGCTGAAGTACCGTAATGCGCCATCATGAAGCGGCGCTGACAGGCCTTCAGAAACCATGTCTTCCGGCTGCAGATTGCCAAAAGCCGGGTGCATCTTTCTCATGTCTCTGAGATTGTCGAACACCGCCTTGACCACCGTGTAAGCGGTGGCTTCGTCGAGCTGTGCGGAAGTCACGACGGTGGCCTTGACTCCAAAGGTCGCAACGGGTTCGGGGTTGCCCGGATAGATCCCCCCGGGGACCTCGGTGTAGGCGTAATACGGATTCTCTGCGACCAGCTTATCGATAGCCGGACCGGAAACCTCGACGATACGCGCGTCGCAGAGTCCGGCGGCTTGCGCCACCGAAGCGTTCGGATGACCCACGGTGTAGACCATTGCCTGCACCCTGTCATGGCATAGCGCCAGCGCCTGCTGTGAGGCGGGAAGGTCGTTGGCCAGCGCGAACACGCTCATGTCCCAACCCTTTGCCGCCATCACCGTCTCCATGGTCGCGCGCTGTCCCGAACCCGGGTTGCCAACGTTGACCCGCATGCCCTTGAGGTCATCGAAAGTGAGAATCCCGGAGTCCCTGCGGGCCACCACAGTGAACGGCTCGCCGTGCACGGAGAAAAGCGCGCGCAGGTTCTTGTCTGCGCCCGCATCTGCAAACGGCCCGGATCCCTTGGAGGCGTGAAACTGCCAATCGGATTGAGCCACGGCCAGCTGGAGATCGCCGTCGCGAATGTCTTTTAGATTGGAAATCGATCCCGGCGTGGAGATGGATCGGCAGGTTACGCCATGCTCCTGACTGCCGGCATTCACCAGCCGGCATATTGCCTTGCCTACCTGATAGTAGACGCCCGACGGACTGCCGGTGCCTATTGTGATCTCGGCGGCTGCGGCCGCGATCGGGCCCGCCGCATACGCGGCCGCGGCTAGGATGGCCGCCGCCGCTCCGCGTGTTATGAATCTTTTCACGGGAACTCTCCCCCGGTTTCGAATCACAAACCTCGCTTCCGTTACCTCAAACGCGCGCAACTTCGGCGACTCAGCTCACCGTCCCCGAGCGTGCAGAAAGCGAAATTCGGGCGGGCCTTGAATCGGCCCGCCCCAACCAAGCTGATTACATCCAGCCTTTTTCTTTGTAGTACTTCGCAGCCCCGTCGTGCAGCGGCGCAGACAGGTTGTTCTTGATCATATTTGCCGGATCAAGATTACCGAACGCCGGGTGCAGCTTCTTGAAGCGATCGAAGTTGTCGAACACCGCCGATACGATGGCGTAGATGGTATCCGCGTCGGTTTTCGTCGAGGAGACGAAGGTCGCGCCTACACCAAAGGTCTCGACGTCGCTGTCGGTGCCCTTGTACATGCCGCCGGGAATGGTTGCCTTGGCATAGTAAGCGTTCTCTGATACCAGCTTTTCGACCGCCGGGCCCGTCACCGGAACGACGATGGCGTCACAGGACGTGGTGGCTTCCTGGATCGAGCCGTTGGGATGGCCGACGGTGAAAACGATGGCGTCGACCTTGTTGTCGCAAAGCGCCTGGGACTGCTCCGCGGACTTGAGCTCGGAGGCGAGCTTGAAGTCGTCCATGGTCCAGCCCTT
>JBFHVA010000120.1:0-10625 GCA_041589735.1 Gammaproteobacteria bacterium | reverse complement strand
TCTCGTCAAGCGCGCGCGAAGCCAGCTACCACAGGGCAGGAGCCTGAGATACTGTGCAGAATGCGGGGTTGAAGTTCCCGAAGCACGCCGCAGCGCGATCCCCGGTGTGCGTCTTTGTGTGAGCTGCCAGACCGAGTTTGACCAGCAACAAACTGCAAACAGCGGTTACAACCGACGGGGCAGTAAGGACAGCCAGTTGAGGTGAGTGAGAGCCGGAATTCTTATTCCCGCTCGAAACATTTTGGGCCTGGGCCTTTTATTCTTTATTAGGTGACGACTAATCAAGGGATCTGACTCCTTGAATCTCTCCAACTCCTTTTTACTTACTTTTTCCCCTTCGCCTGCTGCACCGAGAGCGTGTACTCGGTGCCGGCGCCGCGCTGCTTGCCGAGGATCTTCAGGTAGTAGGTGCCCGCGGCGAAGTCGTAGGTGACTCTCGAGGCCGGATTGTTCGGCGAGCGATTGTCGTTTGACGCGAGCGGCGCGCTCGAACTGGCGCTATGGATCTCCAGCACCGTGTCGGCGTCCGGGCCGAGGTCGCCGGTGGCGACCGTGTAGCGTGCGGCTGCTGCGACCGTCAGCTCGGCCCAGTCGACGCCGTCGTCGCAGTGGTTGCGCGCCTGGCTCGCTCCGACTGCGATCGGGCTTGAGGCGGTGCGCTCGGCGTCGTCATTCTCGAAGGCGTCGGGCTGGCAGGCGCTCGCGCGCAGGGTGTAATTCATGCTCGTGCCATAGCGGGTGCGCCACCCATAGGCGTCAAGCGTGTTGGCGAGGATATAGTAGCGGCCGGAGGCCGGCGCGGTGATCGCCGCCCACGCGTAGGCGGCGTTGTTGAAGCCGGTCTCGCCGCCGACCAGCAGGTTTCTGCCTTCGGTGTCGTAGATCATGAGCCGCACGCCGCTTGCCGTGTCGCCGCGCGCCTCGAACGCGTACGTTGCGCCGGACTGCAGGTCGACGCTCGCCCAGTCGTAGCCGTCCTCGCAGAAGTTGCGGCTCTGCGCTTCGCCGATCGCGAGCGGCTTTGCCTGGCCCGGCAAGTCATCGTCGTCATAGGCGTCGGGGGCGCAGGGCGGCGCCACCACCTGGAGCTGCCGGATGGCGAAGCCGTTGTTGGTTTCGTCGAATTCGACTACCGCATCGTCGATGTCCGCGAAGGCGCCGAACTGGTAAGTGCCAAGCGCCTGGCTACGCGGCACCGGCACGCGCACGAAGGTCTGCGAGGTCTCGCCGTCCGGCGCGATGCTCGGCAGCGCAATGCCGAGCAGCAGCTGGTCGGTGGGCGTGATGGTCGCGTCGGCGGAGAAGTACAGGCCGATGTTGCTCGGCGGCGAGTCGGCGAAGCCGTAGTTGCGCACTGCCCAGGTACCGTCATCGATAACGCCGCCTGCCGGCACGCCTAAGGTGTCCATGGCCCATTTCGGCACGGCCGTTAGATCGGGCAGCTGGTCGAGCACGCCGAAAACATACTCGTTGACGCTCAAGCCGCCGCGCACGAGCGCCTGGTAGACGCCGCTCTGCGGCGCGGTCCAGGCGAGCACGCCGTTCGCTTGCGCGAGCATTTGACCGCCGGTGTCGTGAATCTCGATGGTACCGGCCGGCGCGGTGGGGCCGCCCGGGTACGGCGCTGGGTAAATGGCGCGCAGGTAGTAGGTGGTGCCCGCGACCGCGTCGAAGCTGAACCAATCGAAGCCGTCCTCGCAGAAATTATGCGCCTGCTGCTCGTTGATCTCGATCGGCAGCGCCATCCACTGCAGGTCGTCGTCCTCGTAGACGTCCGGCGTGCAGCTGGGCCCGCTGATGCGCACCGGCGTGACCTCGCTGGCGTTATTGTCCTCCTCGTACTCGGCGACGCCGTCGCGGTCGTCGGCGAAGGCGGCCAGGTAGTAGTCGCCGGCCGGCAGGTCGGCGGGGAACGCGATCTGCACGTCACGAATGTCCGCAGAGCGGTCCGGCGGCAGGTTCTCGATGCGCCGGAAGCCGATGCGGCGGTCCGCGCGGGTCACGTTCGGGCTGGAGGAAATGTACACGCCGACCTCGAACGGCCCGCTGTCGGTGAAGCCGTAGTTCGCAACGTAGGTATAGAGCCAGTCGGTTCCTCCGGAAACGCCCTGCAGCGGGTAGGTGTCGGATTCCGGCATCACCAGATCGGCCAGCACGTCGGCGATCACGAAGCTGTACTCCGTGCCGACGCCGACCTGGTACCACTGGGCCAGGGGCCGCGAGCGCACGAAGTAGGTGCCCGATTCCGGCGCCGTCCAGATGAGCTTGGGATAGTCCGAGGGCTGGGAGGGCGGCGTCTCGGCCAGCAGCGTGCCGTCGGCCGCATATACCGCGAGCGTGAGCCAGCCGCTGTTGTAGCCCAACCGGGCGCTCTGGATCCCGTAGCGCGTTCCGCCGATTGCCTGGAATGAAACCCAGTCGTCCGGATCGTCGCAATGATTGCGCTGCTGGATGTCGTTAACCTCGACCGGGCGCGCAGTGGCCCGGGTGTCGTCCTGCTCGAACGCGTCCGGCGTGCAGGATGCGCCGATCACAGTGAGGGGGGCCGCGCCCACGTTGTCGCTCGGGTCCACGTCCTCGTACCAGCCGCCGACGATGGTGCCGAGATAGTAGTCGCCGGTCGCCATCTTCGCCGGCAAGGTCACGCTCTGCGTCACGGTGGCCGACTGTCCGGGATTGAGCAGCGGTGAGTAGGCGAACGTGATCATCTGATCGTCGGCCGCCGTCAGCTGCGCATCGGCAGACAGGTGCACGTACACCACGGCGACGGTGAGCTCGTCGCCGATGTTGGTGACCGTGGCGGTGAATTGCGTGCTGCCGCCGGCGTTAACCGGGTTGCCGGTAATGGCGACGCTGTCGACCCGAAGGTTCATCGCCGCCAGGGCGGCGGGCGCATGCAGGAGAAACGACAGCAGCAGCGCGCAAAGTATGTGGCGGAACAACCGGATAACCCCTCTCGACCCCTCAGGGAACACTACCACTTTTCATGCGGCAGAGTATAGGAATGAGTACCGCCCGATCTCGCGTGATCGTGCGTCCACTGTCTGATTCGGACTCATGAAATCAGTGGTGCTCGGGTTGTTGTGAACGAATATTTCTTTGCAATCACTCGGGGCCAGGACCGTTATGTATCAGTCGTAGCGTCAACAGTTCGCCCCGGCCTCTTTTCTCACTTTTCCTGCAGCTCCGTTTCTGCTTTTCCCGATGACTCATTGGATCGCCAATATATATCGTGCCCTAGTCCGTCGTGTGATCGAGAATGGGCTCTTCCTCGGTCACGAAGAACACTGTCTGCGTCATGTCGGCAAATCGGCTTTCGTCTGGACGAACGCTAGTCAGATAATCGGGATCGCTGAAGAACGCGTCTTTGTCTTGAACTGTGTCAAACCAAAGCTCGGCCGTGCCATCGTACGCCACTTCCCCTCGCTCGTATTCGTCAAGCATGGTGTGACATTGAACGTATTTCCTGACGTACTTCAATGTTGCAGGATTGTCCCTCACCAATCGTGCGTGATCGGATCTCCAGTGTTTGTGAAACTCTTCGGCGCTCATCTCGGGGCGCTTTCTAACCGCGACAATCAGCTTTATCATGATTTTTGACCTTTTCCTTGTTTCCGCCAAACGAGAAAGCCAACGGCCGCCAGCCCGCGTAACGGTTCGACGTTCGTGTATGCGAAATTCGGGGGACAGTTTACTTAATTAGTGAGCGTTCGGGACAGGTGGGTTGAACGAATTAGGTATACTGTCCCCGGAACTCCGGCTGGAGAAGAAAGGCGGGGGAGATGATTGAAGGAAGCTGCCTGTGCGGCGGCGTGCGCTGGGGAATAGACGCGCCGCCGACGTCCCTGACACACTGCCACTGCTCGATGTGCCGCAAAGCGCACGGGGCGGCATTCGCGACCTACGCGTCGGCGTCCCGCGCGCAATTCCACTGGCTCGCGGGCCAGGACCAGATTGCGCACTATCGGTCCTCGCCGGGGTACACGCCGCGAAGCTTCTGCTCGCGCTGCGGCTCGGTGGTCCCGAGTGGCGGCCCAGAGAGCAATGAGATGGACCTGCCGGCCGGCTGTTTCGACGACGACCCCATCACGCGGCCCTCCAGGCACATCTTCGTCGCGTCCAAAGCGCCCTGGCACCCGATCGAGGACGATCTTCCGCGCTATGATACGTGGACGCCGGATTTCAACGGGCCGATCGTCGCAGACCGCGAGCGTCCCGGCCCGAAGCCGAATGTGCTTCGGGGGAGTTGCCTCTGCGGAGCGGTCGAGTATGAAGTGGTCGAGCCGTTCAAAGCGGTGCACAACTGCCATTGCTCACGCTGTCGCAAGGCGCGCGCCGCTGCCCACACCACGAACGGGTTCACCTCCATTGACGCTGTGCGAATCGTGCGCGGCGAATCCGAAATCTTGACCTTCAAACCACCCGACGCACGCTTCTTCACCCACGCGTTCTGCCGCACCTGCGGATCGGGTGTGCCGCGCCTCGACCCGGAGCGCGGCATCGCGATCGTGCCCTTCGGATCGCTGGACGACGACCCCGGGCGCGGGGCCGACGATCACATCTACGTCGCATGGAAGGCGCCATGGTACGACATTCCCGGCGAGCTGCCGCGCTACGACGAGCGCCCGGGTTGAAATCAGGGGATCGGTCTCGTCAATTATTAATCAGGTAAAAAGGAGTCAGGGCCGAAACAATTGGAATAACTCAAAACAATTCGGCTCTGGCCCCTTTTTCTTCGTGGGGTTCAGGTACTGAGGGGGGAGAGCATGCTGAAACGGTTCAAACTGGCTGAGCATCAGACCACGGTGCGCATCGAGGTCCTGGCAGGGTTCACGACCTTTCTGACCATGGCCTACATCAGCTTCGTCAATCCGGCCATCCTGGCCGACGCCGGGATGGATTTTGGCGCCGTCTTCGTAGCCACCTGCGTGGCGGCCGCGATCGGCACGCTGATCATGGGGCTCTGGGCCAACTTTCCGATCGCGCTGGCACCGGGTATGGGGCTGAACGCCTTCTTCGCCTACGCGGTGGTCGGCAGCATGGGATACTCCTGGCAGACGGCGTTGGGCGCTGTCTTCGTGTCCGGTGTGCTCTTCGTCATCATCAGCGTGCTGCCGGTGCGCGCCTGGATCATCAATTCGATCCCCAAGACCTTGAAGCTCGCGATCTCGGCTGGGATCGGGCTGTTCCTGGCCATCATCGCGCTCAAGAACGCCGGCATCGTAGTGGATCACCCGGCCACACTGGTCACCCTGGGCGACGTCACGACGCCGGCCGCCCTGCTGGCGGGTCTGGGATTCGTAGTGATGATCGTGCTCGATTTCCGCCGAGTGCCCGGCGCCGTCATCATTGGCATTCTGACGGTCACGATCATCGGCGTGCTGTTCGGGATCTCCGAATGGAAGGGCCTGGCCTCTCTGCCGCCCGATCCCACGCCTACCCTGATGCAGCTCGATATCGGCGGGGCGTTAAGCATCGGCCTTCTGACCGTGGTGTTCACCTTCCTGCTGGTCGATTTGTTCGACACCGCCGGCACCCTGGTCGGCCTCGCCCATCGGGCCGGCATGCTCGACGAAAGGGGCCACCTGCCGGGAGTCGGCAGGGCGCTGCTGGCGGACAGCTCGGCCACCGTGGCGGGCGCCCTCATGGGCACCTCGACGACGACCAGCTACATCGAGAGCGCGGCCGGCATTAAGGCGGGCGGCCGCACGGGATTAACCGCCGTGGTCGTCGCGGGCCTGTTTCTGCTCACCCTGTTCTTCTCACCCCTCGCCCAGACCGTGCCGGGATATGCGACCGCCCCGGCTCTGCTCTACGTCGCCTGCCTGATGGCGCGCGGCTTAGCCGAGCTCGACTGGGAGGACGCCACGGAGTACGCGCCCGCCGTCATCACCGCGATCGCCATGCCGCTGACTTTTTCCATCGCCCACGGCATCGGCATCGGCTTCATCACCTATGCCGTGGTCAAGATCGCGAGCGGAAAATGGCAGCAGTGTCCGCCCGTCGTCCTGCTGATCGCGGTGCTCTTCGCCGTCAAGTTCGGGTTTTTCTAATCCGGCCGACCAGCGTCCGCTTTAACCGCGCGGCTTGCCTCTGTTTTTGCGGTGGCGATCCAGGAATGAAAAGCGGTTCGGCATCTTAGTTAGCGCTTTGGGAATTTTGTGCGCTGCTTCACATAGCGTGTAATCAACTTTGCTTTGGATACTTAAAAGTGTCAGAGCAAATTGAGTAATAAGAAACAATAAAAATAGGTAAAAGTCCTAAAACGTTCGTATCTTCCCGTCAACGTTAATTTTTTTTCAATCGAACCTTCGTGACTAAGGACCTCCGAATGTTGTTCCCTTGAATACAGTGAATTACTGGACGATTACTCATTATTACAAATTTCTACATTTTGACCGGGAGCAGATTGGGAATCTCATTGCTAATAATGAGAGTCCCAACCCTGTTCCCTTATTACTGATCCGTTTTGCCGGCGTTATTTCTGTGCAGCACGCCATCCGGCCGCAGGCAAAACGCGTCAAGGAGAACAACGATGCAGCGCTTCGCGTGTACCGTTTCCCTTTTACTCACGGCGTGGCTTACGGCAGGCTTTGCCGCGGCCGCAGAAGTCCCGGGCGATTACACTGCGACAAACAATCCACCCATCGCGGACGCGGGCGGCGACCAAACCATGCCCAGACACGTGCTCGTGACGCTGGATGGGAGTGGCAGCAGCGATCCCGACGGGGACTCCATCAGCTACGCTTGGACCCTGGACGTTCCATTGGGAAGCTCGGCGTCTCTTTCGGATCCCACAGCGTTGTATCCGAGCTTCATGGTAGACGAACCCGGGGATTATAGGGCCACGCTGACGGTCGACGACGGCTTGGTGAGCAGTGTTCCCGATATCGTGACAGTGAGCACGTTCAACGTGGCCCCCGTCGCCGATGCGGGTGAAGACCAGGTGATCAGCCAGCTGGGGACCATCGTCTCGCTCGACGGAAGCACCAGCTTTGACGAGGAAGGCGATGATCTTGTCTACGCTTGGTCAATCGTAAAAAGCCCCGTTGGCAGTTTGCCGGTGCTTTCTAACGTTACCAGTTCGAGCACGAGTTTCGATGCGGATGTCAACGGCGACTACGAAATTCAATTAACGGTCATCGACCAGTTCGGTGCTGCAAGCAAGCCGGACTCAGTCATTATCAGCTTCGACAACGTGGCGCCCGTCGCCAAGATCACGGCAGAAAGCACCACCGTCGTCGCCGGACAGGCAGTATCGCTGGACGCGGGCAGCAGCTTCGACGCCAACGGCGATCCGCTCGGCTATCGCTGGAGCGTAATCTCGCAGCCATGGGGCAGCTCCGCGAACTTAAGCAGCCCTGACTCGGGAACTACCGTACTGAACACGGATATGGTGGGCGAATACGTTGTCTCGCTGGTAGTGAGCGACGGATACGTAACGGCCGAGCCGACCACTGCTTTGATTGTTACGGTCGGCTCGATCAATACCGTAATTCGCGCGCTGTTCGATTTCTCGGACGAAATTAACGAGCTCGATTGCGGGATGATCACCAACTGCAAAATGAAAAAAACATTGAGCAACAAGCTCAGCGTAGTTGCAAGGCATCTGCGGATGGGTGAGTACCCGGAGGCATACGACAAGTTGGTGGTCGATATCGAGCCCAAGATGAACGGCTGCGCCTTCGTCGGCTGGCCGGATCAAAACGATTGGATTCGCGAGTGCCAATATGGGCAGGACGTGTTGCGTCCATCGCTAAGATCGCTAATCGACGGACTGGACACGATGTAATCAGGAATTCATGGCGGGGAAAATGGAGCCGGGGCCGTTATGTTTCGGTGGCTGATCAAACATTTCGACTCCGGCTGCTTTTTTCTTGGGCAGCACGGTGATAGGAAATAAGTAAACTGTCCCCGGAATTCCCCCCCGGAATTCCCCCTGACGACAGTCACCTTGAATCGGCGATATACTGCACTGGCGGGTGAGCGGGAGCATGGCTCCGGGGAGCGTCAGCGATGCAACCTACTGAGATCCGTCGGCTTGTCTGGTGGGCCTTCGGGGTTGCCCTGGCGCTCGTTGCCATTTACGCCATCGGCTACGGAACCCGACTCGGATGGCTCGGGGTGGGCCTCATCGGACTCGCGGTCCTTCTAATCTCAGTTCGGGTGGATCTGGAGGCCGACCACCCAGTCTCCCTACACTCCCACGGCTCAGCGGAAATAAATCTCGTGGCGCGACAGATGAGCGAGCGTTTCCGGGCAAGCCCGGAGGAGCGGCTCGCACTTGCTGCCGCGCGGGCGAAACGCCGCCGCATTCTCAACCTTGTCCGGGGCATCGGCCTTGTGCTGACAATAGTAGGCTTCGGACTGTTCGTGGAACAGCAGCTATGAAAGGTTGTGCGGGCAACGTAATCCGCCTGCAGCCGCCGAGACTTTGAATTCACTCTGACCGCTTTTTGGTCCTAATCGTCAAATAGTCAACTCCGGGACCGATTGCCGTTTGGTTATTCATGCTCGGCGTCGGAGAAGCCGTCCTGCGTTCGGATGACGCACCCCGCCTCGACGAAAAGTGTTCTAAGCTTGGGTACCGCACCGCCGCGTATCTCCGACGCCGCGGGCTCGACGACCAACGGGCCGGTAAACCAATCGGCCGCCACCTCCCGCTCGCCGCCGAACAGATCGGGCAACGTGGTGAGCTCACCACTTCGCCAGGCGTACACACCAATCAGCCATAGGACGCCGTCGCGAATTGCCCAGGAGCCGATATAGCCACGCTCGCAGCTCGGTGTTCGCTGGTCGAAAACGGGCGGTGTCTCCTGGTCGCGAAGCCACGGCAGGAGCGGCGTCGTGTAGAGAGTGTGGAGGACGTCGTCGATCAGGATGATTTCAGGAAGCTGTTCCACGCCAGCTCGACTGTAAATGCTTAAGCAGGCGAAGTCACATGTTTCGTGGTGGAAAGCCCACTTGTTTGTCTTATTTCCGCTAAAAAGAGCCGGGGCCGGACTGTTTTTTTAGATTGATGTTTTCGCTGCGCCAGCAAAAAAGGGGTCGTAGCTCTTAGAAAATTCAAGGGGTCGGATCCCTTGAATTGTTGACAGCTATTCACTGTGTTTTTCAAGCGATGTGACTTGTTGAATTTCCGGCCCCGTCTTCCGTTAGTGTTCTCTTAGTATCACTCAACTCATGAGCATGCCCACCCGAACGCTAAAGTGTCAAGATGAGTGGGGCACTGCGTAATCTGTCCGGTTCCAAGATCGCCGAACATGAAGGGAAGATTGCATTCGGAATCAACCTGAAACACAAAGCGCATTCTTTGTTCGCAGATTGGACACGTCGGATACTCTGCGCTCTGGATCCAGTTCGGCCACCCGCCTAGCTTGTCTCCTGCTTCGGATAGACTGATCTTCTCAGCAAGCTCATTATCGGTAATTCCGTCCGCCACTAAAGCGGGATCTTGACACTCGATTCGAATCTTTGTTGGCTTGACAGTGAAATCGTAGTCGTACGACAGCCCCAGTTTCTCGTGTTCCTCAGGATGCGGGTAATCCACAATCTCTTCCCACGCTTCAATTCGCCTCGCTGGAAACTCCGGCTCCCGGTCAAGGTTCATTTTTGCATCAGGAAGCAAGGCCTCTGGAACCATTCGAACAAGACTCATTTCAGAGAATGGTTCCCAGCCGCCGTCGCAATCAATGCAGTAAAACAATTGAATTAAGCCTGAGCCGAGGCCAGCCCTTGCTGTTTCGGGGAGCTCTGAAATATTGAGCTGCAAGAAGAAGGGCATCAGCGATCGACAACCGCGACAGCTCGGCCAGGGCTCATTTGTGCCAATCCAAGGTGCGCCCGAAAACTTCGATGCCACTCTGGAACCATCCTCGTCCACGGTCAGTGGTATCCAGGCCCGGCGGGCATGCCGTGCGCGCCAGGGCTGAAGCTTTGCGACTACTTCATCCGCGTTCATTACTGCTTCCTAGAATTGGATTTCGATAAATCCACCGGAAATCAATGAAATCAAAAAATCAGATCTCTTGAACTAAGCTTAGTCGCTGTTTCAAGGTATTTGACTCCTTGAATACCGAAATTGTTACTTACTTGAGGATCGGTCTGAGGTCTTTGAGCTTGTCAAAGAGATGCCAAATGTAGTTGTCCGTTCCGTTGACGCGATGCTGGTGCAGGTTGGCAAGATTCGGGTCATTACAATAGCTGTTGAAGGCCTCCATCGAGGCCCACTCGACAACGATGAGGACACTTCGCGGCGCAATGTCGCCCGCAGCGGTTTCACGAAACTTTCCCAACGCCACGACGCGACCACCATGAGCTTTGACCTCCTTGGCCGATCTTCGTGAATAGGCGAGATATTCGTCCTTGTTGGAGACGTTGAAGAGGTTGAGCGCATAGACGGGCTGGGACATGACTGGCTTTCTGATCTGGAAGGAAAGTTAGCTTTACCGCATTTAGGGCACAGTATTCTTAATCAGGGGATCTTCTGGCCCGTGAGCAGAACAAGATTGTAACGAGAAATTGATACACAACCCCCCCCGAATTCTCCGGTGGGCGCTCGTTCGTCGGGAAGGAGGCAGCGGTCGTCTTTACGAGGCGCGGGGATGGGCGAGCCGGATGACGTT
>JBFHVA010000119.1:0-10632 GCA_041589735.1 Gammaproteobacteria bacterium | reverse complement strand
GGCGCGGCATTCCGTGGCCGCGCGACACCCTGCATGCTAACCGCAGCGTCTTATAAAGAAAAAGAAAGGAACGGGATATTGAAATTACGACTGGTTATAAGCCGCGGCCCGCGTTGCTCGGGACGACCGGCTCAGGCGGGGTCGCCGGATAGACGGCGTTCCACCATTTCCAGATTCTGACGCGTGGCCACCAGATGAGGGTTGATTTCCAGCGCCTTTAAAAGCGCGCTCTTTGCCGCCTCATAGTCCTCATTTTGCATATAGATGGCGCCGAGTTCCGCCAGGGCGCCGAAATGCCTGGGCTCCAACGCCAGGGTGCGCTTGATGGCCTCCATGGCGCTCGGATAGTCGCCGAGGAGATAGAAAACGGCGGCGCGTCGGCTCCAGGCTTCGGCGTATTCGGGCGCAGCCGCGATTGCCAGGTTGATTAACTCCAGCGCCTCGTCGTACTGCTTGTTGTAAAGTTTCAGTCCGGCGTTGGCCATGGCGTTGTTGGCGATCTCGTTTTCAGTCTGACGCCAGATGATGCGAATTTGTCTCGTAATTCGACGACCTTCCGTCAGGTCGCCGGTGCTGTGAAGCTTCAAGAAGAGATTATCGAGCCTGGAGTCGGTTTGATCCGCACCAGCCGAAGTCGAAATGCAGGCGAGATGCGCAACGACGATAGCTGTAAGAAGCGCGCTTTTTAACATGCACGAAGTATGAACTCTATTCCACAGGATGCCAACAACGTTCACGGGGTAAAGTCGAGGGCGCCTGCAGACTCACAGCATTCCTGCTTCTTAGACGCGTGTTTTGGCGCGGGAACCCGGCAGGTTCGTTAGGGTCGAACTATGATTCGTGAATAGAAACCATCCCCCGTAGGCTACTCGGGGTGATAAAGTCGTGCATCGAGTTCCGCCACGAAATTTTTACAATCAATTACACCCATGAAATCGACCCCCAAGTTTGAACCGCGACTAACTCGCCTGCTTTTCTCGGCGCTGGCGATCACCTTTATTGCTTTCGTTTCCCTTCGCGCCGGAGCTGTTGAGATCGTCAAGAGCCCGGGCGACAACCGGAGCTACGAATACCTTCAGCTGGACAACGGCCTCAAGGCACTTGTCATCTCCGATCCCCAAACCGACAAGGCCGCGGCCTCGCTGGACGTCAATGTCGGTAACGGCAGCGATCCGGAAGGCCGAGAAGGCCTCGCACATTTCCTGGAACACATGCTCTTTCTCGGCACAGAAAAATATCCGGAACCGGGAGAATATAAGGACTTCATTAATGCACATGGCGGCGGCCAGAACGCCTACACCACTTTCGATCACACCAATTACTTCTTCAACATTGACAAGGATTTTTTCGAGCCGGCTTTGGATCGTTTCTCGCAGTTTTTCATCGCGCCGTTGTTCAACGAACGTTACGTGACGCGGGAACGCCAGGTGGTGAACTCGGAATTTGTGTCAGGACTGAAAAGTGACGGGCGAAGAATATTCTCTGCCAGCAAGAAGGCCCTCAATCCCAAGCACCCGTTTACGAGTTTCCCCGTAGGATCAGAGGATACGCTCGCCGATCGCCCGGGTTCACCAGTGCGTGAAGATCTAATCGCATTCTACAAGCGCCACTATTCCGCAGGCCTGATGACGCTGGTGGTACTGGGGAAGGAGCCGCTGGAGACGCTGCGTAAGTGGGTAACCGAGAAGTTTTCTGCAATTCCAAACACCGGTGCCAAGCCGTTGCGCGTCGATGTGCCGCTATTTACCGAAGGAGCTCTGCCCGCGCGGCTGGATGTGGAGCCGATCAAAGAGCAACGAAGTCTTTCGCTCAGCTTTCCAATTCCGCCGGTCGCAGGCCTCTATCAGGCAAAGCCAGTGTCCTACATCTCCCATCTTCTGGGACACGAAGGCAAAGGGAGCGTCCTGTCCCTGCTCAGGGAGCGCGGATGGGCGGATGAACTCAGCGCCGGCACCGGCTATGAAGATCAGAACGAGGCAACATTCAACGTTTCAATGAAGCTGACGCCACAGGGAATGCAGCAGATAGACGCCATCATGGCCCTGGTTTTCGAATATCTGAATCTCATAGAACAGGAAGGAGTGAAAAAATGGATTTTCGACGAGAACCGAAAACTCGCGGACATCGATTTTCGCTTCAGGGAGCCGCCGTCTCCTTTGAGTTATGTTCGAGGGCTTGCCGCTTCGCTTCACCTTTACCCGCCGCAGCACGTCCTGGTTGGACCGTATCTTTACGCCCGTTTTGATCCAGGGCTCATACGGGGTTTTCTCCAAAGCCTGAGACCTGACAATGTTCTCGTCACCGTGGTTGCCAAGGATCTGGAAACGGATCGGATCACGCCGCGGTACGAAACGCCCTACCGACTCACGTCCCTTGACTTCAATTTTGTCCGCAGTTTGACGGTCGGCCGGATTTCCCCAGCGCTGTCGCTTCCCGAGCAAAATATTTTTATTCCGGAAAATCTCGCAATCAAACCGCCGCTCGATACAACGCCTGCGCCGGTCAGAATCGAGCATCGACCGGGTGCCGAACTCTGGCACCAGCAAGATCAGACTTTCAACACGCCGCGCGCGGATTTCTACATTGCCCTGCGCTCCCCGCTGGCCAGCAGCTCGCCTGAGCACGACGTGTTGACGCAACTTTACGTAGCGATAGTGAACGACCAGCTGAATGAGTTTTCCTATCCTGCGAATCTTGCGGGATTGAGTTACAGCCTCTACAAACACATTCGCGGGGTGACCATTCGTATTTCCGGCTACAGTGACAAACAGGACGTGCTGCTGCGGCAAATCGTCAGTGCGCTGGCGCGGCCTAGGCTCGACCCCCAGCGCTTCCAAATCCTCAAGCAGGATCTTGTCCGCAATATTCGCAACCGCAGGGAAAACGCGCCCTACGACCGGGCCCTTGACGAGCTTCGTGACATGCTCATCGCGCCACAGTGGAGCGACGAGGCGAGACTAGCCGCCGCTAAGAATGTGACTTTGGATGGGCTGGCGGCGTTTATTTCCGAGTTTCGACGCCGATTAGACGCGGTAATGCTATCCCATGGCAACCTTCATCCCGGCGATGCTCGATCAATGGAACAGATCGTGCGCGTCCAGCTGCTCTCGGATTCAAAGCCCGAGCAGGTGCAGCATGGTCGCGTAGTGAAGCTTCAGCCGGGCGACCGCTACCTCAGAGAACTTGACAGCAACCATGAGGAATCTGCATCGGTGGCGTACCTGCAGGCGGAGGATAAATCACTGGCTAGCCGATCCAAGGCCGCGTTGGTATCGCAGATCGTCTCGCCCGCCTTTTTCGAGGAGCTGCGCACAGAGCTCCAGCTGGGATACATCGTGTTCGCAAGCCAGATGACCATGCTGGAAGTACCGGGGCTTGCTCTCGTAGTTCAGTCTCCGATCGCCGGACCGGACGCTCTATCGAAGCACATGAATGCCTTCGTGCGTTCCTTTCACTCAAAGCTAAAGAACTTGAGCGTCAGCGAATTCCAGCGCCATAAGGTGGCGCTGATTAACAATATCCTGGAGGAGGAGACCCAGTTGCAGGAACGTACCAACCGTTACTGGAGCGAACTCGACCAGGAGCATTATCAATTCGATCTTCGGGGGCGCATTGCGTCCGCGGTGGACGACATAACGCTCGATGAGCTGGAGATCTTCTATAACCGCGTGGTCTTGAGCGACGCCAGAAAGCAGATTTCGGTCCACGTGGCGGGCACCCGGCACGCTGGCGCCCAGCCGGCCAGTCAGTCTCTGGCCTACGGAGATCGGATCCTTGTGACGAGTCCCGAGACCTTCAAGCAAGGCAAATCATTCTTCGAACCTTGAGCGCACGGAGGATATCTTGTGCTCTTTAAGCGCTTGTTCTGAACCCGGCTCCAAAGGGGACTGTGGACGGCAAAGTGGTTCTCATCGACCCACGGAGTTAGCATACACAAGCCATCCCGCGTCGGTTTAGCCAGAAGAAGAATCTTGGACATATGAAACTGGTTACCTTGAGACACCAGGGCGCCGAGTACCTGGGAGTTCAGTCTGACGATCACGTCGTTCTTCCCGCCCTGTCCACGCCCAAAGAAGGCGTACCCAGAAATATGCTGGCGCTCATCAGCGCGGGTGATGAAGGGCTTTCCATGCTTGAGGAGTTCACCGATCCGGAATCGACGGGCGTGCGAATACCGCTTGCGGATGCAGAGCTGCTGGCTCCGATTCCCAATCCTCCCGCCAACATCATCTGCCTGGGCTGGAACTATGTGGAGCACATCGAGGAATCGGCCGCCGCCGCTGTGCGCGACCGTGAGCTACCCGAACATCCGGTAGTTTTCACCAAGGCTGTGGGCAGCGTCATCGGGCCCTTTGATCCCATTCCTTTCAATGCGGGCTTTTCAAGCCAATGGGACTGGGAGGTGGAACTCGGCGTCATCATAGGCAAACCGGGGCGCGGAATCACCGAGTCTGAAGCACTGGAGCATGTTTTCGGCTACACGGTAATAAACGATATCTCCATTCGCGACGTTCAATTCCGTCACCAGCAGTTCTTTCTGGGTAAAAGCGCCGACGGCGCCTGCCCAATGGGACCCTGCGTGGTAACCGCCGACGAGGTTCCGGACCCGCAGGCGCTGGATTTGAGCTGCCGGGTCAACGGCGAGACCAAGCAGGCGTCGAATACCCGCTTTCAGATCTTCGGTATTCGTAAGACTATATCCATTCTCTCCCAGGGCATGACCCTTCGTGCCGGCGACATCATCGCCACGGGCACGCCTTCAGGGGTCGGGTTTGCCCGCAAACCGCCCGAATTCCTGAAACCCGGCGACGTGGTGGAGTCCGAAGTGCAGGGAATCGGAATGCTTCGCAACCCGGTTGTCGACGCGGCAGATCTCGGTTGAGCTTCCCCAAAGCACGTATCGCCGTCCTCATGCTCGCCGCCTCGGCGTCTGCCACACAGGCGCAAACCGACACGGTCAGGTATGAGGCGGCGCCTCGGATCAGTCCGGACCGCGTCTTATCTCCGACCATGCTGGCCTCCGGCAATCACCGGGTGCGTGACGAGGTGAAGTCAAGAAACAATTGGCTCGAGTTTGAAATCGAATCCGACTTCGGCAATTACAAGGCGCTGACCATCCCGATGGTAGCCTTGCGGGTGCACGAAATTCGAACTCTGGCCCAGGCGGTGAACGAGTACCGTCGCAACAATCAGAAACTGGCGGAGACGCTCCGCGGACAGCTCACCGTTGGCGCCGACTCGTTCGTCGATATCCTGACTTCGCCGTTGAGCACCACCACCCAAATTGTCAGCCAATTCGGCAGCAACATCGCGCAGACTATCGATGAGCTGCGAGAAGGTTCGGCACAAAACGTTGAAAAAGGGAGTGGCGGGCAAACGATCTACCATCGCTTCGAACCCGGCGATCCGATTCTTGCTTCTCACAAGCGCAATGTCGCAAGCCAGCTTGATCTGGACCTTTATTCTTCCAACCCCAAGGTACAGGAGTTTCTCGACACCGTGGCTGCGGCCCGGGGCGCAGGCCAGCAAAGCGCGGGCGTGGTAACCATCTCCTTGCCCCGGGATCAAGAAGTTCGCGTCGCGGGTGGCCGAGTCGAGGCAGCAGTGCGTACCGCCATGACTCACAATACTATCAATCAGCTTTACGCCGGGAACTTCAAACGCCTCGTGTCGGCGGGAATCGACGAGAACCTAGCCAACGCTTTCCTTTCGCATCCCGTGCTTTCACCGTGGCACAAGACGATGCTCACCGAGCTGGCAGCCTATCTCGACGGCGTTAAGAACCAGGGCGCGCTGCTGAACGCCGCGCTGTCGTCGCAATCGGAGGAAGAGGCCCTGGCCTATTTGCAGGTGGGGAAAATGCTCTCCATTTACCAGGAGCGCTCGGGATCGCTCCGAAGCCTCGTGTCCGCGGGTCACATGGTTCTGGCCACGACGCGCGACAGCACCGTTCTGGTGATGCTTCCATTCGACATCTTGTACTGGAACCGTGAAACCGAGCAGATTTTTTCTGGACTGGGAAGATTCGCACGGGACAAGGGCTTTGAGAAGCACGCCGTGATCAGCTCGAGCGTCATTACCAATACAGCTCGGCGCGAGCTTGTCGGCCTGGGCTTCGAGCTAGAGGAAAGGTATCTGGCAAAACGCTAGTCAGCAAGATCCGGGTGGCAAGGCGCAGCGGCGGGGCATAGTCTGAGCCGAGTTTTAAACATTCGGGAGTCGCGTTGGTCATGAATGCACAATCAAGCGCCGTCTCCACGCTCGGCGGGACCGGCGGTTCGAAGCTCAGCGTCCTCGCCCGAGACTATCAACGAATGGAGGCGATCCTTGGGTGGCTGGTGGAAAATTTCGAGTCTCAGCCGCCGCTCGAGATCATAGCCGCGCGCGCGGGTCTCACTCCCTACCACTTCCAACGGATGTTTTCTCGCTGGGTGGGCTTAAGCCCGAAGAAATTTGTTCAGTTTTTGAGCCTGGAACACGCCAAGCGATGCCTGGATGCCTCCGAAAGTGTTCTCGATACGGCATTCAGCACCGGGCTTTCAGGCGCCGGCCGGCTCCACGATCTCTTCGTCACGTTGGAAGCGGTGACCCCGGGTCAATACAAGCAGCGCGGCTTAGGCCTGACGATCCGCTACGGCTACCATCCTTCGCCCTTCGGCGAGTGCCTGATCTTGACCACGGAGCGGGGCGTTTGCGGCCTCGCCTTTGTCGCGGCCGGCGACCGCGAGGTCGTATTCAAAACGCTTATCAATGGATTCGAGAACGCATCCCTGGCCCAAGACGCGCGCGGGACCGCCGCCCTGGCCGAGCGGATATTCAGCCCCCCTCGGCGCCAAGCGCAAACGGCTGATTCTCTCAAGGTCCTCGTTCGCGGCAGCCGCTTCCAGGTCAAGGTGTGGGAGGCGCTGCTCAAGATTCCACCGGGTACCATCGTCAGTTACTCGGAGCTCGCGCAACGAGTTCAAAGACCTGATGCCGTTCGCGCCGTGGCCGGGGCCAGCGCACTCAACGCCGTTGCCTATCTCATTCCCTGTCACCGCGCGATTCGAAAGTCCGGGCTTCTGGGCGGGTACCGGTGGGGACTTCCGCGCAAGCTCGCCATGCTCAGCCGCGAAGCGGCGCAGGCCCGACCTGCGCCTGTCGAGGAAACCGGTCTACTCAGCTCCTGATGCCGTAGCCGCGATTCAGAAGGGTGAGACAGGCGACATAAAGAATCAGGATGAATAGGCAGATAATTCCAAAGGCGAAAGCGATTTCGATGTCACTTATGCCAAGGATGCCGTATCGGAACGCGTTCACCATATAGAGGATCGGGTTCAGCATCGAAACTTTTTGCCAGAAGTCCGGCAACAGCTGGATCGAATAGAACACGCCGCCCAGATAGGTCAGGGGTGTCAACACGAACGTCGGAACGATAGCGATATCGTCGAAGTTCTTGGCGAAGATGGCATTGATGAATCCCGCGAGTGAGAACAATACCGCAGTCAGCACCACCACCAAAAAAGTGACCAGCGCATGCTCGATGCGCAGGTCCGCGAAAACGAATGTCACGACGCTCACGGCAACGCCAACGAGGAGGCCGCGCGCGACGCCGCCACCCACGTAGCCGAGCAGTATCAGGTACATAGGCGTGGGCGATACCAGCATCTCCTCGACGAACCTCTGAAACCTCGCTCCGAAAAATGAAGAAACCACGTTGGAGTACGAGTTGGTGATCACCGACATCATGATGATTCCTGGAGCGATGTAGTCGATGTAGCGGTGACCGTCCATCTCGCCGATGCGCGGGCCGATGAGGTTACCGAAGATCAGCAGGTAAAGCGTCATCGTGATCATCGGAGGCAGCACTGTCTGCTGCCAGATTCGGGTGAAGCGGCGGATTTCCTTTCGCAAAATGGTTTTGAACGCCACCCAGTTGGCGGCCGCGCGACTGCTCATCGAACGTCGGTCTCTCCGCTGCGCGGGGCCTCGGCGTCAACGGCAGAGATTTCCGCCTCGTCGTCGGCGCTGATCATGCGGATGAAGAGCTCTTCGAGCCGGTTCGACTTGTTCCGGAGACTGATCACGCGGATTCCATTGTCCGACAGATATCCGAACAGCTTGTTGATGCCCTGCTCCTTGGAAATGTCCACTTCGAGCGTCGTGGAGTCGATTTGCCGAAGGGCGTACCCATTCGTTACCGGCAGCTCACTCAGCGGCTCCGCCAGATCGAGAACGAAGGTCTCGGAATGCAGTCGGTTGATGAGCGCCTTCATGTTCGTGTCCTCGATGATCTTGCCGTGGTCGATGATTGCGATGCTCTCGCACAGGCTCTCGGCCTCCTCGAGGTAATGCGTGGTGAGTATTATGGTGGTGCCGCCCGCGTTCAGATCTCTCAGGAAATTCCACATCGAACGCCTGAGCTCTATATCCACACCGGCCGTGGGCTCGTCGAGGATCAAGAGCTTGGGTTCGTGAACTAAGGCACGGGCAATCATGAGCCTGCGTTTCATCCCCCCGGAAAGTTCTCGCGAGCGCTGGTGCCGTTTGTTCCACAGCCCCAGCCGGCGCAGGTATTTCTCAGCGCGCTCCAGCGCCAGCCCCCTTGGCAGGCCGTAGTAGCCCGCCTGATTGGTGACGATGTCGATAACCTGCTCCCACAAGTTGAAATTGAACTCCTGGGGCACAATGCCAATACACGCCTTGGCGGCTTCCGCGTTCTGGTCCATGTCGTGACCAAAAACGAAAACCTTGCCTTTGGTCTTGTTGATCAAAGAGCTGACTATTCCGATCAGCGTGGATTTCCCCGCGCCGTTGGGCCCGAGAAGGGCGAAAAACTCACCCGGCTCCACGTCCAGGCTGACCCCAGACAGCGCTACGGAGCCATTTGCGTAGGTTTTGTGCAGATCGACGACGGACAGGGCCTTCGATTCCAAGACGGAACTCTCCCAGGGGTGCTGAATTCGAGCCTCGAGACCCCAATATATGAGGATGTGGGTGTAAAAAGAAAACCCCAGCGCGGGTGGGCGCGCTCGCCCTGCTTGTCAGTCGTGCGGCCGCGCTGCCCGACACGGTCCGCCGGCTTATCGGTATAATCCCGCGCCCCGCGACCGAACCGCGAGAAATCGGACCACTACCACCCAAAATCCAGGACCGCATGTCACAGCTCGAAGAATCCATTCATAGCCGCCGCACCTTTGCAATCATCTCTCACCCGGATGCGGGCAAAACTACGCTGACCGAGAAGCTGCTGCTGTTCGGCGGCGCAATTCAGCTCGCCGGAACGGTGAAGGCGAGGAAAGCCGCCAGATACGCAACCTCAGACTGGATGGAACTGGAGAAGCAGAGGGGAATTTCGGTGACCTCATCGGTGATGCAGTTTCCCTATGCGGGACGCATCGTGAACCTCCTGGATACGCCCGGACACGCGGACTTCTCGGAGGACACTTACCGCACCCTCACCGCGGTGGATTCAGCCCTCATGGTGATCGATGGGGCAAGAGGCGTGGAAGCTCGCACCATCAAGCTGATGGAGATCTGTCGATTGAGGACCACCCCCATCATTACGTTCATGAACAAGTTCGACCGGGAGAGCCGAGACCCGGTAGAGCTTCTGGACGAGGTCGAATCGGTGCTCGACATTCGCTGCGCGCCGGTCACCTGGCCGATCGGCAGCGGTAAACGTTTCAAGGGCGTGTATCACATACTCGATGACAGCATCCATTTTTTCAGCCCGCAGAAAAGTGAGCGCGTGACCAGCGGCGACCTGATCGAGGGCATCGACAACCCGGAGCTGGACGTCCGCTTGGGCTCGCAGGCCAAGGAGCTTCGCGACGAAGTAGCGCTGATCAAAGGCGCAAGCCACGACTTCGATTTGCAGGCCTATGTGAAGGGAAAGCTCACTCCGGTCTTTTTCGGCTCGGCGATCAACAACTTTGGTGTCAAAGAACTCCTTGACGCGTTCGTTCGCTGGGCCCCTCCCCCGCTGCCGCGGCGGGCCAACGAACGGGAGGTCTTACCGGAAGAGAGTGCGTTGTCGGGTTTCGTATTCAAGATCCAGGCGAATATGGATCCGCAGCATCATGATCGAATTGCGTTCATGCGAATTACCTCGGGGAAATTCACCCGCGGTATGAAGCTTTACCAGGTGCGCCTCGGTCGCGACGTGCAAATTGGCAGCGCGACCACGTTCATGGCACAGGATCGACAGCAGGTAGACACCGCGTACGCCGGTGACATAGTCGGCCTGCACAACCATGGCACCATCCAGATCGGCGATACGTTCACCCAGGGGGAAAAGCTCAAGTTTATCGGGATTCCGAACTTTGCCCCTGATCTGTTTCGCCGAGTAGTGCTTCGCGACCCGCTGAGAATGAAGGCGCTGCAAAAGGGGCTGGATCAGCTGAGCGAGGAGGGGGCGACACAGGTGTTCCGACCAATAGCCCGCAATGACCTTATCTTGGGCGCCATCGGCAGCCTGCAGTTCGACGTGGTGGCGTACCGTTTACGTCACGAGTACGGCGTGGAAAGCAGCTTTGACTCGGTAGATGTCACCACCGCCCGCTGGGTTTCATGTGCTGACGCGAAACGGCTCGAAGAGTTCAAGCGCAAGAACGAAGCAAGGCTTGCTTTAGATAGCGGCGGCAATTTGTC
>JBFHVA010000118.1:0-10812 GCA_041589735.1 Gammaproteobacteria bacterium | reverse complement strand
GCGTTTCCGTATACCTCCTACGCCGGGATGCTGGATGAGGACATACGCGCACTGATGGCGTACTTGGAGCGGGTGCCTAAGGCGGATAATCTCAACCAGCCGCACGAGCTTCCGTGGTATCTGCGCTATCGTCCGTTGCTCTATTTTTGGAAGCTGCTGTTTCATTCTTCCGAACCCTTCGCGAGTCAGGACGATAAGAGCCCGGCGTGGAACCGCGGTACCTATCTGGTAAACGTGCTCGGCCACTGCGGAGAGTGCCATACCCCGCGTAACCTTTTCGGCGCGCTCGACCGAGAGAAACATCTCGGAGGGAATCCGGATGGTCCCGAGGGCGAGGCGGTACCAAATATAACCACCCATCCGGACGACGGCATCGGTGACTGGAGTGCCGGCGAGATCCGGGAATATCTCAGATCGGGGCTGCTGCCGGACGGAGACGTCGCTGGCGGGATAATGGCCGACGTCATCGAACAGAGCACGCGCCATCTCAGCGATGAAGACATCGACGCCATCGTGACCTATCTGAACACCGTGCCGGCGATCGAAAACTGAAGCAGGAATCCGTGCCAGCCGACCGGCTCAAACGCAAATTCCTCGCGTGCTGGTCTGGCGACGAAGCGGGTTTACCATTAGCTTTTAGAAAGCGGGGCAGATAGATGTCGAGCGGACGTTCTTCCGCCTGAGATTCAATTCCCCGCCTGGGTTCGGGCCGCAGAAGGGAGAAAAGCGTGGGCACAGAAAAGAGAATCGCCCTCGTCACCGGGGGCAATCGCGGCATCGGATTCGAAACCTGCCGGCAGCTGGGCCGCAAGGGCCTGCGCGTGATCCTTGCGGCGAGGAATGCCGCAGCCGGCGAGAGGGCTGCTGGCATTCTCAAATCCGAAAGCCTCGAAGTCGAGTTCCGGCTGCTCGACGTCACCAAGGTCGAAACAATCGACGCTTGCGCAGAAAGCATTGACCGGGACCTAGGTCGTCTCGACGTGCTGGTAAACAACGCCGGCATAATGCGTGATTCATCGAAGCGCGGAGCAAGCATCTTTCAGGCGGATCGGGAATTGGTGCGCGATACCTTTGATGTCAATACGCTTGGTCCGCTCATGGTGGCAAACGCGCTGGTGCCGCTGATGCGCCGACACGACTACGGCCGAATCGTGAACGTATCCAGCGGTATGGGTCAGCTTTCCGAAATGGACGGCGGCTATCCGGGCTACCGTATCTCCAAGACCGCGCTGAATGCCGTCACCGTGATTCTGGCGCGCGAGCTTGAGGGAACTAACATCAAGGTGAACTCAGTATGCCCGGGCTGGGTGCGTACCGACATGGGTGGCGACAAGGCGCCCCGATCGCCGGAGCAGGGCGCGGACACCATTGTCTGGCTTGCGACGCTTCCTGAAGGCGGACCGAGCGGCGGATTTTTCCGCGACCGAAAGCGAATCAACTGGTGACGGGAGTTGAATTTAGATACTTCGTTTTCGGCACGGCCTGTTCTAATGGATCGCGAGCAAGCTCGAACCCGCCGGCGCCTCGGAATTTGCTCACGCGCGTGCAGTAGCCTGGTTTTGGCTGGCGTGTTTGGAAGATTCGCAAAGGATCCGATAAAGCCCGATTTAAAAGCGGGCATCGTTCAACCTCGCGTCAAGCTTCACCGCGGGCCGGGTAATTCTTCTCAACAATAAAATCGACCGCGCTCAGCACTTCATTAAAATGCGGCCGTGCGAACGGCATGGTGGCCACCGACGCCGCATAAAGCGTGCAGTCGGGCTGAACCAGAAACAATCCGGGCTCGCTGAACTGATCCGGCTCCTCGATGCCAAGCGACGTCTTGCCACGTCCGCTCGAAATGTAAAGGCCCCACTCGCGCGCCTTCTCGATACTCATCCCATACCCAATATTCAGGTTCTTGATTCCCCAGTCCTCTTTAGTCTGCTCGGCTCGCTCTTTCGTGTCGGTGCTCACGATGATGGTTTCGACGCCGCGCTTCTTGAAGTCTTCAGCGTTGCGATCCAAATCGCGCACGTAGGTCTTGCAGATGGGGCAGTGAATACCCCGGTAAGCGACAACCATGGTGAAGTTTTTCGGCTTCTGATTTGAGAGTCGCCAGGTGTCCCCTTCGAGGGTCTTAACCTCGAGCTCGGGGGTTCTGATTCCTGGTTTGGGGGTGCTCATGTACCTGCCTCCTCAATGCATCGCCCGGACGTCTACGGCGTGCACTTTAACAGACCGTCATTCGAGCGGCGAAATTCGTTCCCGGCGCCGAGGCGGCAGAAGTGCGTTCTCGACGTTCCGGTGGGGGGCTCGCAATTGCGCACGAAACGGCCGATTTGGTTTACAAGGTCGGTTTCATGGGCCACGCTTCTTAATGCATCGGAAACAGCTTGCAGCAGGCTCCGGGCGATTGGGCGGAACACTGCGGCACTGATATACGCGCCTTCCATGGTCGAACACAGCATGCTTTCATCGGTCTCCAAGAACCTGGCCCGTTGGTGCCTGGGTATGGCAGTGATGATCCTGTGCGGCCTACCCGGCGCCATCGCCCAGAGTTCGGAGGCGAGATCGGGCGTGAGCCTGAAGTTGGACTGGGACCTGATGCCCAAGGTTGGTACTCCGGGCCTCAGCCGTGCCGAGCTGCTCGATGCCGGGGCGCCGGAGCTGCGCGGCCGGATCCTCAAGGTGCGGGACCAGGTGGCCTCTCTCGAGCAGTCGAACGCCGAAAAGTCGTCGTACCTGAATCATCACGAAGAGCTGATCCAGCGTATGCGCGGTGTCGTGGCGGCACAGGAAAAAGTGATTGCCAGGCTGGCGGCAGAAGCCGAGCGGCCCGAGACCGTTGCTATGCTGCAACCACCGGTAGCCGCGCCGCGTCCCGCGCCGGTGCCGAGGCCGCAGGTTTCGACCGTGATGGCTCCCATACACCTCGGCCCCATCGAGCTTCCCGGAGCGGTGAGAAATTATCTGACGGAGGGCGCGTTTGCCGGCATCCTGGTGATTCTGCTCGGCTGGGCGCTTTACCTGCGCTCGGTGGCCAGGGCCAGGACCGCTGAACTTACCATTCTAAAAGGCGGCAGCTCGGCGGTGCCTGCTCCGTTGGCGGATGAGGAGCCCGAAGCGCTCGAAGAGTGGCCCGAGCCCGAGCCGGCGCCCGCCGCCAAACGTGAGCCCGCGCCGGCCCCCGCTAAAAAACACCAGCCGTCAAAGCCGGCCGCCGCGGCGCCCAAGCCGAAGCGGTCGGATTCGGACACTGCCCCCGAGCTCGAGTGGAGCGAGACCATCGTCAGGCAAAAGGCCGATGATCCGGACGTGCTCGCGGAGGTCGATACGCTCATTGCCGACGGGGACCTCCCCAAGGCCAAACAGCTACTCGACGAGCTGTCGAAAGGTGACGGGGACAATCCGGAGTATCGACTGCGGCTCCTGCACGTGGATTCGGCGCTCGGGAATTCCGCCAGAGCATCGGAGCAGGAGCAGATCCTCGCGAAGATGAGCCAGGGCCAGTTGTCGGAAACCCGGAAGCGAATAAAAGAAATCGGACGCGGGCTTATGCCCGGGCATCCGCTTTTCGACGACGACTCGAAGCTCGAGGAAGCGAAGCGCATTATGGATTCTCAAGGGTCCGGTGAGTCCGGTTCTGACAAAAGCAAAGCACCACAAGCCGCAGAGGAGAGGAAACCCGTGGCCGCCTCGGCGCAGCGCCCGCAAGCGCCGCCGCTGATTCTGGATCTTGAAGTTGACGATGAGACAATCGATTTTTTCACCGACCTCAGTTTTGACGCCGGGGACGAAACCGACAAAAAAGGATAAGCTCCGGGCTACCCCATAAGTCTCGAACGAAAACGACAAGGTGTAGACCCAGTGACGATAAAGGCGGAAACCGTAATCATCGGAGGTGGTCCCTGCGGCCTGTTCCAGGTTTTCGAGCTTGGACTTCACGGGATGCACGCTCACCTGGTCGAATCCTTGCCCCATGTTGGCGGGCAGTGCGCCGAGCTCTACCCGGACAAGCCCATCTACGACATTCCTGCGATTCCGGTGTGTGGTGCGCAAGAGCTGGTGGACCGGCTGTTGGCGCAGATTAAGCCCTTCAACGCCGAATTCCACCTGGGACAGCAGGTGACGGTTATTGAAAAACTCGATGACGGAAGTTTTTACTTGAAGACCAATACCGGCACCGAGTTCGAGACCCGTGCGGTAGTGGTCGCCGGCGGCGTCGGTTCCTTCGAGCCCATGCCGCTCAAGGTGGGCGAAATCGAGAAGTTCGATGGGCGCTCATTATTCTACAGTGTAAAAGACCCATCCCTGCACGAGGGACGACGGCTGATGGTGCTGGGGGGCGGTGACTCTGCATTGGACTGGGTGCTCAATCTCTACGAAAAAGCTAAGTCGATGACTCTGGTGCACAGGCGTCACGACTTTCGCGCGGCGCCCGCTTCGGTGTCGAAAATGAAGGCGCTGGTGGAAGAAGGGAAAATGAACCTTCTGTACGGCAACGTCTCCAGGTACTCAGAGAACGGCGGCGGGCTTTCCGAGGTCGAAATCACTTCCCTCGACGGTCAAACCACCACGATTCCGGTGGACCATCTGCTGGTATTTTTCGGTCTCTCACCTAAGCTGGGACCCATTGCAAATTGGGGGTTGAGTCTTGACAAGGACAAGATCGAAGTGAATACGGAAACGTTTCAGACCAACGTTCCGGGGATTTTTGCCGTCGGAGACATCAACACCTATCCGGGAAAGAAAAAGCTGATCTTAAGCGGATTCCACGAGGCCGCGCTTGCTGCGTTCGCCGTCAAGGCGCATTTGAATCCCGGAAAAAAAGTGCATCTGCAGTACACGACCACCAGCAATGTCATTCACCAACGGCTTGGGGTCGACTCGCCGAAGAAGAAAGCCGGCTGAAATCTCAGCACTGGCAGAACCCTGGTCCGTCGCGATGGGATCCAAGTTCGCGATTTCGACCCTCCCGGCGGAAGAAATTGTCCGCGGTCTCAAGCAGCATGACGCCCTTTCCTTGCCGTTGTTGAGCGATTCGTTTCGCCGCGAGCTGTTGGCGGAGGCGGAGACCGCTACGTTCAGGTCCGCGCGGGAGTCCATCGGCGAAGGCGATCGAATCGTCTATCAGCGCATGGAGGTGTGTGACCATTTCCCGCAGGCAAGCGGTTTTAGGAAATTACGTGATGAATTTCAGTCGCTATGGGACGCGTCTTTCGCCAAGGGGCCGGATTACCCTTTCGAAAGTCCAGTGCAGTTCAACGACCTGATGCTGCAACGCTACGCGCCCGGCGAGGTCGGGATCACGCCACACCGGGATCGCAGCGGTTATCGAAACGTGATTTGTCTTTTCGTGCTTGCGGGGCGCGGGTGCTTCGGAGTGTGCGCCGATCGCAGCGGCAAAAATACGCGCGAGATCCCCAACGCTGCAGGCGATATCATTTTGACCCGGGCGCCTGGATTTCTTGGTTCCGGCGCACGCCCGTTTCATTTCGTGCGCGATATTGTCGAGCCGCGCTACGTTTTCGGCTTACGCCACGAGCGCCGCTAGGAAAGCGTCTCTCTTCAAGTGCTGCGGAGGGTTTCCACCGGGGGATGGTCGAGCACGCTCCGGGTGCCGAGCCAGCCCGCGATACCGACTCCGGCGGCGCCGCCGCCGGCGCCAAAAAGCCACAGCCACGGATTAATCCGGTAGCTGATGTCGAAGACTTCCAGAGCGAGCACGGCACCGGTTGCGGTAGCGGCGATGGCCGCAACCAGCCCCGAAAGCAGACCCAGCGTTAGAAATTCCGCCAGCAGGCCCCTGGTTACGTGACTGCGGCCGGCGCCGAGGACGCGGACGACTGCGGATTCGTAGCGGCGCTCGTCCAGCGTGGATTGAATCGCTGAAAACAACACCACCACGCCCGCAATCAGGGTGAAGGCAAACACGTACTCTACGCCGGTGGTGGCGTGCTCCATGATCTCGCGAATTTTTTCAAGCAGTGCGTCGGTATCGATAACCGTCACGCTGGGAAAGCGCTGGATCAGGCCCAGCAGGACGTTATTGCGTTCCCGCGGCAGGTGAAAGGCGGAAATGTACGTGGCCGGATAGGCGTCCAGCACGCCGGGCGGGGTGACGACGAAAAAATTCACCTGAAAAGAGTCCCATTCGACGTGGCGAAGGTTGGTGATGGGCGCGTCGATGTCGCGCCCGGCGACGTTGAAACGAAGCACGTCGCCGAGTTTGAAACCCAGTCGCTCCGCGATGCCCTGTTCCACCGAAAGCAGCGGCTTGCCGTAGTCATCGGCCGTCCACCAGCTGCCGCTGACCACGCGGTTCTGAGGCTGAAGGTTTGAAAGCCAGGAGAGATTGAACTCGCGCGCCACGAGATGCTGCGCGCGATGCTCTCCGTAATCCTCCGGCTTCACCGGGTTGCCGTTTATGGCCGTCAGACGGCCCTTGACCATGGGGTAGAGGGCCGTCGAGGCGAGTCCGTTGTCGGCGAGGTAAGCGTCGAGCGCATCCACCTCGTCGGGCTGCACGTTGACAAGAAAATAATTGGGCGCATCCGGTGGCACCGTCTGATCCCATGAGTCCAACAGGTCGGAGCGAACCAGCGACAGCAACAGCATCACCATGATGCCGACCCCAAAGCCGACGATTTGAAGCGTGCTGGCACCGGCACGCCGGGTAATGTTGGCAAAACCGAAACGCCAGGCGACGCCGACGCGGCGGCGAAAGCGGGAAAGCACTCGGACCAGCAGAACCGCCACCAGACAAAGCACCGCCATGGTCGCCAAGCCGCCGCCGATGACGTAGGCGGCGAGTATCGGATCCTGCGCCTGCCAGAAGATGAGGCCACCAAAAGCAAGCGCCGCCGCGGCGTAGAGACCGAAGGTTCCGAGATGGGCCGGCCCGAGGTCGCGACGGAGCACGCGGGAAGGAGGGACGTCCCGCAGTCTGAGGAGTGGCGGCAGGGCAAAACCGGCGAGGGTGATGAAGCCGATGCCAAATCCCTGCGCCACCGGTAACAGCGACGGCGCGGGCAGACCGCTTACAATGAAGGTGTAAAACAGCCCCGCGAGCACGAGTTGCGCCGCATATCCGGCCGCGCACCCGGCGACACTGGCCGCGGCGCCGATGACGAATACCTCGGTGGCATAAATGATGCCCACTTCACGCTGGCCGACGCCGAGACAGCGAAGCATCGCCGCCGTATCCAGATGACGGCTGGCGAAACGCCGCGCGGCGATGGCTATGGCGACACCGGCAAGCAGCACGCTGACCAGCGCCGCGAGGCTTAAGAACTGGTTTGCCCGCTCCAGCGCCCGTCGCAGCTCCGGGCGCGCGTCGCGAATACCCTGAATGGTTTGGTCGGCCGTCAGCCGTTCGGAAAGCCAGCCCCGAAAGGCGTCGATTTGTTCCGGCGTTCCAGCAAACAGCGTTCGGTACCGCACCCGGCTTCCGGGTCTGATGAGTCCGGTGCCGTCGAGGTCATCGAGATTGATCAAGACCCGTGGCGCGATGTTGAACAAGTCACCGCCGCGGTCGGGTTCAAAACTCAATACAGCGCCGATCCGGAACTGCCGCGCCCCGATTTCGACCTGGTCACCCAAGCTGACGCCAAGAAGTCCGAACAGCCGCGGATCCAGCCAGACTGTCTGAGGGGGCGGGACTTGCGACGTCTCGGAGTCGTTACCGTAAGGTACGGCTGCGGTGCGCAGGCGGCCGCGGAGTGGATAGGCGTCACTGACGGCTTTGAGTTCAGTGAGCTGAAACTGATCGCCGGCCACCACCACGCTGCGAAAGCTCACGGTTTCGGCAGTCGCCAGACCGCGGCGATGCGCTTCAGCGGCAATCGCTTCTTCTACCGGAGTGGTGGAGCGGACCAGCAGATCGGCGGCCAGCAGTTCGGTGGCGCCGAGCTCCATGGCGCGATTCATGCGATCGGTGAAAAATCCCACCGCGGTGATCGCGCCAACGGCGACGACGACGGCGGCAATTAGCACCCGCAGCTCGCCGGCGTGCCACTCCCGCTTGAGAAACCTGAGCGCAAGCCGAACCGCTTTTGTGACCGTGAAGCGTGACGCCGGGGGTTGGGTGGGGGAAGCCATCTTACTGAGCGCGCGCTGAGGGTGAAGCGCGCTTGCGCGCGATGGCTGAATTCTGGCCGCCTCTAAGCCTCACCATTCACCAACCTTCCGCCATCCAGCGTTACTACACGATCGCAGGGCTCTGCCAGTCGCGTATCGTGGGTTACAAGAATCAGCGTCGTGCCGTGCTCGCGGTTCAGGTCAAACAGCAGCTCTATGATCTTCTGTCCGGTGGCGGTGTCCAGGTTGCCGGTGGGCTCATCGGCGAACAGCACCATCGGGTTGTTGGCGAAGGCCCGGGCAATGGCGACCCGTTGTTGTTCACCTCCCGAGAGCTGCTTTGGATAATGACGCAGCCGCGCCGATAAACCGACTCGATCCAGAATCGACCTGGCCGCAGACTCCGGCGAATCGTGATCGGCGAGCTCCATAGGCAGCATGACGTTTTCCAGGGCCGTCAGGCTCGGCAGCAGCTGAAACGACTGAAACACGAAGCCGACCCGCCCGGCGCGGAGCGCGGCGCGGCCGTCCTCATCCAGATTGCCGAGATCGTAGCCGTCGAGATAAACGGTGCCGTCGGACGCGGCGTCGAGCCCCGCCATCAGGCCGAGCAAGGTCGACTTGCCCGACCCGGATGCGCCGACGATGGCGAGCTTCTCACCGCGGACGATGCGCAGGTTGATGTCGTCCAGTATAACCAGCTCACCTTCCGGGCTCGGCACCCGCTTGCCTAGCCCTCGGGTTTCAAGAATCGGCTCTATCGTTGTCGTAGACATTCGCTTATGGCAAACGGTTGCCCGGCTCTGAGTCACAAAGGGCGGTTATGGTATGTTTGGCAAGCGGTCGAGGGCAATTCGAGGCCCGGCGCTCAATCCCACACAACGGCATATTCAATGGACTTCAGGCTCAGCCCCGAAACAGAGGACTATCGTCAGCGAATCCGCGCGTTCGTGAATGCGCACCTTGTGCCTTTGGAAATCGAGCCGGATTCCTACGACGAGGGCGAGAATATCGCGCCGGCATTGCTGGAGCCGTTGCGCGCACAGGCCCGATCGGAAGGACTCTGGTGCCTGCAGATGCCCAAAAGCCGCGGCGGGCAGGGACTCGATACCGTCGCTATGGCGGCCTGCTACGAGGAGATGAATCGCTCCATCTTCGGTCCCGCGATCTTCAACAGCGCGGCGCCCGACGATGGCAACATGCTGGTGCTGGAAAAGGTCGCCACCGAGGCGCAGAAGACACGCTGGCTCCAGCCGATCGTGGACGGCAAGGTGCGGTCCGCCATCGTCATGACCGAGCCGCCTCCCGGATCCGGTTCCGATCCCGCCGGCATGATGCGCACCACGGCGACGCGCAAGGGCGACAAGTGGGTTATTGATGGGGATAAATGGTTCATCACTGGAGCGGAGGTCGCCGCCCATTTCATCCTGGTTGCCCGCACTTCCGACGATCCGCGCAAGGGGCTTACGGCGTTCTTGTTTCATCGCGACGATCCCGGCTGGGAGCTGGTGCGGCGCATACCCATCATGGGGCCGGAGGAGCACGGGGGACACTGCGAGCTTCGATTCAACGGGCTTGAGATCCCGGACGAAAACCGACTCATGGACATCGGTGACGGGCTCAAGTTCACCCAGATCCGCCTGGGCACGGCCCGGCTGACTCACTGCATGCGCTGGCTCGGGCTGGCCAAACGCTCGCTCGAGATCGCCACCGCATACGTGCAGGAGCGTGAGGCATTCGGAAGCAAGCTCGCTGAAAGGGAGAGCGTACAGTGGCTGCTGGGCGAGGCGGCCATGGACATTCAGACGGGTCGGCTGCTCACCATGCACGCGGCGTGGAAGCTGGATCAGGGAGACTTTGCCCGTAAGGAAGTGTCCATGGCCAAGGTGGCGGTTGCCGACACTTTGCACAAAGCGGTGGATACGGCGATTCAACTTTGCGGCGCGCGCGGGTATTCGAAAGACACGGTGCTTGAGTGGATTTACCGTTATGCGCGTCAGGCGCGTCTGGTTGACGGCGCCTCGGAAGTGCACAAGATGGTGTTGTCGCGAAACTTGATGAAATTGGGCACGGAATTCTGGTCATGGGGCTGAACGGCGGCAGTCAGGCCTCTCATCTCGGTAAGGAGATGGTGTACGCGGTGGGCGAATTTCTTGCCGGCGTTTGTGACTGCGCGCGCCTGGAAATCCGCGACATGCGGCTCCTGAGGGGCGGCGCCGTACAGGAAAATTATGCCCTGGACATCGAGGTGGAAGGAGGATCCGACCA
This sequence comes from Gammaproteobacteria bacterium, assembly GCA_041589735.1. GTDB lineage: Bacteria > Pseudomonadota > Gammaproteobacteria > HK1 > HK1 > CAMYJH01. The sequence continues at coordinate 483 of JBFHVA010000118.1, read as the reverse complement.
TGGGCGGCACGCCTTGGTTTTGCGCACCGACGCAACGTCGAGGGTGCAGACCAGCCTGTCGAGGAGTGAGGAATTTGCGGTGCTCAAGGCGGTGCACGCCGCGGGCGTTACCGTGCCCGAGCCGCTTTGGCTTTGCGACGATCCTTCTGTTATCGGCCGCGCTTTTTTCGTAATGCGCCGGGTTTCCGGAGTGGCCGCTGGCCACAAGCTGGTGCGCGATCCGGGGCTGGAGACTGCCCGGGAGGCCCTGGTTGAGAGGCTCGGCGAGGAGCTCGCCATCCTGCACGCCATTCGTCCGGGAATTCCGGGGCTCGAATTTCTTCCAGAGTGCGGCTACGCGCCGGCGCTCAATCGGGTCAACCTTTATCGCCGCTACCTGGACGCGCTGAGCTCGCCTCAGCCGGCGCTGGAGTGGTGCCTCAACTGGCTGGAGCGCAGCCAGCCCGAGAAAATGGATGTCGTCCTCTGCCACAGCGACTACCG
>JBFHVA010000117.1:0-10832 GCA_041589735.1 Gammaproteobacteria bacterium | reverse complement strand
GGCTTGATGTCTTGGATGTTCAGAGCACGGCGAAACCGCAAAGAGATTCTGCGTCGCTTTTCCGTATTACCTGAAAAAAAGCGACCTTTCCAAAATGCCGAGCCGTTGCTGCGCAGGGCGGCTAAAAGAAGGGAAGCCCATATCCCTTGAAGCAATGGCACTCGCACTCTGAGCAGTGCTTTCCCGGTATCCTAATTTGGACCTCACGGGAATGGTTGACCTCGATCAGGACTCAACCCTACCAGAGGTTGGAGGCGAATGGGGAAGCTCACAACTCGTAACCGATTGATCTTCGGAGCTCCAAGTGTGAGGTAATCGTAGATTCAATGACTTACGAACACCGAATGCGCCCTTTGCATCCATAGTCAAAATGCCAAATCCGCGAAACATGGGGACAGTTTACTTATTTCCGTTCGACTCGATTCTCGCCTTGGTAAAGTCCCTCTTAGGAAAATAAGTATACTGTCCCCGAATTACCCCCCTACGCGATTTGCCCGCAGCTGAGCTTGGTCGTTAGGTGACAGTCAAAATAACAAAGGGCCTCGAGCTGATTGACGAATCTGTCGGAGAAGGCCGTGTCGCGATAAAGGGCGCGGTCGTTACCTACAATGCGCGGTTATTCTTGAGAAAAGGTGACGAGGTTACACAAGACGCGGAGATCATAGCTCGGGCGCGCGCGTACCTAAGCATTCGCGATGTTGAAGGAGTCGAATTAATCGACCACGTGACTGAGCTCGGCAAACGTCATCCCATTGCCGGTATTGAGAAAAGCCTGTACGGAATGAAAAAGGGTGGATATCGGGAAGTGCTCGTTTCGCCCCATTTGGCCTACGGCAAAAAAGGTGTGCCAGATCGAATTCCGGGGAATGCGCTGCTGAGAATCCAACTATGGGTGCGAGATATAGATCAAGCCACCTGACATCCTGCTCGAGGCGTTCACTTCACTCACGCGGGCCGCCTCAGAAATTTGGGGAAATATGGTGCAGTTTGTTTTCTTCCGTTCGACTCGATCCTCACCTTAGTAAAGTCCCTCGTTGCAAAATAAGTATACTGTCCCCGAATTACCCCGTAAATTTGGTCGTTAGCAGACTCGATGTTTTACCGTGCGCTGCTTGCCTTTCTTGTTTTGCCCGGCGTCGCGGCATTCATTGTTCCTCCGCTTTTGGCCTTAATTGATCCATGGAGCGACGGTGTTTTATGGCAGGGCGCGGTCGTAATGGGCCTGGGCTGCATCTTGCTGTTGTGGTGCGTCCGAGATTTCTATGTCTCCGGTAAGGGAACGTTAGCACCATGGGATCCACCAAAAAATCTGGTCGTGGTCGGCTTATATCGCTACGTAAGAAATCCAATGTACGTTGGGGTGCTCACGCTGGTCGGTGGTTGGTCTGTATTTCTGACGTCGCCGGTTTTGGCTCTGTATACCGCCGTCCTGGCTATCGCCTTCCATCTTCGAGTATTGGTAAATGAGGAGCCTTGGTTGAGTGCTCAGTTTGGAAGTGAGTGGGCACGTTACAGTGCTGAGGTCGGCCGTTGGCTTCCGAGGCTTAAGCCATGGGACGGTGGCTGCTAACGAATCGCTGCAAGTGCGGTGGTCCCTTCGGGCTGCGGCCTGAGCTCAAACAATTGCACAGGTTCGGGACATCGAATATTTGGTTGTAGTTTCTAATGTAAAAGCACCTTCTTAAGTTACTACGACGGTAAAGGAGAAGAAGCATGGCCAAAGTCGCCATCGTCACCGGAGCGAGCAGGGGGATAGGCGCAGCCATCGCCCGGCTGCTCGGGGAGAACGGCTACGCTGTTTGCGTTAACTATCGCGCCGGCAAGGAGGCGGCAGAACGGGTGGTGGCGGACATCGCGGATAAAGGCGGCCGCGCCATCGCGGTGGCCGCCGACGTTGCGCGCAGCGACGAGGTGCGGCGCCTGTTCGAGACCGTGGACCGAGAGTTCGGGACCGTGACCGCCCTGGTCAACAATGCCGGCATTCACGGGCCCCGTTCACGCGTGGATGAGCTCGCCCTGGAAGATCTGCAGCAGGTCCTCGCCATCAACGTCGTCGGCCTGATTGCCTGCTCGCAGCAAGCTGTGCGGCGCATGTCGATGCGCCACGGCGGCAGCGGGGGCGCGATCGTCAACATCTCGTCCGGCGCCGCCTATATCGGTAACCCCGGCGATGGGGTTCAGTACTCGGTGTCGAAGGGGGCGGTGAACAGCTTCACAATCGGGCTTTCGCAGGAGGTCGCGGGGGAGGGGATCCGGGTCAACGCGGTGAGCCCGGGGCTGACCCAAACGGACATGCCCGAGCCCGCCGCGCTGGAACGGGGCAAGTCCACCATTCCCATGGGCCGGGTTGCTGATCCGCAAGAGATTGCCGAGGCGGTACTGTGGCTGCTTTCAGACAAAGCCTCTTTCGTTGCCGGCGCCAATATCCGGGTGGCAGGTGGGCGGCCGTGAAAAAATTGAAACCGCTGGGACTGAACTCGTTGAGTACGGCTTCAGATTAACCGCCCCGGCGACATTTTTTAACTATGAGCACATTACCCGAGCAGTTCTTAAAAAAGTTCATCCGCAAAGAAATGCGGGATCGCGTTGTCCATGAATGGAGAAAGAAACCTGCCGGATTACATTACCGATTCTGCTACAAAGCGACTGAGCTGTTTAACGATCAATATAAGAATGGGCATGCCGAGTTTCGAGCAGAAGAAACAGTTTTGTTGCTTCGTGGTGAAGAAACTCACTTGATTCCATTCTCAGAGGCTGAGCAGTACCTCGGAACGGGCTATGGAGTGCTCATAGTCGAGCTTAATGGGTCAGAGTTTATTGCCGAAACCGGGACTGAGAAAGGGGATCCTTCTGAAACTTCGGCGGGCAGCAGACGTCGCGGTGAGTTGGTAAAGGCCGTTCGCCGCGCCGCAGGCGCGAGGAGCCGATAATGCTGATCTCAGGACGCTGTCACTGCGGAAACATTTCGTTTGCGCTCACCTGGGCGCCGGACCCGGTGGAGATCCCTGCCCGCGCCTGCACCTGTTCCTTTTGCACCAAGCACGGCGGGGTGTGGACTTCCTGCTCGACGGGCTCGCTGAGAGTCAGCGTCCAGGAGCCTTCGCTCGTATCGAAGTACGCCTTCGGAACGAAGACCGCTGAGTTCCACATCTGCTCGAGGTGCGGCATCGCTCCTGTGGTCACCTCCCGGATCGCCAATCGGCTCTACGCCGTGGTCAGCGTTAACGCTTTTGAAAACGTGCCGCTCTCGCTTCTACGCCGCGCGTCGGCCACCTTCGAGGAAGAGAATCAGGGCAGCCGTCTTGAGCGGCGCCGGCGAAACTGGATTGCTGATGTCGAGTTCGTCGAAGGCGGCGGCTAATCGTTTCATCGCGCGGGCACCGGCAATCGAAGGTGTCGTATTCATTAATCAGGCGTCGCTGTACATTACATGGGATCCGACCCTTTGAATTATCGGGTTGTTTTTATTGAGATAAACCGTCGCCGTGTCTGATCTCAAAAATCGACGACAACATAACCTCTATCAACGGCGAGTATTCGACGAGAATGTCGAGTTCTTCCGACGACCCATTCCCGAGGATGTGGAGCGACGGACGCAGCAGATTGTCGCTGCTGCAAAACTCAAGGCTAAAGACAGGGTCCTCGATGTCGGAACCGGAACCGGCGTTCTGATCCCCCATATTCAGCGCTGCGGAGTCCGGGACATCATCGGCTGCGATCTGAGCGAGCCCATGTTGGCCGAAGCACGAAAACGCTACCCCGGCGTGAAATTCTGGTGCGGCGACGTGATCGACATTCCTGCGGCGCTTGGGCCGTTTGATGCAATCTTCTTCAACGCCGTGTTTGGAAACATGTGGAACCAGCAAGATACGCTGAGGGTATCCGCGGGACATCTCCACCGGAACGGGCGCATTATCATCAGTCATCCGATGGGAGCCGCGTTTGCAAAAGAGCTGGCAGCCCAAGATCCCAGGATGATTCCCCACACCCTGCCCGGCGAAAAGCGCGTGGCCGAACTGATACGGGATCTCCCGCTGAGAGTGCAAGCCTTCAGGGATGAGAAGCTCCTTTACCTTTGCGTTCTGGAGCATATGCCTGGTACGTCTTCCAATTGACGGACTTTCCGCAAGCGCGCAGCCATTTTGAATACTGATTCTTGTTGACTATCCGAATCGGAAACCAAAGTTCGGCGATGCCCAAAAGAATCCCCTTTTAGTCAACTACTCAACTCCGGTGCCGTTTTTTCTGATAGCCGATGCACCTCCGTGTGGTGGCCGTCATCGAGCCGGAATGTCCGATAGCCGGCTGTCCTCGTGTCGAACGACTTCTCGCTGCGAGCGCCGAACTGCACACAGGTCGAGGGCGTTGTATATACCGCCGCAGCGCCAATTCTGCCTGTAAATTCCCGGTGTACGTGACCCGCACAAACCACTTCTACCTGTGGCGAGACTTCGATGAGATCGACTAGGTCTCTAGCGCCGTCGAGTCCGACCTTGTCGAGCCACTCGACGTTTATGGAGATGGGAGGATGATGGACGAATAACAGGGTCCGGACGCTTGAGTCTTTCCGAAGCTCATCTCTCAACCACTGAAGCTGGCTGGCATCGACGCGCCCCTTGGTCTCACCCGGGAGTTGGGAATCGAGGCCGATAATTTTCCAGCCGCCGGTTGATAATGAGAATGTGAGCGGACCCTCCTCGTGCGGGAACAGTTCGGGAAATGCCTTTTTCAGCTTGGCGGGGTCATCGTGGTTGCCGGGGATGATTCGGCAACGCTCGAGCCAATCGCCCAATGCCTCACGCAGCATCAGATAGGTCTCGAACTCTTCATCTTGAGCCAGGTCACCGGTTAGGATCAGGTAATCGAAATCACTGTGCTGGCGCTCAATTTGCCGCAGTACGGCGCGAAAGGTTTGCCACGTCGGCACTCCGGCCAGAACGCCGTCCGGATCTCGGAAAAGATGGGTGTCGGTGATCTGTACGATGCGAATGGGAGGGAAATACGGGGACAGTTTACTTATTTCCATTCGTCTCGATTCTCGCCTTGTAAAGCTCCTCTTTAGAAAACAAGTATACTCTTTTCGAATTACCCGACCCTTTTTATTCCGCCCTGAATTCCCGCCGCAGCAAAACCCATCGGAGGTCCGGCTGCGCCCGTGTTCTCGACGCGATCGTGAACAAATGTAAAGTTTGAGGTCCAGGCGTTTCTAACCCTGCTGTCCCCGCCGTAGCATTACCACCTCGATGCGCGAGCGTAATCGAGCGGTTTACCTACAGCAGGGGCAGAGCATGGACTTACTGGACACGATCATGGGTATGGGCGGCGGAGACGACGTCCTTCAGCAGCTGGCGCGTCGCAGCCAGCTGTCCCCGGATCAGACAAAGCGCGCCGTCTCCGAGGTGATTCCCGCCTTAAACGAAGGCATCCGGAAGAACGTTCGCCAGGAAGGTGGCATGGAGGCCCTGATGGGTGCGCTGAGCGGCGGACGACATCAGCAATATCTTGACAACCCGAAGGTCCTCGATGACGAGGCGACGGTAGCCGACGGCAACAAGATCCTCGGGCATCTGCTTGGCAGCAAGGACGCAAGCCGGGAAGTTGCGGCAAAGGTGGCGAACGATACCGGTCTCGACACCGGAATCATGAAGTCGATGCTGCCGCTGGTGGCCGCGGTTGCCATGGGCGCGCTCAGCAAACAGGCGCAATCGAGCGGTCTGATGCAGATGTTCTCCGGTGGAATGCCCAACCTCGGCGATGCCGAGCGCGGCCTCGGCATGCTGGACGGGCTGCTCGGCGGTAATGAGGGCGCCTCCGCAGGAAACGTTCTTACTGGTCTGGCGAAAAAGTTTTTGAAGTAATTTATTAAGGAGCGAGCAATGGGATTATTGGATTTTGCATCCAACTTTGGAAAAAAACTCTTTGGTGACGACGATGATGAGGCAGAAAAGATCCAAAGCCACATCGAAGAGACGAATCCGGGTATTTCGAATCTGAAAGTGAAATACAAGGACGGCGTCGTGGCTTTGTCCGGCAAGGCGGAGTCCGCGGAAGCCATGGAGAAGGCCGTGCTGATGGCGGGTAACGTCAAAGGCGTTTCCGAGGTCACCATCGACGACCTGGAATCACCGGCGCCCGCGGCCTCCGTGGAGTATTACACCATCGTGAAAGGTGACACCCTCTCCGGGATCGCGAAGACGTTCTACGGAAATGCCATGGCCTATTCGAAGATCTTCGATGCCAATCGGGAAGTAATTAAGGATCCGAATTTGATCTATCCAGGGCAGAAGATCCGGATCCCGCCAAAAGGGTGAGTTGGGACCTTGCTGGAAAGCGGCGAAGGTTCAAAGTCTTTAATACTGCGGCTCAATGTTTGTCGCCGCAGCGATACCGATGCGCATCCAAAAAAGGGGTTGGAGTTAATATTTCTTTGGCAAGTCGAGCATCAGACGAAGCCGAATCAGCGACTGAATTGACTCCGACCTCTTTTTTCTCTCGAAATCAGACAGCGGTCCCGGTACCCCCAATTCTCCCGGCTTCCCCGAGTTAAACGGAATAAAGCAGGCGGGGTGAACTTGCCTCTTGAATTCTTATTGGCCTGGTCGGCGGACAACCACAAACGATTCATCGATGAACCAAAGCCCGCCGTGTCGAGCGAGCACTTCCCGGGTCGCGTCGAGGTAGACGCTGGTCGACATGGCTTGCGATACCTGGTGGTCGTCGATCTGCGCGACATAAACGGCGGCGTTCCATGCGGCGAGAAGTGTCGAGGTGCCGATATGCTCGCCCACTTCGGTGGGCATCACGTGAAGGCCGTAGCGGAAGAGCGACTGGTCATCGCTGTCCGCCTCGAAGCGCGACCCGGGGGCACTCGCCGTGAGACGTTCGAGCAGCACCCGCACCAGCATCGGCCCCGGAGTTTGAAACGGATGCTCCTGCGGCCAGACGCTGCGAATGATTTCCATCCCCGGGTCCTGGCCGGTCGCTTGAATGGTGATCATCCGGCCGCCTTCGGCGAGTGAACGGGCGAGGGGTTCGAGCACCAGGCGCACTTTCTTCTCCACCGGCTGGCGCGCGCGGTAGGGCTGGGCGGCAATGACCAGGTCGTAGTTCGCGCCGAAGCGAGCCTTCGGCGGGATCACGACGTCGAGGATGAAACGCTGATCGGCGCGGTAGAGTACGAGCACCGAAGGCTGGACGTAGATCGGGTTTCCCGTGCGTTTGCTGGTCCGCACCTCCCACCAGTCCCTGAGTCTTGGGCCCAGCTCGTAAAGCTGAGCGTCGAAATCGTGAGCCGTGTGCCCCTCGAGCTCCACGGTTTGCCAGTTGAGCGCCGACCGGTCCTCGGGCGTTTCGGGTTGCAGCCACGGTGCTTCGCGGTAGTGCATGTTGGTCATCACCACTACCGTTTCAGGGTGCTCGGAGAAGCGATCCGCGAGCTTGCCCAGTGTCAGCCTCACGTCCTCGAGACTGATTTCCTTGCCGACGGCGAGGAACGGCACCGTCGGAAACCGCGCGTGGAGATCTCTCAACACGCTTGCCAGTACCGAGCCGTCGCCGGTGCCCGCATCAAAGAGTTTGAGCGCCGGCGGCGTCGGCTGGATTTGCTCGATTTCGCGGCCGATGCGCTCCGCCACCGCCCATTTCTCGCCGCAGGTGGTGACGAAGAGAAGATATTTCTCGCGGTTATCGAAAAAGCGAAACGGACGCTCGCTCTCGGTAAGTTTCGGTTTCATCGATTCTCCAACACCGGATTCGACGATTTGTTGTCAGTTTGACGCGCCCCGCGAAAAATGCGGGCTAAGACGAAAGGACAGTGACAAATGGCAAAGACTTAAAGAGTGAGATGTATTGAAAAGCTATGTCATGGAATCCAACAGATCAAACCCTTTGAATTCTTGCCGATCGGTCGGCGACCGGTCAGGTTCGATGCTCGTTTCGGCCGGTACCGTGATAAAGGATCCGACGCCGATCTTCTTCGGTACGGCGATGAAACTCGACCGCCACGGGATCGAAATCACAAGCGGGCTCCGGCTCATGCTCGAAGTAGCCAAATTGGTCCTTGCCCCGAACCAGAGCCGCGGCATCACGGTCTGACAGGGTTTGTCTGGCATCGGGTGGGATATAGCGAATGGCGTAGCCGATGCGCCGGTCGTCGCTTTGATTCGGGTGTGAGGCGTGGGCGATACGAAACGCGAACATCGTCGCGTGGCCGATGGGCACCTCCAGGTTCACCGACTGATTCTCGTCGATGCATTGGATGGATTGCCCGCGAGTGAGCATGTTGTGCTCGTGAAAGGTTTCGACGTGCGGCAGGTCGGGGCCTAAGTGACTGCCCGGCAGCACCCGCATACAGCCGCTTTGCTCAGTAGAGTCGGAGAGCGCGACCCAGACCGTCATCAATCGAGTGGTGTCCAGGCCCCAGTACTGCGAGTCCTGATGCCAGGAGACGAAAGAGGGCGAGTGCGCTTCTTTGATCCACCAGTCGGTCGACCACACCATGATGTCGGGGCCGATCAAATCCTCGACCATATCCAGAATCCGGGGCGTGCGGATCAGATCCGCCAATCCCTTGAACAGCAGGTGGCTTTTGAATCGATTCGAGCCTTTGAGCGGCCCGTCCAGGGTGGCCTCGAAGGCCTCTAAACTTCGGCGAAGCGCGAGCGCTTCCTCCACCGAGAGCACAGGTCGTGCCGGAAGGTAGCCGTCGCGGCGGAACTGTTCGACTTCGGTCGAGCCAAGAGCCTTCGGCATGTTCGACTCCTTATTAGATGGGAACGCCGGTTCTCGGTGGGCCGTAGCTTACCGCAGCCGAGCACCGCGGCTCACGGATCGAAGAAAAAACTCAGTTAACATTTACCGAACGGGAGAGAAGACAAATTCACTCCGATCCCTTTTCCTGTGTCCTATTCCTGCAACCGCCTTTATCGCTCGTACGGCGGCGCGGCGATCTTCCTGTGAGCCTCCCATGGCCATCGCGGGGCGGGGCATCGCCCGTTGCTGTGCGTATCCCGCCTTGGAATCCAAGGAACATTGCTTCCGTTACCCATCGCCGTCTAAAGGGAGATAGGCGGGGGCCGGCCTGATCCCCTCACACATGGATAAAATCGATGTTGCGCTGCACAAAATTATGTACCAGAATTCCTCTATTGAGCTTAATAGGGGGCGGCCACTTGAGATTCAGGCCGGCACCCAATCATTTTCTTTTGGAGGCTAAGTCATGGAAATTAAAGACAAAGTTGCGGTGATTACCGGGGCGGCCAGCGGAATTGGCAACGCCGTATGCAACGAGCTGGCTCGCCGGGGGGCGAAATGTATCGCCATGGTCGACATGAGCCCGGACGTCATCGGCGTTGCTGATGAGATCAACCAGAAGGTCGGACGAGCCGCGGCGCGGGCGTTCCAGGGCGACGTCACCAGCAGCGAGTTTCGTGGCGAAGTGTTCGACACGATCTGCGCGGAGCACCAGGTGGTGAACGTTTGCGTTCCGGCGGCCGGCATCGTGCGCGACTCGTTAGCGGTGAAGGTCAACCGCAGCTCCGGCCAGGTTGAGATGTATCCGGTCGAGATGTTTCGTCAGGTGACCGAGGTCAACCTCATCGCGCCGGTGTACTGGGCGATTGAGACGGTGGCGCGCATGGCGGAATACCGCAATCAGAATGGCTTGAAACGTTGGGGACCCGAAGAAGAAATTCAGGGGGCCATCATTTTCATCGGCTCGGTGGCGTCACAGGGCAATAAAGGACAGATTTCCTATGCCTCCGCCAAGGCGGGCCTGGAAGGCGCGGCCGCAACGCTGATGAAGGAAGCGATCTTTCACGGTGTACGCTGCGGCGTAATTCATCCGGGTTTCACCGACACGCCCATCCTGGGCGCGCTGGGCGACGAGTATCTGCAGAAGCACGTGCTGCCTGAGACACAGCTCGGCCGGCTGATTCGACCCGAAGAGATCGCGGACGCGATCTGCTTCATGATTTCAAATCAGGCGGTGAGCGGCGCGTTGTGGGCCGACGCGGGCTGGCATCCGGCCGCCGCGTAATAAGGGGAGGACGCCGCGCAGAAAGGGCCGGCCTGGAACCGGTTCGGCCCTTCATGGTCTGACAATCAGTGCTTAGGATCGGTTCTCATAATCCAGCATCGAAGACCATGAAAATACTATACGCCTCGGTATTGCTGCTCGCAGGATGTGCGCTGCAGGAAAAGGGTCAGTGGGTCAAGCCCGACACCACGGAGGCGCAGTGGAAACAGGACAATTACGAATGCACGCGGGATGCGACGTATTACGTGGAGTGGGTACAGTACCGAGGGTATTTCTGGGGTGGTTATCATCGGGCCGGACCGCCGCATTACATTTCGACTGGACCCCGGATGGACCCGTATCTGTACGAGATGTGCCTGGACGCCAAAGGCTATAAATGGAGGCCTGAAAGCCAGCAGTGATTCTTGGAGAGCCGATGAGACACGCAGGGGGATATGGTCCTGAAGTTGACTATTTGTCTATTCGCTTCCGAAAAAAAAGTTCGGCAACGCTCGAAGGAATTGCCTTTTAGTAAGTTAGTCAACTCCGAGACCGAGTCCTATGCGTGCCTCGCAATGACTTCCAACAAGGTCTTGCCGTAGCGCTCCAACTTTTTTTCCCCCACTCCGGGGATGTCGGCGAACTCCGCCAGGCTCAATGGGCGGCGAGCGGCCATCTCTGCGAGGCTAGCGTCGTGAAAGATCACGTAGGGCGGCACCCCGTGCCGTTCGGCCAGTTCCCGCCGCCATGCCCGCAACGCCTGCCACAGTTCTTCGGCGCTGGGCGGCACGCTGGCCGCCGGCGCGCCGCGACGTCG
>JBFHVA010000116.1:0-10895 GCA_041589735.1 Gammaproteobacteria bacterium | reverse complement strand
GATCGGGTGAATCGCTACGCGCTTCTGCTTGCCTGCGCCGCCAGCGGCGCGATCGGCGCGGTGTTGTTTGCCTTCACCATTCATGCGGGCTGGCTGCTTTGGCTGGTGCTGTTCGTGTGGGGCGGCGCGTTTTCCGGAGTTTATACCGTTGCCCTTGTGATTCTGGGACAACGCTTTCGCGGCGCGGCGCTCGCCACCGGCAACGCGGCATTCGGGTTCTGCTGGGGGATCGGCGGTCTGTCTGGTCCCGCTCTCGCCGGCGCCTCAATGGATCTGTGGGATCCCCACGGGCTTCCGGCGACACTGTTCGCGGCTTCGCTCTTATTTCTCGCCTTGGCGCTTTATCGGCGTGCGGGGGCCGCGGGATCCAGGGGCTGATGTTGCGCCCGTGCCGCAAGTAATGCCTGTCTGCTCGAGGTCGACCGGCAGCGTGACATCGGAAGCGCGCCGCGGACGCGCCCTGTGTCACCTTCGGGCGATGCATTATCATCCGCTGATGAGGCCGGCGATGCTCGAAATAAGATCCTCACTTCTTGTTCCGCTTCGGTGAAAGAGCTCGGGCCGGAAAAAGGCGCTAATAGTCCATGAGAATAATCATTCTGCTCATCGGCTTGGTCATCGCGCTGAGCTGGATCGGGGTCGAGGTTCGAAAAAAGCATAAGCCGGCGTCCAACGTGCTGTTTGCATTCGCTTTGCTGTTCGCCGTGCTGCTTGTCGGCGCCGTATACGATTTCCTATGAGATGAGCATCGTCATCGACAGCCTGGATCACTCCGTACTCACGGTGCGCGATATTGGTGTGACCTGTGATTTCTACGCTCAGGTTCTCGGCATGGAGGTCATTACATTCGCCCAGGGAAGAAAGGCGCTTCGTTTTGGCAATCAGAAGTTCAACCTGCATCCGGCCGGACGCGAGTTCGAGCCCAAGGCCGGAAGGCCGACACCGGGATCCGCGGATTTCTGTCTCATTACCACCACGCCCATGGCGAAGGTGGTCGAGCATTTAAAGCGTTGCGGGGTGGAGATTCTTGAAGGCCCGGTGGCCAAAACCGGTGCCACCGGGCCCATCGAGTCAGTCTATTTCCGCGATCCGGACGATAACCTGGTGGAAGTTTCCCGCTACAGCGAACGTTGATCCGGGCGTGACCGCCGCCGCCTTTGGCATCGGCGTTACTCTTCCGATCGCTCGATGCGCGCAATGCGCACCATGTTGGTCGTCCCGGAAACGCCAAAGGGCATGCCGGCGACAATTGCGATCTTCTGATCCACGTCGGCAAAGCCTTCCTTGAGTGCGACGGCGCATGCCTTATCCACCATCTCCTGTACCCGCCGGATGTCTTCGCTTTCTACCGAGTGGATTCCCCAGGCCAGCGCCAGCCGCCGGGCCGTATTTATGCTCGGGGTGAGGCTCAGGATGGGGGCCTCCGGGCGTTCACGGGCGGCGCGCAGGGCGCTGAAGCCGGAGCTGGTATAGGTGACGATGGCGGCAATCTTCAAGGTATGTGCGATGCGCCGCAAGGCGTCGCAGATGGCGTCGGCATCGGTGGGCGTCGGTTGCGGGAGGTGCGCATCGAGCATCATGCGATAGTGCGGGTCCTTCTCCACCTCGGTGACGATGCGATTCATGATGGCCACCGCCTCCACCGGATACTTGCCCACGGCGGTTTCCGCCGAGAGCATCACCGCGTCGGCCCCGTCGTAGACCGCCGCCGCCACGTCAGAGGCTTCCGCCCGGGTGGGCAGCGGTGCGCCGACCATGGACTCCAGCATCTGGGTCGCCACCACCACCGGCTTGCCGGCTTCCCGGCAGACCCGAACGATTTTTTTCTGGATGCTGGGCACCTGCTCCGGCGGCAGCTCGACGCCGAGATCACCGCGAGCCACCATCACGCTGTCGGACAGCTCGACGATGTGATCCAGATGCTGGATTGCGGCCGGCTTTTCCAGCTTGGACATGATGGCGGCGCGACCCTCCACCATGGATCGGAGTTCCACCAAGTCTTCGCGCTTCTGAATGAACGACGCTGCCACCCAGTCAACGCCGACGTCCAGCCCGAAAGCCAGATCCTGCTTGTCCTTTTTGGTAAACGGGGAGAGCGGTAGCACCACCCCCGGCACGTTGACACCCTTGTTATCAGAGAGGATGCCGCCGATCTTGACCACCGTTTCGGCGAAATTCCCGCCGCACCGTTTTACTTCCAGCCGGATCCGGCCGTCGTCGATGAGCAGCGCGATGCCGGGACGAAGCGCGGCGAAAACCTCTGGATGGGGCAGATACGCGCGCTGGGCATCACCCGGTATGTCGTCTCCGTCAAGGGTGAAGGTCTTACCTTCTTCCAAAGTGGCCTTACCGCTGCGAATGTCCCCGACCCGAATTTTCGGCCCCTGCATGTCCAAAAGGATGCCGATGGGGCGTCCGGTCTGTTTCTCGAGGTCGCGGATCACGCTCAAGCGCTTGCGGTGTTCGTCAGCACTGCCGTGGCTGAAATTGAGCCGAAAGACATCCGCGCCAGCGACGAAAAGATCGTGGATCTTCTGCGCGCTCGAGGTCGCCGGCCCGAGCGTGGCGATGATCTTTGCGTTCCGGTGTCGTCTCATTTGTTTAAATTAGCCAGCCCAAGCTGCCAGCGCGAGTATGCTGCAGGTATACTACGTCTTCGTAGAAGGTCGCGCACCCGGTGCGAATCCTACAGTCTTAGATGCTGAATGAAGACAGACCTGGCCTGCAGACGTCAATAAGAGAGGTCAGTATCGGAGTCGGAGGAACAGCATGAGCTTGGTGAAGTGCGTCAACTCGATTTCGGCCGCCGCCGCATTCGTGGGGCTGCTTGTACTTGCGTTGCCATCCAACGCTCAGCTCAACTGCAACGTCGGCGTCGAATACTACCCGGACGGAGGCGGCATCAAGCGTTGTGTGCTCAACGGCCACCACACCCTGTACACTGCCAAGGGTCACAAAGTGACCTGCGCCGACGGCAAGGCCCTCACGCAATACCCCGACGGCGCGGTGCAAAGCTGCAGCATAGAAAGGAGCCATACATTCGACAGTGTGCGCTGCGACCCTTCTTCCGAAGTCGTGTTCGAGCCCGACGGCCGTCTCCGCGCATGCAAGCGTTCTTGAACCATTAGCACCGAAAAGCACGATAGCTTTATTGCGGTCGCCCAATTTGGTTGGCCGCGTTGACTGAAACGAAATCCTCTACAAGTCGATAGTCTTAATCATAGGTCTGCATACCATGGCCATGGAAATCAAAGGCGAGTACCGAATACCAGCGGACCGGCAAACAGTCTGGAACGCCCTCAATGATCCGGAAGTGCTCAAGCAATGCATTCCCGGGTGCGAATCCATGGAGAAGGAAGCGGATGATTCCTACACCGCTCGTATGCTGGCTAAAATCGGCCCGGTTAAAGCCAAGTTCTCCACCCTCATCTCGCTCTCGGATTTGAATCCGCCGGAGAGCTACACCATTTCCGGACAGGGAAAGGGCGGACCCGCCGGATTCGGCAAGGGCAGCGCCGAGGTCAAGCTGACGGAAAGCGGAGACGAAACCCTGCTGAACTACAGCGCATCGATGCAGGTGGGGGGCAAGCTGGCCCAGGTCGGATCCCGGCTGGTGGTGGGAGCGGCGCGCAAGTACGCGGACGGCTTTTTCTCCCGTTTCGTCAAGGTCGTCAGCGGCGACGCGGAGACTGCGGGCTGAAACGATCCGGGTCCCGACCTTGACGGCGCACGCGACAGCTAACACCATAGGCGGACGCTGAAGGCTTCGAACTTAGGACGCGGCGTTTCTGCCGGCGTCCACGATTCAAGCCGATAAGTGCTTGATTTGGCTGAGGCGCGTCGCGATATTCGCCCCCGCGCCGCGGCCGGGACGACCTAGGGACATGTCACCCGATCCGAACTCAGGCGCGATCACTTTCCCCGGCGTCGCTTTGGGAATCTAAGCGAAAGCCGCTCGAAAAATAACGTTATCCGAGGGAGAGGCCCCATGACCGTCACCGTCTCCATGACGCTGAACGGCAAGAAAGTCTCGGCGCAAGTCGAGGAACGCACCTTGCTGGTCAGCCTGCTTCGCGACCATCTCCGTCACACCGGTACCCATGTGGGCTGCGACACCAGCCAGTGCGGCGCCTGCGTGGTCCATGTCAACAACCGTTCGGTGAAAAGCTGCACCATGCTCGCGTCACAAGCCGACGGTGCGGATGTGCTCACCATAGAAGGCCTTGCCAAAAACGGTGAGCTGCATCCGATGCAGGAAGCGTTTCGCGACAACCACGGCCTGCAGTGCGGTTTTTGTACTCCCGGCATGGTGATGAGCGCGCTGGACCTCGTGGCCAATAATCCCGATCCCAGCGAGCGTGAAGTGCGGGAGTGGCTTGAAGGCAACCTTTGCCGCTGCACCGGCTATCACAATATCGTGAAGTCGATACTCGCCGGCGCCAAAGCGATGCGCAAAGGAGGTTGACATGAGTGATACAGGCATCGGCGCTGCGGTGCGGCGCAAAGAGGACTTCCGCTTTCTCACCGGAAACGGTCGTTATTTGGACGACATCAATCTCCCGGGTCAGTGCTACGCCTATTTCGTTCGTTCGCCCCACGCCCACGCCACTTTCAGCATCAGCACCGGCAAGGCGGAGAAGGCGCCAGGCGTGATTGCTGTATTTACCGGTGCCGATATCGCCAAAGCGGGCCTCGGCGGCTTGATCTGCGGCTGGGTCATCACCGGAAAAAACGGAGAGCCGCACAAAGCCCCTCTGCATCCTCTGCTGGCGGTGGATACCGTGCGTTACGTAGGTGACCCGGTGGCGGTGGTGATCGCAGAGAGCCACGCGCAGGCGAAAGACGCGGCGGAAAAGGTCGAAGTCGACTACGAGCCTAAGCCGTCGGTGATTTCGCCCACCGCGGCTCTGGAAAAGAGCGCGCCCCAGGTTCACGGCGACGCGCCGGGAAACCTGTGCTACGACTGGGAGATTGGAGATAAAGCGGCCACTGACGCAGCGTTCAAAAAAGCGCATCACGTCACCAAGCTGGAGCTGGTTAATAACCGTCTTATCCCCAACGCCATCGAGCCCCGCTCAGCCATCGGTGACTACAACTCGGGCACCGACGAAATCACGCTCTACACCACCAGCCAGAACCCCCACGTGGCTCGGCTGGTGATCTCGGCGTTCGTTCAGCTGATCCCCGAGCACAAGCTGCGGGTTGTGGCGCCCGACATCGGCGGCGGATTCGGTTCGAAGATATTCATCTATTCGGAAGAAACCGTATCTGCCTGGGCAGCGCGGGAGCTCAAGCGCCCGGTGAAATGGACTGCGGAGCGCTCCGAGTCCTTCATGACTGACGCCCACGGACGCGATCACGTTTCCCAGGCCGAGCTTGCGCTGGACAAAAACGGCAAATTTCTCGGCATGAGGGTGTCGACAGTTGCCAATCTTGGCGCCTATCTCTCGACTTTCGCAACCTGCGTGCCGACCTATCTTTACGCCACGCTGATGCAGGGCCAGTACACCACGGAAGCCATCTACTGCGAGGTCAAGGCGGTGTTCACCCACACCACGCCGGTGGACGCGCTTCGCGGCGCCGGTCGGCCGGAAGCGACCTATGTGGTGGAGCGACTGGTGGAGCAGGCCGCGCGCGATATGAAGATGGACGCGGCGGAGCTTCGCAGGATTAACTTCATTCCGTCGGACGCGTTTCCCTATCAAACCCAGGTTGCGCTTCAGTACGACTCCGGAAACTATGCCGGCTCAATGGACCAGGCGCTCAAGCTCATCGACTATAAGGGCTTCGCCAAGCGCAAGCAGCAATCGAAGGCCGAGGGCAAGCTTCGGGGCATCGGCTTTTCCGCTTACATTGAGGCCTGCGGCATCGCGCCGTCCGCCGTAGTCGGATCGCTGGGCGCCGGCGTCGGCTTGTACGAATCGGCGGAGATCCGCTTCAACCCCACCGGCAACGTGACCGTGTTCACCGGCTCCCACAGCCATGGTCAGGGTCACGAGACCACCTTTGCCCAGCTGGTATCCGACAAGCTCGGAGTCCCCTTCGACAATATCGACGTGGTGCACGGGGATACGGCCCGGATCCCCTTCGCCATGGGCACCTACGGCTCGCGATCGCTGGCCGTCGGCGGCTCGGCCATTGCTAAAGCTATCGACAAGATTGTGGCCAAGGGCCGGAAGATCGCCGCGCATACTTTGGAGGCGGCGGAAGAGGACATAGAGTTCAAAGACGGCAACTTCACCGTCAAGGGCACCGACAGAAAAATGGATATCGCCTCGGTGGCCTTTGCCGCCTACGTGCCCCACAACTATCCGTCCGAAGAGCTCGAGCCTGGGCTCGACGAAAGCGCCTTTTACGATCCTGCCAACTTCACCTTTCCCGCGGGCACCCACGTTTGCGAAGTCGAGGTGGATCCGGACACGGGCGTGGTGGACATCGTCAAATGGGTCGCCGCCGATGATTTCGGCAACCTTGTCAATCCGATGATCGTGGAGGGCCAAGTGCACGGCGGCGTGGCCCACGGAGTCGGTCAGGCGTTGCTGGAAGGCTGCCAGTACGAACCGGAGTCGGGGCAGCTCCTGACCGGCTCGTTCATGGATTACGGCATGCCGCGCGCGGATCTGTTTCCCGCCATCGAGGTCGCGACCCAGGTCACGCCTTGTCCCCACAACCCGCTGGGCGTCAAAGGCTGCGGCGAAGCGGGCGCCATCGCGGCCCCCGCCGCGCTGATCAACGCCATCACCGACGCCATCGGGACCAGCAACATCACCATGCCGGCAACGCCGGAAAAGGTATGGCGCGCGCTCAACGCCGCCGGCTAGGAAGGAACTGCAATGTATAACTTCAATTATCAACGAGCGGCGTCGCTCGACGACGCACTGAAAGCGGCTGCAGCGGCCGAGGATCCCAAGTATCTGGCCGGCGGCATGACCCTGATTCCGACCATGAAGCAGCGCCTGGCGCAGCCGGCGGAGCTCATCGACATCGGAGGCATCGCCGATCTCGCCGGGATTCGTCGCGACGGTGACGCCCTGGTGATCGGCGCGATGACCCGGCACGCTGAAGTGGCTTCGTCGGAGGAGGTTAAATCCGCGATACCCGCGCTCGCCGTGCTGGCTGCGCATATCGGTGATCCGCAGGTGAGAAACCGCGGCACCCTCGGCGGATCGATTGCCAACGCCGATCCGGCTGCGGACTACCCCGCTGCGATAGTGGGCCTTGGCGCGACGGTGAAGACCAACAAGCGCGAGATCGCCGGAGACGAGTTTTTTACCGGGCTGTTCGAGACCGCGCTCGAAGAGCACGAAATCATTACCGAAGTGCGCTTTCCTATTCCGGAAAAAGCCGCCTACGCCAAGTTCCCCAATCCGGCATCGCGCTACGCCGTAGTGGGAGTCATGGTGTGCAAAACGAAAGCAGGTGTGCGCCTCGCGGTCACCGGAGCGGGGCCCAGCGTATTTCGCGTGCAGGCGATGGAGCAGGCTCTTTCGAAACAATTCGCACCGGAGGCCGTGGCGGAGATCAAGGTGTCCGACGACGGCTTGAACGCCGACATCCACGCCAGCGCCGAATACCGCGCCCACCTGGTGACAGTGATGGCCAAGCGCGCGGTGGCGGCGGCGAACGGGTAGCTGACGCGACTCCTAGAGGAAGCATTCGGGGCCGGAGGCGGGGGAGCCGCTTCCGGCCTTTTTTGCGTTTGACAGTCCCTATGTCGTATATCGTATGTCGTATATCGGGATTTAAACGCGCAATCTTCGTTCCGGCATACGACATACTATCTACAATCGACGACTCTAAAGCGGCCCTAACGAATCGGCATTCGAGAATTTCAATCCAGGCGTGAAATTCCCCACCGACATTCCTGCCACCGAAGCCCTGCTTGCGGCGGGTGACTATGTCGCCGACCGCAGCCTGGCGACGGCAGTGTTCCTTGCGCTCAAGCTCAATCGTCCCCTGTTCCTCGAAGGTGAAGCGGGCGTGGGAAAGACGGAAATTGCCAAGGTCCTGGCGGCGAGCTTAGGGCGGCGTCTGCTGAGGCTGCAGTGTTACGAAGGCCTGGACGTGGCCTCGGCGGTGTACGAATGGAACTACTCGAGGCAAATGATCGAGATCAGGCTTGCCGAAGCGGCCGGCGAAGCGGAGAGGGATAGCCTCGCGGAGGACGTGTTCTCGCAGCGATTTCTCATCGAGCGGCCGCTGCTCCAGGCGCTCGAGCCCCACGAAGGCGGTCCGCCGGTGCTGCTCATCGACGAGCTGGACCGCGCCGATGAGCCGTTCGAAGCCTATTTGCTGGAAGTGCTCTCCGACTATCAGATCACCGTACCGGAGATCGGCACCATCAGGGCCGAAACGCCACCCATTACCGTCATCACCTCCAACCGCACGCGTGAAATACACGACGCGCTGAAGCGCCGCTGTTTTTACTACTGGGTCGATTATCCAAGCGCCGAGCGCGAGCTGCAGATACTGAAGGTGAAGACGCCAAACGCGAGCGAAGCCTTGAGCCGTCAGGTGGTCGCCTTTGTTCAGCGATTGCGGGAGCTGGATTTGTTCAAGCTGCCCGGCATCGCGGAAACCATTGACTGGAATCAGGCGCTGACTCAGCTCGACGTGATGACGCTGGACCCTGACGTGGTCAACGATACCCTCGGCGCGCTGCTCAAGTATCAGGACGACATCGCCCGGGTGAGGGATACGGACGCGGCAAGAATACTTGACGAGATCAAAACGGAGCTACGGGCGGGCGAAAGGTGAGTAACATCGAATTCCGAACATCGAATGTCGAAAGCCGGGAAATATGTTTGGTCGCAGAATCCCGATATTCGACATTCGATCTTGGAAATTCGTCCACGCTCCGGTCGACGCCCGTGTCATAAATGCCCACACCCGATACAGACGACGCATCCGCCGGCCGCCTGGTTGAAAATATCATGCACTTCGCCCGGGTCCTGCGCGCCGCGGGCCTGCCTATCGGTCCGGGGCGTGTAATCGATGCGGTGCGCGCAGTATGCGCGGTAGGCGTCAACGACCGGCGGGATTTTTACTGGACGCTGCATGCTGTCTTCGTCAGCCGCGCGGACCAGCGGAATATTTTCGATCAGGCGTTTCACGTGTTCTGGAAAAACCCCCGGCTGCTGGAACGCATGATGGCGCTGGTGCTTCCGGAGCTTCGGCAGGGCGATTTGGAGCCCGAGAGCGCCTTGAGCCGTCGGCTGAGCGAGGCGTTATTCTCGCCGACCGGTAATCGCTCGGAGCAGCAGCAGACGCCGCCGGAGCTGGAGCTCGACGCCACGCTGACCTGGTCGGACCGAGAGCTGCTGCAGAAAAAGGACTTCGAACAGATGAGCGCGCTGGAAATCGCCAATGCCCGCGCCGCCTTGGAGCGATTGGTGCTGCCCTACATGCAGGTTCCGACGCGGCGGTTCGAGATCCACCCACACGGCCGGCGGGTGGACATGCGCGCCAGTCTGCGCTCAGCGCTTCGCACTGGCCCGGGCGCCATGCCGCTGATTCGGCGACGTCGCCGAAAGCGTCCACCGCCGCTGGTGATCTTGTGCGACATATCCGGATCCATGAGCCGCTATTCGCGTATGTTGCTGCATTTCGCCCACGTGCTCACCCGCCACCGGGAGCGCGTCTCGAGCTTCGTCTTCGGCACGCGGCTTTCCAACATCACCCGTCAGCTGCGCACCCGCGACGTGGACGAAGCATTGGAGCGAGTTTCAGAAGCGGTGGACGACTGGAGCGGCGGCACCCGTATCGGCGCCTGTTTGCGCGACTTCAATCGCTTCTGGTCGCGGCGGGTGCTGGCCCAGGGCGCGGTGGTGCTGCTCATCAGCGATGGACTCGACCGGGATGCCGGCGAAGGTCTGGCCGAAGCTGCCGACCGGCTCTCCAAGTCGTGCCGCCGCCTTATCTGGCTGAACCCGCTGCTCAGGTATGAAGACTTCGCCCCGCGGGCCTTGGGCATGCGCGCGCTGCTGCCTTACGTGGATGAATTTCGCGCCGCCCATAACCTCGAGAGCCTAAGAGAGCTCGCCGCCTGCCTGTCCGCTCCAGTCCATGAGCGAGGAAAGCATCTGGCTTGGCAACACCGCGCGGCGTGAGCAAAACAAGACTTATCAAATGAACGAACACGGCGACATATTTGAAACCGCGGCCCGTTGGCGGGAGCAGGGTCGTGGCGTGGCCCTTTGCACCGTGGTCGCCACCTGGGGCTCGTCGCCGCGGCCTGCGGGCAGCCAGCTGCTGGTGGACGACAACAAGGCGTTCCTGGGCTCGGTTTCGGGCGGCTGTATTGAAGGCGCGGTGATCAACGAAGCCGTCGAGGTGATCGCCGACGGCAAGCCGCGGCTTTTGGAGTTCGGCGTGAGCGACGAACAGGCGTGGGATGTCGGCCTAGCCTGTGGAGGCAAGGTGCAGGTGTTCGTCGAACGGCTGGAATGAAACGCGACCTGCTGGCGGCTGTGACCAGGGCGCAAAAGGCCAAGCGTCCCGTTGCCCTCATAACCCATCTCGAGTCAGGCGCCCAGGCGCTGATCGCGTCCGACGGTTTCGTTGCCGGAGATGAGGGACTGGTGGACGGTGGTGTCGTCACCGCCGCTGGCGACGCCATTCGCGACGATCGCTGCAACAGTCTCGACACACCTCGTGGCCGCGTATTTGTGCAGGCCCTCAGTCCGCCGCTGCGCATGGCCATCGTCGGTGCAGTGCACATCACTCAGGCGCTGGCGCCCATGGCGGCGCTGTTGGGTTACGAAGTTACGGTAATCGATCCCAGGCGGGCATTCGCAAGTGAAGACCGTTTCCCAGGCGTGAGTGTAGTGGTGGAATGGCCGGACGACGCGCTCAGCGAGATGGCGCTGGATCGACGCACGGCGATCGTCACATTG
>JBFHVA010000115.1:0-10907 GCA_041589735.1 Gammaproteobacteria bacterium | reverse complement strand
TGTAGCCGCCGATGTTGCGCACCCCCAGGGTCGACATCACCTGGTATCGGCGCTCCATTTCGGCAACGCACCCGCGCAGCGCGTTGGAGGCCTGCTTCATGTCGGTGACCACGGGAGCGAGCAGATGGGGAATGCCCTCGTAGACCGAGAGCTCCAGCATCTTCGGATCGATCATGATCATGCGCACGTCCGCGGGCGTGGCCTTGTAAAGCATGCTCAGCACCATGGCGTTGACGGCCACGGACTTCCCCGCGCCGGTGGTGCCGGCCACCAGCAGGTGCGGCATCCTGGACAGATCGACGACCACCGGGTTACCGCCGATGTCCTTACCCAGCGCAAGCGTCAGGGGAGACAGCTCCGAATCGTAATCGGCGGATTTCAGGATTTCGCTCAAGCAGACGAGCTCGCGTTCTTCGTTGGGGATCTCCAGCCCGATGACGGATTTGCCCGGGATCACCTCGACGATGCGCACGCTGACGGTGGACAGCGAGCGCGCCAGATCCTTGGCCAGGTTGCTCACCTTGTTCACTTTCACTCCCGGGGCGAGCTCCAGCTCGAATCGAGTGACCACCGGCCCAGGGTGCACCGCCACCACGTTCACTTCGATCCCGAAATCAGCCAGCTTGAGCTCCACCTGCCGCGAGATCGCTTCAAGCGCCGCTGCGGACACCGTTCTCCGCATCGGCGGCGGCGAATCCAGCAGGGAAAGCTCCGGCAGAGGCGCGCTGTCGCCGCTGGGCTCGAACAGCGGCGCCTGTCGTTCGCGCTCCGCGCGCATGCTGGGAGTCACCCCTGGGATCGGCGATTCGATCCGCGGCGGCGGTTTTCGCTCGATTTCCAGCCGGCGCGTGCTGTTGGTGCTGGCTTCCCTAGTCTTCTTCAGCTGGCGGTCACGATAAGCTTCAATGACCCGCGCATAGCCGCGCATCAGCAATGCAAGCAGCCGAAGGGTCTGGCGACCGACATAATCCATGAGCGAGAGCCAGGAAAGGTTGGTGAACAGCGTGACACCCGCAAGAAACAGCGCCAGCAGCAATAGGGTGCCGCCCAGGGGGCTGAAGACTTCGATTAGCTTGTTGCCAACCAGGTTGCCGAGGATGCCGCCGGCGTCCAGCGGCAGCGCCCCGCCCTGACGAAAGTGCAGCGTCGCCAGCCCGCAGCCAGTGGTCAGGGTCAGAACGAATCCCGCCGCCCGCACCGCCAGATGATTGAGGTCCGGGGCTCTGACGCCCGCGCCGGCGCCTGTGCCGCGGAACAGCAGCCAGCCCGTGTACGCCACCATGATCGGAAACAGGTAGGCCATGTACCCGAACAGGTAAAGAAAGACGTCCGCGATCCAGGCCCCCACTCGCCCGCCCTGGTTGAGCACCTGATCCACATGCCCGCTGTGGGACCATCCGGGATCCGAGGGGTGGTAGCTCCCCAAAGCGATGGCGAAGTAAAGCGCCACCGCGGAGAAAATGATCAGGGCCCCTTCCCGTGAGCCCCTCGCCAACGGCCCGCGAATCAGACCGGCGCCCTTCGCTTTGCCCCTCGACGCCTGAGCTGCGTTATTAATCTTAATTCTCCAAAATCGACGTTAACATCCTAATTATTCACGAATAACCCAACAAAATCCAGAGAATCTAACGGGTCGTGTCGGACCCTTCAACGAGCCTTGACGGAACATCGCCTGTGCTTTTGCAGGGGCTCGTTCAGGCTCCCGGGCAATACTTTCTCTTCTTGGTCGCTTCGCCGCTTCGACGGTGTTGAAAAAAAACCACCGTTACCGCATGTTTCGGCCATGGCAAGCGCAGCACGATATCGGCTCGCGGCGAAGCCGATTTGGCTGCTCGGGACGGGATATTTAGACCCGTCGGCTGAGACGTCGCCGCACCGGGTCGTTTCTACGAACAAGACTCAAGCGTCGTCCTGACGCTGAACGGTCAACGCGGCGAAGTCTCTAACAGGTGGTTATAAAAGTCCATCCGCCGAGAAGCGTTGCGTTTCGCCGCGCCCGATCTCAAAGCGATGGGCAATATAGAGGGAGTTTGACTGATCATGGCTGATCCCAAGCATTGTCGACTGCTCATTCTCGGATCGGGACCGGCCGGCTACACCGCGGCCGTCTACGCCGCACGGGCCAACCTGGAACCGGTGCTGGTCACGGGACTGGAGGTGGGCGGTCAAATGACCACCACCACCGACGTGGACAACTGGCCGGGAGACGTAAGCGGGCTTCAGGGCCCGGAGCTGATGCAGCGCATGCGCGAGCACGCCGAGCGCTTCAATACCAGGATTGTGCAAGACACGATTAACCAGGCCGATTTAAAGAGCCGCCCGTTTCGGCTGGTGGGAGACAGCGGCGAGTACAGCTGCGACGCGCTCATCATCGCCACCGGCGCCTCGGCCAGCTACCTGGGGCTGCCGTCGGAGCAAGCGTACCTGGGACGGGGAGTTTCCGCCTGCGCCACTTGTGACGGGTTCTTTTTCAAAAACCAGCCGGTGATGGTGGTGGGCGGCGGCAATACCGCAGTGGAGGAAGCCCTTTACCTGACCAACATCGCTTCGCATGTCACCGTGGTGCACCGCAGGGACACCTTGCGGGCGGAGAAAATTCTTGCAGGGCAGCTGATGGAAAAGGCCGATAGCGGCAAAGTCAGCGTGCAGTGGGATCACGTGCTGGACGAAGTGCTGGGTGACGACGCCGGCGTCAACGCTGCGCGCATCAAACACGTGGACACAGGCGAAACACGAGAAATGAACGTCAACGGCGTTTTTATTGCCATCGGGCACAAGCCGAATACGGATCTGTTCAAGGACCAACTTGAAATGAATGGCGGCTATATCAAGGTCCGCAGCGGCCTGAGCGGAAACGCCACCGCAACCAGTATCGAAGGCGTATTTGCCGCCGGGGACGTCGCCGATCACGTTTACCGGCAGGCGGTCACCTCCGCCGGCACCGGCTGCATGGCGGCGCTGGACGCGGAAAAATTCCTCGACGCCCTGGAAGGCCGTAAGACTCGCCGTCTCGACGCCTGATGCGGTTCTCGGAAAGAGGTTGAGCCTGCAACCTTCTGACGGTCTTCCCGCCGGCGTCGACCGGCGCGGTTCCGTGCCGGAATTGCATTGTCAGGTGATTGATGCCCTGAAAGACGTACCCGGTGACGCATGGAACGCGCTGGCCGGCAGCGACCAGCCCTTTTTGCGGCACGAGTTTCTCCTCGCCCTGGAACAAACCGGCTGCGTCGGCGAAGAGGCCGGCTGGTACCCCCGCCACCTGCTTTTCTATTCCGGCAAACAACTGGTAGCCGCGGCGCCCATGTACTTGAAGACCCACTCCTATGGCGAGTTCGTGTTTGACTGGGCTTGGGCCGAGGCTTACGCGCGCGCCGGCTTGGAGTACTACCCCAAGCTGGTCTCGGCTATCCCCTTCACCCCGGTCACCGGAGCGAGGATTTTAGTCTCGGATCCCGCCCACGATTCTCTGCGCCGGGCCATCGCCGCCGCCTCCCTTGAGGTGGCCGAGCAGCTCAAGGCTTCGTCGGTGCACTGGCTGTTCGCCGATGCCCGCGACCGGGAAGCCCTCGAGGCCGCCGGGTTGTCGCTACGCGCTGGGTTCCAGTTTCACTGGCGCAATCCAGGATTCAGGGATTTTCAGGATTACCTGGACAGCCTGCGCTCGAAAAAACGCAAGCAGATCCGCAGAGAACGCCGTGAAGCCGCCCGCGCCGGCCTCGAGATCGAGGTTTTACACGGCACCGAGCTCAGCGACGAGCAGTGTGACGCCTACCATCGGCTTTACAGCGCCACCTACGACCGCAAATGGGGCTACCCCAGCCTGAGCCAAGAATTCTTTCATCAAACGCGGCGCACCCTAGGCGACGCGTTGATCCTGATTCTGGCCAGAAACCGCGGCCGATACGTGGCAGGCGCGCACCTTTTCCGGGGCACTAAAAGCCTCTACGGCAGAAATTGGGGCTGTAGCGAATACCACCGCTCCCTGCACTTCGAGATGTGCTACTACCAGGCCATCGACTACTGCATCGACAACGATTTAGAAATCTTCGAGGCAGGTGCCCAGGGCGAGCATAAGCTGAGCCGCGGATTTCTTCCGGTGATGACCTTTTCCGCCCACGGCGTTCTGCACCCGGACTTCCGGCGCGCCATTGGTGACTTCACCCGCCGCGAACGTGTGGAAATTGGGCGCTACATTGGCGCCATGGCGGCCCACTCCCCGTTTCGCACAGAAGCCGATAGGGAACGCGATTCCGCGCACCCAGCCGCCGACTGAAGGTCTAAGATCAGAGCTGAGGCCCCGCTGAGTGTGAGCCGGCTGCCTGAACGCGGAGTTTTTTCAGCCTGCTCGACGCACACGACCAGGAGTGCGAGTTCCGGGGCCACGGATTAAACAAAAATGTCGCTGCAACCGCTCTGGATTACCGAAGATTCTCCGCCCGGAACTTTTCCGGATATCGAGTCAGCGCTTCTCGAACCCAACGGCTTGCTCGCCATCGGAGGAGATCTAAGACCGGAACGTCTGATTTGCGCCTACCGCCGGGGAATTTTTCCCTGGTACAGTGAGGGTCAGCCCATATTGTGGTGGTCACCCGACCCCCGCGCGGTGCTGTTTCCTGACCGATTTCACGCCTCCCGAAGCTTACGCAGGCTGATCAAGCGACACCCGTTCAAAATCTCCGTTGACAAGGATTTCCCTGGCGTGGTTCAGGGCTGTGCCGCGCCCCGTCGCGACCAGAACGGCACCTGGATCACCAGCGCGATGGCGTCCGCATTCGATCGATTGCACGCCCTCGGACACGCCCATTCGGTGGAGTGCTGGCAGGACGGCACCCTGGTGGGCGGACTGTACGGGGTGGCCATGGGTCGGGTGTTTTTTGGCGAATCCATGTTCAGCGCCGTGTCCAACGCCTCGAAGGTCGCGCTCGGCCACATTTGCCAATTGGGATTCGAGCTCATCGACTGTCAGATCCCCAACGCGCACCTGTCGCGTCTGGGCGCAGAGATGATAGACCGGCCCCAATTCGCCGCCCTGCTGGATCGGCTTTGCGCCGCGCCTCCGGTGCTCCCCGCCATACCCCGGAGCCAACAGGAATGAAGCGGGAAAAAACCTCCGCCCGGCTTTTGCTCTTTGCCACGCCTCCCCACGACTGCGGCTATTTGGAGGGGGAAACGGCCACCACCGTGTTCGCGGATCCGCGCGTGTCGAACAATACTTCCGTTTACACAATGCTTTCGCGTTACGGTTTTCGTCGCAGCGGCAATCACCTGTATCGGCCCCAGTGCGAGCAATGCAACGCCTGTGTACCGGTGCGCGTGGCGGTCAAACCATTTCGCGCCCGGCGCAGCCAGCGGCGCGTGTGGAGCAGGAACCGGGATTTGAGCGTCCGGACCTTGGACGACAGCTTTGATACGGAGCATTTCATGCTCTACCGTCGCTACATTCGCGCTCGCCATCCGGGGGGCACCATGGACAATCCCAGCGAGGAGCAGTACCGGGAGTTTCTCTCATGTTCCTGGGGGGATACGATCTTTCTCGAGTTTCGGCTCAACGACCAGCTGATCGCCGTGGCGGTGAGTGACGTCCTGGATGACGGCATGTCCGCGGTATACACATTTTTCGAGCCGGCGCTGTCGAAACGAAGCCTGGGATCTTATGCCATTCTTTGGCAGATCGAGGAAGCCAGGAGACGCGACCTGGACTGGCTTTACCTGGGCTACTGGATTGATGCCTCGCCCAAGATGCAATACAAGGGCGATTACCGGCCGCAGCAGCGACTCATCGACGGGCGCTGGCGCGATTATTGACAGCTCAAGGACACGCCTGACCGTTTCGCCGCTTTGATGCCGGGCCGGAATTTGGCACACTTACGCGCTTAGCAACGCCGGCAGGGCGATTTTTGAGCCGATCAACAAAGCGAGACAATATTGCCTAAGGAAGATCACATTGAAATGGAAGGCACGGTCATCGAGACCCTTCCGAATACCATGTTTCGGGTGGAGCTCGAGAACGGGCACGTCGTAACGGCGCACATTTCCGGAAAGATGAGAAAGAACTACATCCGCATCCTCACCGGGGACAAGGTGACGGTGCAGCTCACTCCCTACGATCTGAGCAAAGGCCGCATTACCTACCGCGCGCGCTGATCTGCGCCGAAGTTCGTCAAGCCCGACGAGCGGCTAAACAGGGTTCATGGTCAAAATGCTGAATTCACGATGGGGTGCCGGGTGGATCTCCACCAGCGTGAGTTTGGCTTCTTCGTAACCTTCCATCGCGTACACCGCACCGGTGTCGATGTAGCAGACATTTTCCAATTGCACCGTCATTCGTGTCGGCGTGTGTCCACAGTAGATCCTGTCTACTTTTCCGCTCACGGGCCTTGACGATCCCTGGCCCGTTATTCGGTTTCGGGACCATAACGCGTACAGAGTTGCATCCCGATCGCGCGACTCGAGCAGAGAAATGAAATGCTCCCAGGAAATGAACGGCGGCACGTCCGCATGCACGATTCCGACGAACCCGGTTTCCGTTTCTATCTCCATGGCTAAGGGCATTCCTGCGAATGCGGCTCGATACGCGGCCTGCTCCGACTCGTCAACGTTCAGCCACCATTCGCCGCCGTTATAGTTGATCCAGATATTGAGTTGCTCCTCGTTCTCGGAATCGATGACGAATTGCTCGTGGTTGCCGCGCACCGCGTAGAACCAGGGATGCTCCAGCCACTTCAAGGCGTCTTTGGACTGGGGCCCGCGATCCACCAGATCGCCCACCGAAAAGAGGCGATCCTTTTCCTCGTCGAAGGAAACGTTCTTGAGCAGCGCGTCGAGATGGTCGAACATTCCGTGGATATCGCCAACGACGAAGTCCCTGCCCTGAGTATTCTTATCGAAATGCACCACGGCCGTGTCCGCCAGAATTTCAGGCGAAGGCATGCCGTCGTGATATTCGCTGATTTTCATCTCTGACATCGCGGTCCAATATCCCGCTTAGCGACTGGCAACCCAGGGCAGAAGCACGCGCCACTGAACTTTCACCATTGCCGCGCCGAAACGCT
Organism: Gammaproteobacteria bacterium; assembly: GCA_041589735.1. GTDB lineage: Bacteria > Pseudomonadota > Gammaproteobacteria > HK1 > HK1 > CAMYJH01. The sequence continues at coordinate 3,855 of JBFHVA010000115.1, read as the reverse complement.
TCTTCTCGCAGGCCAACGCCGGGCCACGTTCGGCACCAGGGCCCCTCGACGCCGCTGGCATGATCAGGATCCCCGGGATTTAATTTCGAGGATCAATCCGTCCACAGCGGCCTCAATCAGGTCTAGCGCGCGCTCAAATCCGTCTTCGCCGCCGTAATAGGGGTCCGGAACCTCCTCGCCATCCGGCCCCGGGGCAAAATCCAAGAGCAGCTTGAGACGGTCCACCTCGGCCCCCGGACAGCGAGCGACAAGCTGCTGCAGATTGTCCTGGTCCATTGCCAAAATGTAGTCGAAAGATTGGAAGTCGCCGTCCCGGACCCGCCGGGCTCGCTGCCCCGACAGGTCATATCCGCGGCGCGCCGCGGCCTCGACGGCCCGGGGATCTGGAGACTCGCCCAAGTGATAACCCTGGGTGCCGGCAGAATCTACGGTTACGCTGTGAAAAAGTCCCGATTTGCGCAATCTCTGTTCCATCACGCCCTGGGCCAGCGGTGAACGGCAGATATTGCCGAGACATACCATCAAGACGCGTGTCATGGAGACTTTGATTCGCTTCTGCTTTGCATCAGTTTGCGCACTTTATCCAGATCCGCTGGGGTATCGATTCCCGGACCCGGGTCCTCGCAGGCTTCGGCGACGTGTATTCGTCCACCGTGGTACAGCACGCGCAGCTGCTCCAGCCGCTCGCTGCGCTCCGCGGCGGATTCGGGCAAGCCGACGTAAACGCCTAGATAGCCCGCCCGGTACGCGTAGATGCCGATATGCCGATAGTAGGGCTTCGACAAGTCGACCTTCTCCTTGCCGGTTGCGAATTCGTCCCTATCCCACGGGATGGGCGCGCGACTGAAATAATTCGCATAGCCGTCTTTGTCGAATATCACCTTAACAACAGAAGGATCAAAGACCGAAGCGCCATCGGATATACGTTCGCAAAGCGTAGCCACCTGGGCCTCGCGGGCGGCGCCGAGATTTTCAGCCACCTGCGAGATGAGCGACGGCGGAATCAGGGGTTCGTCTCCCTGGACGTTGACGATGATGGCTCGCGGTTCGATTTGGAGACGCGAGACCAGCTCAGCAATGCGCTCGGTCCCGGAACGATGGGATTCGGCAGTTAATTCGGCCTTGGCGCCGAAAGCCTCACACGCCGATTTGATCCGCTCGTCGTCCGTGGCCACCAGGACCTGCGATGCGCCGCTCCTGACCGCGCTTTCCCAGACGTGCTGAATCATCGGTTTACCGTCGATGTTTTCCAGCAGCTTGCCCGGTAGGCGCGTCGAGGCGTAACGCGCGGGAATGATGACGACAAAATTCATTCGCGTTTAGAATTCTACCGCAGTGAACGTGCGCCCGGCCCGTCAGCAATCATTCTTGACGCGATCGAGGGCTTGCAGAAACTCGGCGGGAAATGTGCTGGGGAGCACCGCGTTTACCGGCACGTACCACATTTTGTCGCTGGCGAACCGAACGCACTTGACCGCGTCTTTTTCCGTCATCAACAGCGGATAATCATCGTCGAAGCGTACGTCCTCGGCTTGAAACGGATGATGGTCCGGATACCGGTGAGGAATAATTTCGAGCCCCTTGGATTCCAGCTGTTTGAAAAAGCGCGTCGGATTGCCTATTCCGCACACCGCGTGCACGGGAGTTTCCCTAAAGGTGGAAAACGTCACCTGGCGCCCGGGATAGCTCAGGCTGGTGGGCGCACCGGCCTCCAGGTGCATCGGAATCCCGGCCACTGTTGACTCACCGTTGACTACCACGAAATCAACGCTTTCCAGTCTCGTTACGGGCTCGCGCAATGGCCCCGCGGGCAGACAGCGACCATTGCCAAAGCGCCGCTCGCCGTCAATTACCGCGATCTCAATGTCCCGGGCCAGTGCCAAGTGCTGAAGTCCGTCATCGCTCAGCACTACGTTACATCCGGAATGTTGCACCAGCGCGGCGGCGGCCGCGGCGCGCTCCGGCCCGGCCGCCACCACCGGGAAACCGGTGCGACGGGCGAGCATCACCGGCTCGTCGCCGACCATCGCGGGGTCACTGTCCGGGCGCACCTGCTGGGGCCATTGCTTTGCCTGGCCGAGGTAGCCGCGGCTGACAATACCGGGGTGATAACCGCGCTGGCCGAGGAGCTCGGCCGCCCAAACCACCAGCGGCGTTTTTCCGGTGCCGCCAACAGTGATGTTGCCGATCACGATTACGGGGACCTGCAGGCGGGTCGCCGGCAGCACGCCCATCCGGTATAGCCTGCGCCTGAGTGCGACAAATGCGGCAAACAACGAGCCTGCCGGCGCCAGGCAGGTGCTCATGGGATGGTTGCTGTACCAGATCGCTTCCAGCTGCTGCTGCATCTGATTTGCGGCTCAGGCCCACGCGAACAACGCCGGGCCGCCGGGGCGCAGCCGCGCCCGTCGGCTCACTCGTTTTCCTTGTCGCCAAGGCGCGCGGCAAAGGTGAGGCGGACGAGGCCGAGCTGGCGCGCGGCGTCCATTACCGTTACCACCGCCTGGTGCGGCGTATTGGCATCGGCGCTGATCACAAGCGGTGCGCTCTCGCGCCCCTCCGATGCCTGCTGCAGCGCCTTTCGAATTGTCTGCGGCTGGCGATTAATCAGTGGACGGCCGTTGACGAAGTAACGTCCACTGGCGTCGATGGCGACTTCGATCCGCTGATCCTTGGTTTCCGGCGCCTGGCTGCTCGCTTCCGGCAACTCGATGCTGAGCTCCGCCTCGCGCTGGAAGGTGGTCGAGACCATAAAAAAGATGAGCAATAGAAACACCACGTCGATGAGCGGCGTGATGTTGACCTCGGGTGCCTCCTTTTTTGAATGGCGCAGCTTCACTTCGTGTCTAGTTCAGCTCGGTCGATTTATCGTGCAGGGCTTCCACCATCTTCAGCGCTTCCTGTTCCATGGTCACTACGAGCTCGTCCACCCTGCCTCGAAAAAAGCGGTGAAACATGAGCGAAGGGATGGCCACGGTGAGGCCGGCGGCGGTGGTGATCAGCGCCTCCGATATGCCGCCGGCGAGCACCCCGGGGTCGCCGATGCCTTGAGTCGTAATAACGGAGAATACCTTGATCATTCCAATCACGGTGCCGAGCAGTCCGAGCAATGGCGTTATGGAGGCGATCGTTCCCAGCGCATTCAGGTAGCGCTCGAGGTCGTGTATGACGTGACGGCCCACGTCCTCAATGCCCTCCTTCATCAGCTCACGATCAAGGTGTCGGTTGGTAAGTCCCGCGGCCAGAATTCTTCCAAGCGGCGAACCTTTTCTCAGCGCTCGAATGCGATCCTCGGTGAGGTGGCCGCTCTTGGCCCACTGCCACACCTGTACCACGAGGTTCTTCGGCGCGATGCGTTTGGTCTGCAGGGTCCAAAATCGCTCCGCAATGATCGCCATGGCAATTACCGAGCAGAGCAGGATTGGCACCATCAGCCAACCGCCGGCTTTGACCAGTTCGAGCAAAGTTTTCCTCCAAATATAAAGCGTTCGCGGTGTCGCGAAATTTATCAGACGGCCCCTAAAGCGCCTAGCTGAGAGCCGGTAAAGGCGCGTCTCGATGCGCGCGCCGAATCCAAACTTGGCCTTAACATCGTTACCTGCAGTATGGATTACAAATGGCGGGATCGCGCGCGCCGGTCAAAATTTCCGCTGCAGCAACGATGCGCGCGCGGTATCGCGTACGATCGAGCGTGGCCTCGAAATGAGACGGCTCAAGGCGAAGCCGAAGGCCAGGCGGTACCGGTCGCCGGAGGACGCCAGTAGCGCGCTGCCCGCGCTCGATAGGCCGAAACACGCGGCGGGACGCCCGCACGCAGCTCGACGCTGACGGCGCCGGTCTCGGCGGATACCAGAG
>JBFHVA010000114.1:0-10936 GCA_041589735.1 Gammaproteobacteria bacterium | reverse complement strand
GCGTCTTCTTCCCACGGCAGGGCCACGTGACGATTTGTGACCACGACTCCGGATTCAGTCACGATAAATGCGGTTCCGGTAAATTGCCGCTCGGCCACGGGTCCGTCGCCTTCCAGCGTCAGCAGCGGCTGGCCGCGCGGCGAGATCAAGACCTGTTCCTGATCGTCGACGATGTATCGCAACATGCGATTGGTTTCCTTGTCCCGGAAACCATACGATCCCTGCAGAAAGATAATTGATCGCATGGCGGCGGCGATCACCCGTGCGCTGGCTTCGGTGCGCTCTTCCAGGAGCGCCAATCTTTCCGTCGCCGCGGTCAGCCGATGACCCAATTCCTGACGCAGGGCATGGAGGTCGGCGGGACTCAATGCCTCTTTTCTCGCCCGCGTCAATGCGCTGGAGACCGTTTCAAGCCGTTCCGCCTCGCTCTTTATCTGCTGCTGAAGCTGCAGATTGATACGGCTCAGCTCCACTGCGGCCGCCGCAAGAAAGATGATCGCCACGATAACGGAGATCCGGAAAAGTACCGTAGTCTCGAGGGTAAAGCCCCGAAGCATGTCGCGAAGCGCGCAGCCCAGGCGCACGGCCATGGGTCTGCGGCTCACGCGCACATAGTCGACGCAGTCGCCGAAGATATCGGAAACGGACTTGGGCTCACGGCTGTCGTCACTTAAGAGCTCGAACCGGGACAGGGGGCCTTTGTGGCCAAACTCGATTACGTCGCGATTCTCGAGCTTTTTTGCCGTTACCCGATCGCCGTTCACCCAAAGGGGCTGGTCTTCCAGAGCCTCGATCTCGTAGCTCTCACCGGACCGGTGAAGACGCGCCACGACCACTTCATCAGCCAGGGCGCCATCGGCCTGGGATACTCGCACCCGTCGGCGTTCATTCAGCAACACATCCAAAGTCGAGGCAGAGCTGTTCAACCAGGTCGCCGTACCCCGCGCAGGCCCGGTCAAATGCTCGAATGCCGCGGCTATGGTGTGGCTCGCAACCGAATTTTCTGCCTTTTTATCCATCCGGGGCCTTTGCGCCCTTCATGCAGGCGGAACACCTCGTATTTGGGCAGATCACCCCTTATTAGATGGGTAATGCCTCGTATGGTTCGAACTGAGGGGCGCGCCGTCCGGGAACAGTATACGCATCTTATAAAGCTTTCCCTCCCCTGGGTAGCCGCGATGGTCCAGGTGTCCACAACCCGAACTCTCAGCTACCGAAAAAGTGAGCGTTCTTGATGTCAATCAAGAAAGCGGCCCGGATACGCATAAAAATATGGGTAAGTGAGTGCCGAATCTCCACCAATCAACGGCTCGAGTCCGACGCTAGTGCGATGATGACTTTCTGAAGAGCCCCGATGACCACACGACGGCCATGTGCGGTCAAGGAGTAGAGCATATGCACCGCTACCAAACGAAAACCGATCCGGTGAGCGGGGAGCGTTACCTTCCCGTGAATTGCAAAGCCCGGGCGCTCATCAATGATTCCATCCTCAACAAGGGTACCTGCTTCAGCCTCGAAGAACGGATCGAGCTTGGTATGGATGGACTGCTGCCGCCGGCCAGCCTGACCATCGAGCAGCAGCTCACGCGGGTCTATGAGAACTATCAGCGACAGCCTGACGATATCAGCCGCTATCTGTACCTCATTGCACTTCAGGACCGCAACGAGACGTTGTTCTACCGGCTGCTGAGCGAGCATGTAGAGGAGATGACCCCCATCGTCTATACCCCGACCGTCGGCCTCGCCTGCCAGACCTTCTCTCACATCTATCGCAAACCGCGCGGCCTTTATATCACCACCGCACACAAAGGCCGGATGCGCGAGGTCCTTTCTGAGGCGCCTTTCTCTGACGTAGCGGTCATCGTTGCCACCGACAGCGAGGGGATACTCGGCCTAGGCGATCTGGGCGCGGGCGGCATGGGGATCCCCATCGGCAAGCTCTCGCTGTATACCCTCGGCGCGGGGATCCATCCGGCCAGATGCCTGCCGGTGTGCCTGGACGTGGGCACGAACAACGTGGCGCTTCGCAACGATCCGATCTATCTCGGCGTCAAGCAGCCGCGCCTGCAAGGCGAGGAGTACTATGCCCTGCTTGATGAATTTGTCGACGCCGTGGCGGAGGTTTTTTCCGGAACCCTGCTTCAGTGGGAGGACTTCTCCAAACAAAAAGCCTGGACGGTGCTCGAGCGCTACCGGGACCGCCTCTGCTCGTTTAACGACGACATACAGGGTACCGGCGCGATTACCCTGGCCGGGGTGCACGGGGTTTGCGCCATCACCAAGCGCGAGCTCGTCGACAACCGCTTCGTGGTGCACGGCGCAGGCGCCGGCGGCGGTGGGATCATCCACGTGCTGATTGCCGCCCTGGAGAACGCCGGCTTGAGCCCGGTCGAGGCGCGGGCAAGGGTCGTCGGTATCGATAGCCGCGGACTCATTCTCGCCAACCGCCCTGGCCTCGAACCCTTCAAGCAGGTGTTTGCTGACGATCCCGCCTTGGTGGCGGACTGGCGGCTCGAGGATCCCAACGCCATTCACTTGAACGACGTGGTGCGCAACTTCAGGCCCACGGTGCTCATCGGCACTTCGGGACAAGGCGGCTGCTTTACCGAAACGACGGTTCGAGAGATGGCCAAACACGTTGAACGTCCGGCGATCTTCGCGCTCTCCAACCCGACCACAAAGACCGAGGTGAATCCGGCCGACGCCCTGGTCTGGACCGAGGGACGCGCCCTGGTCGCAACGGGCAGTCCCTTCGACCCCGTCGATCACGACGGTGTGCGCCACCGAATCGGCCAGGGCAACAACGTCTTTTGTTTTCCTGGTATCGGGCTTGGCGTCATTGCCTCCGGCGCCCGCCGCGTCACAGACGGCATGCTGCTCGCAGCCGCGCGTGCCGTGGCCGCCACGGTTCCGCAAAGCGATCTGAAGTCCGGCTGCGTTTATCCGGAAGTGGCAAATCTGGGCCCGGTGTCACGCAGTGTGGCCGAGGAAGTCGCGGCCGCCGCCGTCAGCGAGGGCCTGACAGAAATCAAGTCGGAGGATGCCGACGCCAAGTCGATCGCCGAACGGGTGGCGGAGCATATCTGGTATCCTGAGTACCTCCCCTACCGCTATGAAGCGGAAGCATGAAGGCGAAAATAAGAACCAAGAAAATTGCGTTAAGAGAGTGACAATTTTACGCATGCATACTTCCTTTTTGTCGAAAACGGAAAATCTCAAATTAGAAACCCTTTCTTGTATTGTCGCTTTTTCTTCGAGCGACTCAGGGCCGTATTGACGAATGCGGCGCCCGGCCCCCATGCCTGAGAATCGCGCCTAAAAACTCAAAGAAATCGAATTTTCTCCCTGCCGTACGCGGGAAAACGTCTTTTTTTCCTCCTATACTTTCAGTACTCAGCGTCTAACCTTCTGCTCGAAGAAACGCTCGTGCTCGCAACAAACAGCTGCCGCGAAATCGCCCCTCAAAGCCTGCCGTTGAGCCCGCGGCTACCCTCGTGCGCACGGACCTATAAGAAAAAAGGAGTCTCGGAAATGAAGAGCTGACGCAAATGGACGATTCCAGAATTCAGCTGTTCGCGGTGCTCGGCCTAATCATCGCAGCCGTTTTTTTCGTTGACCTTTTGCTCCCCCTTGGCGTTGCCGCAGGGGTTCCGTACATCGTTCCCGTCCTGGTTTCGCTACGCGCACCGGGCCGCCGGGTGACGATCGCCGTCGCGATCATTTGCACGGTTTTAACCATTGTCGGGTACTTTGTATCGGCACCTTTCGGGACGCACTGGATGGTGCTTACCAATCGCGGCTTGGCGATAGGCGCAATATGGGTATCTGCTTTTTTGCTGATAGACCGCAAACGCGTAGGGGAAGCCCTGCGTGAAACTCGAGATCGCCTCCAGGCGGTCATCAATACGGCGCCCGACGCAATCATAGTTATCGACGATCACGGACGGATCGAGTCATTCAATCACGGAGCAGAGAAGCTCTTCGGGTACTCTGGCCCTGACGTGGTGGGCAAGAACGTTTCCATCTTGATGCCATCCCCGCACGCCGAGAAGCACAATGACTACCTGGCCCGTTACCTTGCCACGGGCAAAAGACGAATCATCGGAAGAGGCCGGGAAGTCATCGCAAAGAAAAACGATGGCACCCATTTCCCTATCCGAATCGCCGTGAGCGAAGTGGAGATCGGCGGACGACGGTCGTTTACCGGATTCCTGCATGACCTCAGCGAGCTGCACAAGGTCGAAAAAGACAGCCTCGAAGACACCATAACAGGTCTGCCAAACCGCCGTGCGTTCGATAAGCTGTTGTCGACCTCGCTCTCACGGGACACTACCTCGCTGCTGTTTATCGACGTCGATAAACTCAAGGCGATCAACGACGAACTGGGGCACATCCGCGGAGACGAGGCGCTAACCACAACGGCCGAACGAATACGTGCCAGCCTTCGATCCACCGAACCCGGGACTTCCGCGCGGATCGGCGGCGATGAGTTCGCTGTCATTCTTCCAAATACTGGCGACGAGATCGCGATGCGCATCGCTGAGCGGGTCCTCGAAAACACGCAGCCAGCGCTCGCGGAGATCCACCCACAATCTGGTGTCTCCATTGGCGTCGCCACCGCCACAAAGGGCACGGCGCCGTCCGAGCTGTTGCGCCTGGCCGACGAAGCGCTGTACCGGGCCAAAGCGGTCCGTGGCCGTGTGAGCCGATAACAGGTAACTCCGGATTGGGTTTACGGGACGCCCACGCGCGGGTACTAATTGGCGCCCGATGTTAACAACTTAATCCATCAATTCTTGGCAGCGGCGATCTGCTCGATCATACGGCGGGAGCGGCAGCGCGCTTTGGTCGAAAAAACTTGCAGCAGCGTCTGAACAATGAGCTTCAGATCGGTGCTGAAGGTCCAGTGCTCGACGTAATCGAGCTCCAAGCGTAGTTTTTCCGGAAGAATGATTCGGCAGTACACGTCCACAGGATTCTCCACCGTTGCCAGATAGTCGTCCTCGGCGAGAAAAGCGATGGCCGCCGGGCCGGTGATCCCGGGACGAACGGCGTAGATCTTCTCCCTGAGGTTTGCCGGGATTACTTTTAAATGATCCGGCAGCTCCGGTCTTGGGCCGACGAGGCTCATCTCTCCGCGCAGCACGTCGAAGATCTGCGGCAGCTCATCCAGCCGCCACTTGCGGAGGAAGCGCCCGGGCCGGGTGATTCGCAGATCGCCCTTGGGCGCGACCGTTGGCCATTCGTCTGCGCCGGCCGAAAGCGTTTGAAACTTGTGCATCCGCAACGACCTGCCGCCCTGACCGACGCGAATCTGGCGATGAATAACGGAGCCTGAACCATCAAGCAGAATCCACAACGCCACCAGCCCCATGAGCGGAAGCGATAGGGGAAGGGTCGCAAGCACCAGCGCCACGTCGAATAGTCGCTTGAAGTGCAAATTCATCGTGGCACCGATCAGCCCCAGATCACGCCTGCAGCGACGCCGACGGCGTAGGCGTTGAACGCGAATAGCGCCGCGGGTTGCACCGGACGGGAACGGTAGAAATCCTCCGGCTGCTTCCAGGTGTGCCAGCAGGCAAAGGCGGCAAATGGCAGGGCGAGAAACCCGAGCCAGGACGCACGCGGTACGCCCGCCAGCCAGGGCGATGCGAGGATCAGAACGAAGCCAAGCCCATAGATCCAGGGCAACGCCCGGCTGGCGCTATGGCGCCCCAGCCGTGCTACCAGGTTTTTCTTGCCGGCGCTCACATCGGCTTCATAGTCAGGGAATTCACTGACCCAGAGAAAGGCGGCGATGAAAATTCCCAGCGGCAACGAGAGCCAGAACACCGCCCAGCTCAGCTCGTGGGTCTGGATCAGATAGGTGCTGAGCACGATGAGCGGGCCGTAGCACAAAACCACATCCAGCTCGCCGAGGCCCCGATAGGCCAGTTTCAGCGGCGGCCCGTGGTACGACCATCCGAGCAGCGCACCGATCACGCCGATGGCGAGGGCGAGCGGCTCACGAATGAATACGATCATCGAGCCCAGAATGAGGCCGGCGCCGCCGAAAATCGCCGCCACCAACCAGGTCTGCTCTTTGTTCAGAAGCCCGTCTACGATGACCCGCTTTCCCCCCGAGAATGCGGTCCTGTCCTCGGGACGCACCGCGAGATCGGCGCCAGACTCGAAGTCGATGACGTCGCCCCAAGCGTTCTTGGCAACTTCCATGCAGAACAGCGCCAGCGCGGTAACTGCGAGCCACGCCCAGGAAACCTGATCGATGCGAATCGCCGGCGCCACGCCGACCAGCAGCGCGGCCGCAGACGTGATGCTGATCTTGGGATCGGCCAGCCTCCAGATCCCTTCGCGGACTTCCGGTGTCATATGCAACGTGTCAGGAAATCCGGACAGAAAAACATTCTTAAATCAATTGCGCTTGAGCCGATCGATTTTATTTCGTTACTGCAATAACCGTTTCGCCGACTCGAGCTCCGATCGCGCGGAATCCAGCTCCTGCCTGATCTGATCACTGGTCCGGTCCAGGCCGCTGGAGATGGACTGCGCCGCAGTCTTCGCGTCTTTTTGCGCTTCCTCGTTGATGCAGGAACGGTACGTCCGCGCCTCAAGTAGATATTGGTTGTATTCTTCGACGGCCGCGTTGTAAGTGTCGACGTCGGTGACATGAAAGAAGCGCTTCGCCGGCTTCGCGCACTGCGTCGGCTTCCAGCCGAGTGACGCGCCGAGTGTAGTCTGACTGAACTCCCCGGCAGCAGCCGCGCCGGCAAAGACACTTAAGGAAAGCATGCAGGCAAAACATCGTATCAACATAGAACGCTCCGAGTTTAAGCCGCAGAAGGGTTCCCTGGATTCTGGCGGCGATCAGTCAGCTTACCGGCTCCTTTTATGTTCAGGAGACTGTTCAGGCAACGGATATTCGATTGCCAGATACTCTCCCCGTCGCCGGGCGGCCTGTCGCTGACAGAAATGCCCCTCCACAGTCTCCTCAAGCCGCCTGGTCATTGGAAGTCCCCTTGTGGCGCTGCACAATAGATATATTGCCCAGGCGGGTATAATCGGCGCTAAGGCACCGAAAAGAGTGCGCTTTTGCTAACTGTAAGGGCTCGCGGCCGTCCCTTTTTCGAGCTGCACATTGCAGCGGTCGCCGCTTTATAAATCAATGCTTTGGAGCCAAGTCTCCTGAGCGGTCGCCCCTGGCTGTGGTCGCGGCCGAAGCGCCACCTACAAAGCGCCCGGAGACTGATGCCAGGGTCGAACCCGGTAGCGCCTCGAGGCCTGGGAAAAGTAGACAAGAACGACTCGGGAGTACACGGAACCCTCGTTCTCCTTCGACGGTCCACTTCAATGAGCCCGTGTAGTCTTGCGTCCTCAGGAGGTCGTAATGAAAAACAAACTAAAACTGCTTCCACTCGTATTTTCCGTAGTGGCTATTCCGCTGAGCGTGGCCGCCCAGGAACAATCCGCCAAGCCGGTGCAGGGCAAGGTGGTCGCCGTCAGCGGCTCGAACGTCGTCGTCGATCTCGGAACCAAGGCCGGGATTCAGGGCGGAGAGAAAATGCTGGTCTCCACGCCCTGGGAGATCATTCATTCCAATGGTCAGAAGACCTGGAAAGGCGAACGGGAAGTCGGCTTCGTCAGAGTCGTGGCGGTGGGAGAAGACCAGGCGCTGGCCGACATCATTTCTGGAAGCGCGAACAAAGGCGATCTCGTGCAGGTGCTTGCCGGATTGACCGAGCAGGTCCCCTCGGATGATGAAACGAGCCGGCGGCTCAATGAGTGGCTGAACGCTTACAACACCGGCGCGGTCGATCGCTGGATGGACCTTTTGGCAGAGGATGCGGAATGGGCCAATCCGGAATCAGTGCTTCGCGGGAAAGCGGCGATCTGGAGCAACGCGGAGAAAAAAGACTTGGATCGTCAGAAGTACGTGGAATCACGGCGAATCGTGTATGGCGATACCGTTGCCTGGGAAGGCACCTTTGAAGCGACCGACAAGACCTCCGGTCAACAGGTAAAGCGCCCGATGGTCATGATGATCGACTTCAACGAGCAAGGGAAAATTAAGCGCCTGAGCTCTTACTACGATCTGAACTCAAGCTCGAGTCAGCCGCAGTAGATCGGCAGCTGCTATTAGGTCGCGCCGTGCGCTTTTTCGGTAAAGCGCAGGGCGCCTCCTGCCTCTCGTCATTCCCGTGAAAGCGGGAATGACGATCATAAAGTCAAAACGAAAATAATTAAGAGATGACAGGAGTTGGCCAGTCTCAATGCGCTAATTGGGCTTCACCGAGAAGTAATAAATATCTCCCAGCGCCACCCGGACGTACTCAATCTGCTGCCCCGAGCTACTATCCGGGTTGCGATAGACGTAGCCGCACTCTTCGCGCCCGAGCAACGCGCCGGGAAATTCGATGCAAATAAGCTCATCTTTCAGTCTTACGGTCCCGGTCAGCAGAGACGCACGGCCGCGAAACACCACCCGACCGTCGTCTGTGAACTGCTGAACAAACGGGATCCCCCGAGAGTCGTGTCCAAACCATGTGCGGCCGAAGGTGATTTCGGCCAGTGACTTTTCGTCGAGCTGATGTTCACGAACAGGCTGATAGCCATAGGGCCACTCGGGGACTCCGGCCTTCTTAAGGGCGCCGAGTATAAGCTCGAGATCTTCTTTGCGTTTGAACTGGGAGAACAGCGTACGGTAGTAGGCCAGGTTTGCGAACGGAACAGGTTTGTAGATCTTATCCATCTCGCCGCGTGCCTCAGCGATACGCCCCAGCTCCGCGTACGCCATCGCCAGCCACTTCCCGTAGTGATAGTCAAGATCTGGGTTTTGGAATAGCTCTTGGGCCTGTTCGTAGTCGTGCCGGAAAAACGCCATGATTCCGAGCTCGCCCTCATAGTACGCGGGTGGTCTCGGATTGAGCTTGAAAGCGGACTTCATTACCGATTCCGCCTTGGCATGCTCTCCCGCGAGCATGTAGATTCTGGCGAGTCTCGCGTGGCTGTCGGCGTCATTGGGATCCAGACTCACCGATTTCAGGCCTGCTTGAATCGCTTCTTCGTGCCGGCCCTCGATGGCCTGGACCATGGCGAGCACCGCATACGCCCTGGGATCGTTCTCGTCCAGATACAGCAACTTGCTCGCCGCGTCATAAGTCATCCTCCTGGCCGCAGCCCCCGGCATGACATCGGTCGAATCCCAGCGCCACAGCTCCAAAGCGGATAATGCGATGCCCGCGTAGGCATCGGAATACGCCGCGTCAAGCGCAATTGCCTGGCGGTAAAATTCAATCGCGGGTCCTTCATCACCGTGGAAGCGATGCTGCTCCGCACGCAGATAGTAGTCGTAGGCTTCGAGACTCGCTGTCCGCCTGCGCGCGAGTCGCGTCTTCTCCACATCGGTGAGTTTTACCGCCAACGTATCTACGATGTCCTCGATCACCCGATCCTGAAGCGCGAAAACATCTATTTCCTTCCGATCATATCGTTCGGCCCATAAGTTCACGCCGTTGGAAGCGTCGATCAGCTGTGCGTTGATGCGGATCCGCCCCGCGGCGCGCTGGATGCTTCCCTCGACCACAAAGCGCACACCGAGCTCTTGTGCAATCTCGGGTACCGGCTTCGGCTGATCTTTGTAGGCGAATACAGAGTGGCGTGCGATGACGAACAGTCCCGAAACCTTGGAGAGATCGGTAATCAGATCGCCCGTGAGTCCGTCGGCGAAGAACTCCTGTGCCGGATCGGCGCTTAAATTGGCAAACGGAAGCACAGCTACCGATGGTTTATCGCTTGCCAACATCGGCGTTGACGACGTCGAGGCGGCGGGCTCGCGTGCATTCCACCTCGAAAACCAGATCGAGCCAGAAGCGATTACGATCAATACAACGGCCAGTCCGCCAGCAAGTACCAGCTGGCGCCGGGAACGCTCCGCCCGGCGGGGCGCCGCGCCGGGCTCTGGGGGCAACGCATCCGGGCGCAGCCGGGCGTGATAGGCGCGGACTGGCTTGGTAATGTTCTTGACCGACTGTTCGCCCAGAAACTCGCAATCCACCAGTAAGCGGTGACCGATGGCATCGTAGAGCGCACCGGAAATACAAATGCCGCCCGGTTCAGCCAGGCTCTCCAGGCGCGCCGCGACGTTGACACCGTCACCGTAAATATCGTCGCGATCGACAATCACTTCGCCGAGATTGACCCCAATACGAAACTGAACCTTGCTGTTTTCAGCCAGGTCCCGGTTGCGGATTTCAAGGGCGTGCTGAATTGCGACAGCGCACGACAGCGCATCGGAGGCAATGGCAAAGTCGGCGAGGATGGCGTCACCGGCAAAGTGGACGACCTGGCCGTTGTAGCGAGCGACGGTTGCGGTGATCAGATCCAGGTGGCTGCTTAACGCACGATGGGTGCCGTCTTCATCCTCACCGGTCAAGCGGCTGTACTCCGCAACGTCGGCGTAGAGAATGGCGGTCAGCTTTCGCTCGAGGTTCGGATGAGGCTCGGCAGCCTCTGAGCTCGACGGCCCGGGCTCAACTCTCTTTACCTCCGCCACCAGCCGGTAGCCGACTTTGGGAATGGTCTCGATCACCCGCGGCTGCAGGGGATCGTCGCCGAAAGCCTTGCGCAGCTTGGTGATGGCGCGGCTCAAGGCGTCGTAGCCCACGACGCGCCCGCGCCAGACTTCGCGCTCCAGCTCTTCCCGGGTGACGGTCTGTCCGGGACGCTCTGCCAGATACACGAGCAGCGCCACGGCCCTCGGCTCGAGCCTTACCGAAGTACCGGCACGACTCATCCGATGGCTCGAAACATCGACCCGCCACCCCTCAATCCATAAGGTCAATGGGGGATCGGAAGCGCGGTCGTGGGACGTCTGGCTCATAGGCGTATCGTCCGAAGCACGCTTCCAGCGCGCGAATAGTCACCTATAACTGATTGATCT
>JBFHVA010000113.1:0-11004 GCA_041589735.1 Gammaproteobacteria bacterium | reverse complement strand
GGAGCAGGCGCTTTCGCATCCGCGCCCGGGCGGCGGGACGCTGTTCGGAATCGGGCGCCGCGAGCGCGTCCACTGCCAGTGGGCAGCGTGGGCGAACGCCGCCGCGGTGCGCGAGCTGGATTTTCACGACACCTTCCTTGCCACCGAATTCGGACACCCCGGTGACAACATCGCTCCAATCATCGCCGTGGCGCAGCAATGTGGTTCCAGCGGTGAAGATCTATTGCGTGGCATTTTAGTTGCGTACGAAGTGCACGTGGCGCTGATGAAGGCCATCAACCTGCACCATCACAAGAAGGACCACCTTGCCCATCTGGCGCCAGCCACCAGTGCGGGAATCGGCGCGCTGCTTGGACTGCCAGCCGAGGTGATTTACCAGGCCGTCAATCAGGCAGTGCACTTGAGCTTTTCCACCCGCCAGTCCCGAAAAGGTGAGATCAGCTCGTGGAAGGCGTACGTTCCGGCCTTCTCGGGAAAGCTGGCGGTGGAGGCCGTAGACCGCGCCATGCGCGGCGAAACCAGCCCCAGTCCCGTCTACGAGGGCGAAGATTCGGTTATCGCCTGGATGCTGGCGGGGCCCGAGGCGGAGTATGTGGTGCGCCTCCCCGGGCCGGGAGAAGCGCCGCGGTCCATTCTCGAGACGTATACCAAAGCGCATTCGGCCGAGTACCAGGCCCAGGCCATCATCGATCTCGCCTTCGAGATCCGCCAGGGAATCGATCTCTCAAGGGTTAAGGAGATTGTGCTGCACACGAGCCGGCACACCCATATGGTCATCGGCACGGGCGCCAACGATCCGCAGAAATTCGATCCGGACGCCTCGCGGGAGACCTTGGACCACTCCATCATGTACATACTGGCAGTGGCGCTGGAGGACGGCATATGGCATCACGAGGCAAGCTACACCCATGAGCGGGCCCACCGGCCGGAAACCATCGCGCTGTGGAGAAAGATCAGGACGGTCGAAGATCCCAAATGGGAGCAGGATTATCACCAGCCGGATCCGTCGATGCGTGCTTTCGGTGGACGTCTGGAAATCGTCATGGACGAGGACAAGGTGATTACCGCTGAGAAAGCGGTGGCCAACGCGCATCCCAACGGCATCGCGCCCTGGCAATGGCATGACTACCTGGACAAGCTCGACCGATTGACCGAGTCGGTGCTAGCCGAGGCAGAACGAAAACGATTTGTCACTTTGGTCGAGGACCTGGCTTCGGTCGACAACGAAGCGCTCTTGGGGCTCAATCCTGAAGTTAAGGAGGGAGTATTAGAAAACGCTCGCTTGCCCAGCGGGATCTTTGATTGGGGCCTGCAAGTAAAAGCCAGCGAGTGAAAAACAAGTAACACCCAACGAGTAGCATGCTGGAGGAAATCGCGGACGTTCGATGTTCGCAGATCACGAAATTTGATCTTTTTTTAAACGTTTCCTCATATTCAGTCCTTCTCCACGCCCCAAATCTTCAGCCCCTCGTGGCTTGCCGCGTTTGGGCGGATCACCTTGAGGCTTTCCTCGATGCCTTCATCTCCAAACTCGCGCTCTATGGCCAGAAGCGTATGCAGCTTGTGTTCGCAGATGGTTGACGCGTAGTCGGCTTCATCGCCTGCAACCGGCAGCGCCGCGGCAATGTGGGGCGCGCCGTAATCGGAGATTAAGTGCGCGGCAAGGCGATCGACGACCTGTTGGAACTCGTCCTCGGAAATCTCGGCAATCTCCACCAGGGTGCTCCAGCCGAACGTGCGCGTACCGAGGAAGCCATGACGGAATGCCTGCAGCGTCTTGCCGTTCATCTTTTCGGGGTCCAGGTCCAGGAACGCGAAAGAACCCGGCACCGCCCACTCTCCGGGCTCAGCCGCGCGCTCATAAACCTGAACGTCGGATTCGTCGAGTCGAATGGTGCGAAGAAATTTCACGAAAATTATCGATGACGGTGTGCGGCGATGCACTCAGCCAATGAGTCTATCAGCAACAAGAGATTTCAGATGAAGGCCTCATAAGTTTGGTCGACTTCCTCTTCAGCAACAACTTCGGTCTCCACCGCTGCCGCCTGGATCCACTCCCTGACCGCGACGTCCTGAAGCACGGTGTTAACGTAGCTTGCCTCGGCTCCGGAGAGGCTCACGTCGTACCCATGAAATCTTAGCGCCACTGGGGCGAACATGGCGTCAGCGATTGAAAACTCGCCGAACAGCCAGGACCCCGAGTCACCGTAGGTAAGGCGGCACATTCGCCAGATCTCGAGCACCCGCGCGATGTCGATGGCCGCATTGTCGGGAATGGGGAAGCCGGGAAATCGCCGGCGGCAGTTCATCGGCAGGCTTTGCCTCAAATGCGGAAATCCCGAATGCATCTCGGCGCTCACCGAGCGCGCTACCGCCCTCGCCTCTGGGTCCTGTGGCCAGCCGCGGCCGCCCATGAATCGCTCGTTCACGTATTCACAAATTGAGATCGTGTCCCACACGCTCAAGCCACCGTCTTTTAGCACCGGGACTTTTCCCGAAGGAGAATGATGGTGGATCTCGTGCTTCCACTGATCGCTGTGGAAGGGAATTCTGAGCTCGCTGAAAGCAAGCCCCGCGTGCTTGAGCAACAACCATGGGCGCAGCGACCAGGAGGAATAGGTCTTGTTGCCAATGACCAGGGTCAGTGCCGCGTCCATTTTCCAGATTTCCTGTCAGCCGCCCGGCGGGCGTTCGGCGCCGCAGGCCCAGCAAGCCGTAAACTGCCCCTCGAGGGGCTCACCACAGCCGCTACAGCGCCAGTCCCCTGCGGATTCGTTACCCATCGCGAGCGCGGACTCCACCAGCGCCCGTGCTTTGTGCTGCTGAAAATCTTCCACCACCCAGAGCTCAGGCCAGCACTCGATGGGGGGAAGCTCGCCGGCGCCGCCCAGAAGGAACTCGTTACGGATCATGCAGGCAATATGGTTCGCCTCCAGGACCCGCTTCAGGTGGCCTACGATTAGCGGATTGTCTGAGCTGTAGACCCTCTTCATACGCTTTGGCTGCCCACTCTTGTTGTCTGAGCTCGAACCCGGACGCCGGATCGTCCCCCCGGCGCCTCCGTCTCGCGTGATCATAGACCGGCCATCGGTGACGGCGAAGCCCGCCGCAAGGCCATAGCCGGCGGCGAAATGCTCCTAGGGGCTCAAGATGCGCGCCAGGCTCAGCGGTTGCAAGCGCTGGCGCCGCGTCAACTGCCGCCGGCGGTCGCCTTAGCGCCGGGCACAAGCGGTCAAAAGCAGATGGCGTAAACCGCGACGGGGAGCGACGCCCACCGGCGATGCCTGTATCATCCCAACACGGTGGCGCGGGCGGTGGTGGCGCGCCCGGGCCCTAAATCCTCTCAATCCGGAGGAGCCATAACCCGTTGCCGAGTTCAAAGCGCACTAGAATCATGTCGATTACTCGATTCGGTTTCCGTGTCGCGGACTGTGAGACTCATGGCCGGTAAGTTTCCGCGCAGTCGCGTTTCCAGGTTACCCATTACGCCGATTCGAAAACGCGGGCAGCGCGTTCGCCGGGTGCCGCGCGGAAAGCTCGAGATGATCATCACCTACCTGGAGATGCTCAAGCCGCCGCCGCGGCGGCAACTCGTGCATCGCGGCGAAAAGCTCGCCCTGATGCGCGCCGAACAGCCCACGGTTTCCTTTTATCGTTATCTATACAACACGGTGGGTGGCCCGTGGCTGTGGTACGAGCGCCGGCTTCTCGAAGACGACGCGCTCAAGGAGATTATCACTGACCCGGAAGTAGAAATTTACGTGCTCCATTGCGCCGGCGTTCCTGCGGGTTTTGCCGAGCTGGATCTGCGGACCGACGATGAGGTCGAGCTCTCCTACTTCGGGCTGGTGCCCGATTTCATCGGGCGGGGGTTAGGCCACCATTTTCTCGACTGGGCGGTGGACGAAGCCTGGCGAAAGCGCCGGTCGCGGGTCTGGGTTCACACTTGTAATCTCGACCATCCCGCCGCCATCGCGGTGTACCAGCGCGCTGGCTTCGTGCCTTACGACCAGGAGACCCGCATCGTCGACGATCCCCGTAAGCGTGGATTCATGCCGAAGGGGCAAGAGTTCTGATTTGACCATATCGCGATATTGAGAGAAGCCCGCTGTGGGAGCGAGCTCGCTCGCGATTCCTCAGATCAAGCGGCTCGGCAAGCATTGATTCAGAATCGATGACAACTGACGTTTAAAAAATGACAAAAAGGTCGTTGACCCCCTGTCGATTCCCAATGCGCATCGGTATCCCAAGAGAGATCAAATCCCAGGAAGGGCGCGTCGCCTTGCTGCCGCTGCAGGTGAAACAGCTGGTGGCGCTTGGTCACTCACTCCTAGTGGAGCGGGATGCTGGGATACTTTCCGATGCGCCGGATTCGGACTACGTTGCCGCGGGCGCATCCATCGCCGACTCCGGCGAGGCCGTTTATTCGAACTCCGAGCTCATCGTCAAAGTCAAAGAGATCCTGCCCGCCGAGTTCGGATATTTGAAGCCCGAACATGTGATCCTGACCAATATCCACGGCGCCGCCGATCGCAGGCAAGTGGATCGTCTGCTGGAAGTGGGTCTTACCGCCATCGCGGCCGAGGAAACCCACGAGTTCGGATCACCAAACAGCGTCCTGGCCGGCGAGATCGGCGCCCTGGAAGGCGCGCGCCTGGTGCTCGCGCCCCATGGGGGGAGCGGAAGGCACTTCATGGCCCATTTTGGCGCACCAGCGGCGAAAGCGTTGGTGATCGGACTCGGCGGCGTGGGCCGGGGCGCGCTGCGTACCCTGCTCGGTCTCGGCATGTCGGTGGTGGGGCTGGACGTTTCACGCGGCGCGCGGCGCGAAGCGATGTTCACCTGGCACAAGCAGGACTTCCAGGCGTTTGATATTTCCGAGCTGGCGAGTCATCTCGAAGGCGCCGATCTGGTGGTCAACTGCGTGCTTTGGGACAAGCAGAGAAAGGATCATCTGATTACGCGCGGTATGTTAAAGCGGATGAAGCCCCGCGCCGTGATCGCCGATATTTCCTGCGACCCTGCCGGCGCGATCGAAACCACGCGGGCGACCAAATGGGAAAATCCGGTTTATGAAGTGGACGGGATCCGCCATTTCTGCGTTGACAATATTCCGGGCGCCGCGCCCGCTACGGCGTCGGCGGGATACGCGGAGGCCTTGCTGCCTTTCGTCATTTTAATTGCCGAGCACGGTCCCATCGAGGCCTGCCGGAAAAATCGATGGCTTGCGCGGGGACTGACCTGCGCCGGTGGAGAGTTGATACTGGAGGAAGCGGGAAAATTTCAGAATCGCCCATTTACCCCGCTCGCAGAATTCCTGCAGAGGCACGCGGCGGCCTGAGGGGAAGGGATAAGTAACATGTAACACGTGACAAGTGACAAGTGATTAAAAATTGGTAGCCGGTAATATGGGTTGTACAAGGAGACCTTAGTGTTCCCCATACTCCATCTACCTACGACCCTCTACCGATATACGACATAGGGGCTCGGGCCAGCACTCTTTCGTCACTTTTCTTTGCCCAAAAACGGCCTGGGGTTCCACACCACCTCCCAAAGGTGATCGAAGGGATCTCGGAACCACCCGGTGTAGCCACCCCAGCCGACATCGCCCCCCGCTTTAACAATCTCTGCGCCAGCGCTGCGAGCACGGTCCAGAAGATCATCGACGCCGTCACGGGTATCGACGTTGATCGACAGCGTTACCCCGGAGAATCCTTCCCCTTCAGAGGAAACGCCCGCATATCGCGCCAGCGCTTCACGCGGGAATATGGCGAGCCAGGTTCCACCGGTGTCGAAATAGGTCACGCCGCCCTTGACGCTGCCGATTTCAAGTCCGAGGCCTTTGCCGTAGAAGCGCGCTGCGGATGCTACATCTTTTACACCGAGAGTAATTACGCTGATGCGGGTGCTCATATCTCAATCCTTTTCCGCTAAGTGCCGCGTCGCGAACTTCGTAGAGTGTCTCACAGCGTCGGCGGGGCGGCGACAAGTGCTGGTAAGGCAACTTATGATCGTGGTCTCGAGCGTGAGCGAATCTCGCGCGTTTTCGTTTAAAGCGGACCACCAATGAATGCGGTTAGACCCGAGCCGGTTTCGCCCCCCGAAGCCAGCTGGCGCCAGTTCGCGCTGCTGGTTCTGCTCGCCGGGATCTGGAGCTCCTCGTTCATGTTCATCAAAATCGGCGTCGCAACCATTCCGCCGGCGACCATGGCGGCGGCCCGCCTGCTTCTCGCGGCAATGATGCTGATCGCGATTGCCCGCGCCAAGGGTTATCGACTTCCGTTCACGCTGCGGGCGTGGGGAGCGTTCGCATTCGTCGGCGTGATGGGAAATGCTCTGCCTTTTACCCTGATCGCGTGGGGCGAGCTGGAAGTGGACAGCGGGCTCGCGGCCATTCTGATGGGCGTCATGCCGGTGGCAACCGCGATGCTCGCCCACGCCTTCGTTCGCGACGAGCGCCTGACCGGGCGACGGGCAGCGGGCGTCCTGCTGGGGTTTTCCGGTACCGTGGTACTGGTAGGGTTCTCGGCCTTCTCGGGCCTCGGGGCGCAGGTTGCGGCACAGCTCGCGGTGGTTGGTGGGGCCCTGTGCTATGCCGTCACCACCGTATTCGTACGCCGATTTGCCACTCTCCCTGACGTGCTCATGGCCGCGGGCGCTATGACAACCGGTGCCCTGGCAATACTGCCGATAGCTTTTCTGTTCGAATCGCCACTGTCTGCATCTCCCAGCGTCGCATCGATGGCCGCAGTCGTAGTTCTCGGGATTATGTCCACCGGCTTTGCGGCGCTCATCTACTTCTATCTGATCCGCACCGTGGGCGCGGCAATTTTCTCGCAGGTGAATTTTCTCACGCCCGCGATCGGTGTGGCGTTCGGAATGATCTTTCTCGGCGAGCTGCCCGGCGCCGACGCCTGGGCTGCGCTGACGCTGATCGTGATCGGCGTCTGGCTCGTGACCCGCCGCTCACGCTCGGGCCGCAAGCGGTAATCTTGCTAGAGAAGCTCTTTGATTGCGTTCATAATCTCATCGGACTGGGGGTCGACGTCGGACGGCCACATGCCCACCAGAGCTCCATCGGTCCCGATTAGATACTTATGAAAATTCCAGCGTGGCGTGGCCGCTTCGCCGAACTCGGATTCGACCCAACGGTAAAAAGGGTGGGCGTCTCCACCGAGCACCGAAACTTTGCCGGTCATCGGAAAATCAACGCCGTAGTTGACGTCACAAAATTCCTTAATCTGGGCTTCGTCGCCCGGTTCCTGTTCGCCAAAGTCGTTGCACGGAACGCCGAGAACAACAAGCCCACTTTTTCCGTAATCTCGCCACAGTGACTGCAGGCCCTTGTACTGCGGCGTATAACCGCATTCTGAGGCCGTGTTCACGATCAGTACCGGACGACCCTCGAATCTCCTAAGCGGCAACGGCTCGCCGTCAATGGATTTGAATTTGAACTCGTATGCCGACACGATTCGATCATTCGTTGCGCGAAGGACTGTTAATCGAAGCCCGCTCGCGGGCGACTCTTTAACTCAGGCGTAAGATAAAATAACGATGCCTAATTCTTAACACCCGGCTCAAGTCTCCGAGCTAATTGTCCAACCCATACATCGTTTCCTTCACTAGCATATCCACCACCGCCTTGAGCGCCTCGTCCTTCGAAGCGCCACCGGCCATTGCGTCCTCGTAAGTCTTCACCTGCCAGTGGGCGCTGGTGCCGCGCTCGAGGATGGCACGGGCATGTTCCACCTCGGCAACACAGCCGAAAAACTGCGCATCCTCACGCGTCAGCACCAACATCTCTTCCAGCAGAACCGGGTAGGGGACGATTTCGCCGCGGCCGAAGTCTACCAGTCCCTGATCGATGCCGTAGCGCTGGGCGCGCCAGCGATTTTCGTTGACCAGCATATTCGAATATTTGCGCCAGCGCTGGTTGTCCCGCCTGAGGCGATAAAGCATGCGCAGCCAGCAGCGGTAGAGGGCCGCAATACAGATCGTGTCGTCCAGCCGGGTGCAGATATCGCTGATCCGCATTTCCAGGGTGGGAAACTTGACGCTCGGGCGAATGTCCCACCAAATCTTCGAGCCTTCTTCGATAAGACCTGCTTGTACCATGACGTCTACGTGACGCTCGAACTCGGCGAAGCTTTCGAAATATTCGGGCAGCCCGGTTCGCGGCAACTCGTTCCAGACTGCGATTCGGTACGACTTGAGCCCGGTGTGGTGTCCCTGCCAGAAAGGTGACGAGGTGCTCAGAGCAAGAAGGTGTGGAAGCACATAGGCCACCTGGCCCATCAGATCCACCCGAAGATCCTCTTCCTCGATTCCCACATGAATGTGCATGCCGGAAATCATCAGCCGACGGACCACCTCCTGCAGATCCTGCGCGATAATGGCGTAGCGCTCCTTTTCGGTGCGCTTTTGTTCTCCCCAGACGGCAAAAGGATGTGTGGATGCGGCGATGATTTCGAGCCCGTGGTTCCGGGCGACCTTGGACACGGTGCGACGAAGCCGGGACAAGTCGTCGCGGGCCCCGTCCAGGGACTCACACACCCGGGTGCCGATTTCAATCTGGCACTGCAGGAATTCCGGAGTGACCTGGCCTTCGAGCAACGCCTCACATTCTGACATCATGGTCGGCGGAGCTTCGGCTATGAGATTTCGGGTATCGGGATCAATGAGGAGATATTCTTCCTCAATACCGATTGTAAAGCTTGGGTCTTTCACCGTTTGCGTTGTACAAAGAGTGTGCGGGCTTAGCGCATGCTCGACAAATTCGCTACCAGGGCGTTGGTCGAAGCACGAATCTCATTGGTGAGCTTATGGGCCATATCCAGGTCCGCAGAACAACAGCTCATGACCAGGTGGGTATGACGTTCGGATTCGCTCAGCAGCGCGGAAATGAGGCTCCGCTCGATGAGCCGGGTGACCTCGCTGATCTGCGCTTTGTCGGGCTCGACGCCGAGCAGTGCGCATACGGCCTGGGCGGTGCTATTTGCGTTCTCGGAGATGTTCATGCGGGTTCCTCCTTCAGGCGACTGACCCAACGGGGTTTATTGTTCGCGAACTTGATAAAAGACGCCGATCACGCTTTTAGGCCCGAAATTTGCGGCGCTAAATTCGTCCTCTGGCACCATATTCGCCGAACGCCTGGGTAGTCTACCCCGGCCGACCTCGGCCGCCACCCCGCCGCACGGACACTGTCTTCGCGAGACTCGCCCGCGCGGGCCTGAAATTCCGTCGCCGAGTCACAGGCGGCTTAGGCATGAGCTGGTGCATTTCGCGCCCCCTCTCGGTCGGGCTGCGCCGGCGTTTTAACCATCTATGGCCATCTAGAAAGGGCCAGAAAGCCGTTCCGGGCCACCCGATTGTCGCTATAAATGCCTGAGGATAAAGGATTGTCTTGAGGCTCCTCGAAAGGTTATGGTAGTTTTCTTCCGGCGCTACGGATTTATTTGACTGGAACGGGTCCGGGGCGTCTTCCGGAGCCGATTCTGGCCGTTCAAATAAGACGCAAATCAATAAGCTAGTGGAGGAGTCAAAATGAAACTCGTCAAGAAACTCGCCGTTTCTGCGGTGTTGGTTTCCCTGGCCTTCGCCGGCGTAGCCCAGGCGGGCACGCTGGAGGACGTCAGAGCCAAAGGCAACCTGCAGTGCGGAGTGAGCCAGGGCCTGCCAGGATTTTCCAACCCTGACCAGAGTGGAAATTGGGTCGGGCTCGATGTAGACCTTTGCCGCGCGGTCGCCGCAGCGGTCTTCGGCAATGCCAACAAGGTCAAATATTCACCGCTTTCTGCAAAAGAGCGTTTTACCGCGCTGCAGTCCGGTGAAGTTGACATCCTTTCTCGCAATACCACCTGGACACTCGTCCGTGACACGGCGCTCGGTCTCAATTTCGCCGGCGTCAACTACTACGACGGCCAGGGCTTCATGGTGCGCAAGGATCTCGGCGTGACCAGCGCCAAGCAGCTGGCCGGCGCCGCCGTATGCGTGAACATCGGCACGACCACCGAGCTCAACATGGCGGACTTTTTCCGGGCCAATAACATGAACTACAAGCCGGTCGTGTTCGAGAAAGCGGACGAAGTTGTCGCGGCATATGACTCGGGTCGCTGCGATGTGTACACCACCGACCGCTCCGGCCTGGCCGCGCAGCGCCTCAAACTAAAGGATCCCGAAGCGCACGTCGTGCTTCCGGAGACGATTTCCAAAGAGCCGCTGGGCCCTGTGGTACGCCACGGAGACGACCAGTGGTTCGATATCGTCAAATGGACGCTTTACTGCATGGTTGAAGCCGAGGAGTATGGTCTCAGCTCGAAGAATGTCGACGAGATGAAGGCCAACACCTCCAATCCGCAGATCAAGCGTCATGTGGGCACTGAAGGCGACATGGGCAAGAGTCTGGGTCTGCCGAATGACTGGTGCTACAACGTGATCAAGCAGGTGGGCAACTACGGCGAGAGCTACGACCGACATGTCGGTCCCAACACGGCGCTCAAGCTTTCGCGCGGCGTGAACGCCCAGTGGACCGACGGCGGCCTGCAGTACGCTATGCCGATTCGCTGATCGCTTGTTCAATTAGATTAGCTATCTGGGACGTGCCCGGCGCAACGCCGGGCACGCATCCCCGCCGGGACGAAATGCCCCGGCTTACAACGAATAAAGACTGTGTAACGGAGGAGAACAGTGGCTGCGGACCCCAAGCAGGTCTCCGCTGATTTATCGGCACCGCCAGGCAAGCCTGCGTTCTGGAACGATCCGAAATGGCGCGCGCTCTTTTTCCAGATTGTCGTCCTCCTGGGAGTCATTCTGTTTGCTGCCTTCCTTGTCAGGAACACGCTCAACAATATGGAAGCCCGGGGTATCGCCTCGGGCTTCGACTTTCTGAGCAAGACCGCCGGGTTCAGCATCGGCGAGACCCACTTTGGCATCAGCTACAGCGAGGAAAACACCTACGGCAGAACCTTCCTCGTCGGCCTGATGAATACCATATGGGTGTCCATG
>JBFHVA010000112.1:0-11221 GCA_041589735.1 Gammaproteobacteria bacterium | reverse complement strand
TGGATACGGCTTGGCCGATGCCGCGGGTGCCTCCAGTTACTAGTGCTACACGTCCCATGGTTCCATCTCCTCCGTTTTTATCTATCGACAGCCCCTTAGCCAGAGGCTATACACTGCAAGGGCGCTTCTTCGGCGCACTCGTACAATTGAGTCGTTTAGTCAACGCTTCCGGGTTCGGCAAATGCCGAACCCGGAGCCATCTCAGTCGACGGAAAATGAAGTATCCGTTCCTGCTCGGTCTCAGGCCCGCTCGACACACATGGCGATGCCCATACCGCCGCCGATGCAAAGCGTGGCGAGACCTTTCTTGACGTCCCGCCTGCGCATTTCATACAGCAGCGTGGTGAGCACGCGGGCGCCCGATGCGCCGATGGGGTGTCCCAAAGCGATGGCGCCTCCGTTGACGTTGACCTTGGTCGGATCCCAGCCGAGATCCTTATTCACGGCGCACGCCTGCGCTGCGAACGCTTCGTTTGCTTCGACGAGGTCCAGGTCATCAATGCTCCAGCCTGCTTTTTCCAGTGCAGCTCGGCTCGCTGGAATCGGACCAGAACCCATGATGGAAGGATCTACTCCGGCGGTTGCCCAAGATACGATGCGGGCGAGGGGCTCCACGCCCCGTTTCTTTGCGTTCTCTGCCGTCATTAAAACAATCGCGGCGGCGCCATCGTTGATCCCGGAAGCGTTACCCGCCGTGACCGTACCGTCCTTCTGGAAAGCCGGACGAAGCCCGCTCAGGCCTTCCGCCGTTACGCCCTGCTTGGGATGCTCGTCCTTGTCCACCACCACTTCGCCTTTTCGAGTCTTGATGGTGACTGGAACGATCTCTTCCTGAAACCGGTTTGCCTTCTGGGCGGCCTCGGCCTTCTGCTGAGAACCGGCAGCAAACTCATCCTGCTGCTCGCGGGTGATCTGCCACTTCTGAGCGACGTTCTCGGCGGTGTTTCCCATGTGGTAACCGTTGAACGCGTCCCACAGACCGTCTCTGAGCATGGTGTCCACCAGCTCTGTGGCTCCCATCTTGGTGCCGTTTCTCAAATGCACGCAGTGAGGAGCCTGGCTCATGCTTTCCTGCCCTCCCGCAACGATGATGTCGGCATCTCCGAGCTTGATCGCTTGATAGCCCAGCGCGACGGAACGAAGGCCCGAGCCACACAGCTGGTTGATGTTGTAAGCGGTGCGCTCCACCGGAATTCCGGCGTTGACGGCAGCCTGGCGTGCGGGATTTTGTCCGGCGCCGGCGCTTAAAATTTGGCCGAGGACGACCTCGGTGACTTCGTTGGCTTCCACTTTGGCGCGGCTCATGGCCTCGCGGATGGCCACTTCGCCTAAATACGAAGCGGACACCGTGCTCAGTCCACCGTTGAATGCGCCGACGGGGGTGCGGGCGGCGCCTGCAATAACTACTTCGCTCATGGTTGAATCTCCTTGTAATGCCCGGATTTTCTTCGTTCCGTTCTCGTTCGCAGTCTGAAACCGGCGCCATGCAATGTCCACAGCGGCCGCGGCACTTTTTGGGGGGACCCGGGCAGGCTCCACCGCCAGATCGGCGAATTATACCCGCTGCATGTTGCAGAGCAACAAAACCAAGCTCAGCTGCTCGAGCCGACGCTGGCAATTAGAGCACTTCAGGGCTGCCCCACAGCTCGCAAGGAATCCAGCAGTGCAAGCCTGCTCTTAAGCGGTGAAGGTAATTGCGGCGTCGAGAATATCGATGGCGGAATCCAGCTCGGCCATGGAAATCGTCAGCGGCGGGGTCAGCGTCAGTATGCTTCCCATGGAGATTTTGAAGCTCAGTCCCTGTTCCAGTGCCGCGTAGAGAATGCCCTCGGCGAGCTTTTCGCTGTCCCCGCCCGGAGCCTCTATTTCGATGCCCATCAGCAAACCAATGCCGCGTACTTCGGCGATTACAGTGTGCCGGGCGGCGAGATCGGCGAGCCGCTCCAGGGCGTGTGCGCCAAGCTCGGCCGCCCTTTCCGCCAGGCCCTCGCTTTCCACCACCTCGATGGCGGCGAGCGCTGCGGCGCAGCCCACCGGGTTTTTTTCGTGGGTGTAATGGCCAAGGGCAAAATCTGCTGCAATGTTAAGTTCGTCGCGGGTGATGAGAGCGGCAAGAGGAAAAATTCCGCCGCCTAGCCCTTTGCCGATGACCAGCATGTCCGGTATTACGCCGTAGTGCTCGCAGGCGAACATTTTTCCGGTGCGCCCAAGACAATTGGGGATCTCATCCAGGATGAGCAGGGCGCCGTGACGATCGCAGGCCTGACGCACTCGCGCCCAGTAATCCATCGGCGGGATATAGGGCGTGCTACGCACGGTCTCAGCAACTACCGCGCCCACGTCGCCCTCTTTCTCGAGAACGTACTCGAGATAATCCACGCACATCAGACTGCAGACATTGCCGCAATTGAAGGGACAATGCCGCGGATCCGGGGGTGGGACGTGCTCGCTGCCCGGGAGCAGCGGTCCGATGTCGCGGCGAAACAGTGCTTCGCCACCGACGGAAATGGCGTCCAGGGATGCCCCGTGAAACGCGTCCCACATGGAAACGGTTTTGAATCGGCCGGTGGCCATACGCGCGAGCTTCAGGGCCATTCCGATGGCGGCAGTGCCACCGGGAGCAAAGAGCACCTTGGCCAAATCCCCGGGAGATATTTCCACCAGCTTTTTCGCCAGCGCGATGGCGGGACGGTTGGTGTAGCGGCGCGGGCAAAACGGCAGCGACTGCATCTGCCGGCGCACCGCCTCCACCACCTTCGGGTGGCCAAACCCCACCTGGTGGACGCTGTTGCCGTGAAAATCAAGAATTCGCTTGCCCGCCAGATTCTCGAGGTGCGATCCCCGGCATTTGGCAACGACGTCCAGGCAGGGGGTCGAAAGCGACTGATGAAGAAAATATTTCTCGTCTTCCCGGAGTACGTGGCGGGTTTCATCATCAAGATGCGTTTCCTGCCAGTTTCTGCGCAGTTTCGAGCGATTCGATTCTCCTTCGGATCGAAGGCCGTTTCTCGCTGCGCCACCAGGCTTGCCTCTGGGTAATACGGGCTCTGACATCTCTGGGTTCCTCAAGAGAAGCGATCGAATCGCTCATGCCATCGGTCGGCCGGTCACTCGCAAGGAATTTGCGATTCGTCCAACAGGTAGGCACATTGTGCTGTGAACCGGATCATAACCGAGCGCCTTGAAGGAAGTAGAGGCGCTGCGCTTACGCCTGAAGATGAACCAGAGAGTACTCGTCACCGGCGCCACCGGAACGGTGGGTCGGGAAGTCGTGCCGCGCCTCGCCGTAGCCGGCGTTAAGGTACGTGCTGGCGCGCGGCATCCCGAGATGCTGGCACTGCCCGAAGATTACGTTGACACCATCGTAATGGATCTGCGTAATCCAGCGGACCTGGATCGGGCTCTTGAGGAGGTTGAAAAAATCTTATACGTGAGCCCCCTGGATGAGACCATGGCAGAGCATGCGGCGCTCATGGTGGAGCGCGCTCAAGCACACGGGGTGAGACATCTGGTCCGACTCTCCGCACTGGGTGTCGATTACCCCAGGGAGATCACCTTAGGCAAGGTTCACGGTGAAGTGGAGCGCATTATCCGGGGGTCCGGCATTGAATGGACATTCTTGAGGCCCAATTCATTCATGCAGAACTTCATTACTTACTGGGGTGAAAGTATTCGCAAGCGGAACGCTTTTTTTATTCCTCAGAGGCAGGGTCGGGTGAGTATGATCGACGCGCGGGATATCGCCGACGTCGCGGTGGCCACGCTCACAAAGGACGGTCACACCGGAAAAGTGTATGAGCTCACGGGACCCGAGGCGCTCTCGAACCATGACGTTGCGAAGACTCTGAGCGCCGTGCTTGGCCGCGAGATCTCCTATATGGATATCCCAATTGAGGAGGCGCGAAACACGTTGGCCGGTCAGGGCATGAGCGAGTGGGAGATAAAAATTATTCTGGAATTATTTGAAATGAGCGCCGCCGACGAGGCTGCCGAAGTCACCGGCACCGTGGAACAGCTGACCGGAAGCGCGCCGATTCGCTTCGAGGCCTTCGTGCAGGATTTTAGTCACGCGTTCAAATGAATTCTGCAGATGGAGCGGGTAGTCTGCAGGCCATACACTGAGAGTATTTAGTTTAAGGGCATTCTGAGTGAGCGAAGGCAGCACAGGTAAATGGTGGGGCGAGTTCGAGCTCGCAGAGGACGAGCGCCGCTGGTGGACGCTGGGTCCGTTGCTGCTGGGTGCCGAACGAAAGCAGCGCGAATGGCGCATCGGCCATGAGGAATCATCGAACGGTGAAGCCGCCGCGCCGAAAACGAATCGAAGCGTGGATGAGATGGCGGAAGGCGGCCGGTTCGTATTCGCCGATCCCGGCAGCGAAATCCGTCTGACCCCGGCGCTGGCGGACCGTCCGGTGGTGACGCGTCCCCTGTCTCCCCTTTACGTCCCTCCGGGTGAACAAACCGTGCTTTTCGTAAGCTCCCCCGCATGGCTGAGGATCGAGGCGGTCGGCCCCGGCGTGGAGCTGGCGGATATCCCGGTGGCGCGTCCATCGGACACCTGGTTCGGTCCGTCCACCCGGGAGGGCGAGCTCTGCTATGCCACCCGAACCCACGGTCGTCTCAGGCTGGAGGATCTACCGGTGCAGCCTTACCGGATAATTACGCCGCTGGAAATCTTCAATGAGTCTAAATCGGAGCTCAAACTCGAGCGCTTGAGCCTGCCGGTGCCGTACCTCACGATCTATTCGACGGGCTCTCAGGATCTGTGGACGCAGAAGATCAAGCTGCGCTGCGAAGACGAGTCGCAGCTGGTCGCTCTGCGCATCAAGCAGCGGGCGCCGTCCCAGATCTCCGGCGCAGAGCCGATCGCGCCACCGAGAAAAGAGCACGAAGCGCAGGTCATCAAACGCGCACTGACTTCGCTCTTTGGTTAAAGCGGAAAGGGAGTAGCCATGCAGGAATTGATCGCGCCGTTTGCGGATTGGCTGAATCCTGAGCGGCTGATGAGTTTACTCCGCGCCGGGATTTTCATTGGCTTGGGTATTCTCTTTGCCCGCCTGGCCGCGACGCTTGCTCACAAGATGGCCGGTGCGCATCTGGACGCGCACCGTGCCATGCTGGCGCGGCGCCTGGCCTACTATTTGGTGCTGGCGCTTTTTCTCGTATCTGCGCTGCACGAGCTCGGCTTCAGCCTGGGCGTGCTTCTCGGCGCCGCGGGCGTGCTGTCAGTGGCGCTGGGTTTTGCCTCCCAGACCTCGGCGTCGAACCTGATTAGCGGCATTTTTTTACTCAGCGAACGGCCGTTTGCCGTAGGGGACGTTATCCGAATCGGAACTACCACCGGCGAGGTCATGTCTATCGATCTGCTGTCGGTGAAGCTGCGAACATTCGACAATCTGTTTGTTCGCATTCCCAACGAATCGGTGATTAAGAGCGAGGTCACGACGTTGACGAGATTTCCAATTCGCCGCTATGACGTGCAGGTGGGCATCGCTTACAAGGAGGACATCGCCAGAGCACGAGAGGTGCTGATGGTGGTAGCGGATAGAAACCCGCTGTGTCTCGAGGAGCCAAAGCCCCTGTTCATATTTCTCGGATTTGGTGATTCGTCGCTCAACTTCCAGTTTTCAGTGTGGGCGTCCCAGGAAAATTTCCTCGAAGTGAGAAACAGCATCCAGGAAGAGATCAAGCTTGCCTTCGATGATGCGGGCATCGAAATCCCGTTTCCCCACCGCACCCTCTACACCGGAAGTGTCACCGAGCCATTCCCGGTGCGGGTGGTTGATGACCGTGACGCTGCAAGCGCAACCGTTACCGATATGCATAGCGGAAATCCATCATGAGCACGACGCTCAAGAACATGAGCATTGCTTTCGCCGCCGGCGCCGTTGGCGCGCTGGCCAACAGCGTTGTCATCTGGCTCGTGGGCCTTGCCGGGATCACCAGCGCCGTGGGCGTCGCCATCGCTCCTCATCTCTCCGCGGCGTGGCTCTACCCGAGGATCGTTTGGGGCGGACTGTGGGGATTCTTGTTTCTGCTCAAATTTCCAAGGGGCGGCCCCATCATCCGCGGGCTGGTGTTCAGCCTGGCGCCATCGCTGTTTCTTTTACTCTACGTCTTTCCGGAGATGGCGGGTAAAGGCTGGCTGGGGATTTCTCTCGGCGCGCTCACTCCGGTGTTCGTGCTTTTCTATAACGCGGTTTGGGGCATCACCGCGGCGCTGTGGCTGCGCGCCATCCGTAGCGGACTCTGACGCGCATTCCGCTCGCCCGGGTGCTACGAATCCGTTTGTTTTGGAATGAACGGGCCGCCGTGGCCCAGCCATCCTTTATGCCTGAAGTAGAGCAGCAGGCCGACGGCCACCAGCGCCATCAGCCCAAGAGCGAATGGATAACCGAAATACCAGCTGAGCTCGGGCATGTTCCACGGTGATTTCTCCGAATTGAAATTCATTCCGTAAACACCGGCGATGAACCCCAGGGGGATGAAAATCGTCGCGATTATGGTCAGAACTTTCATAGTCTCATTCATTCGATAGCTCAGCGTAGAGAGATGAATGTCGACGAGGCTTGCAGCAATTTCCCGGTAGGTCTCCACTATATCCATGAGCTGAACCGTGTGGTCGTAGCAGTCCCGAAGAAAGATGCGAGTCTGTTCGCTGAACACCTTTGATTCGTCGCGGATGAGCGTATTCATCATCTCGCGCATTGGCCATATTGCGCGCCTCGATCCAAGCAGGTCGCGCTTGATTTGATGAATTTCGTTAACCAGGTTTTCTCGATGTCGCGAAGTTACGCGCTCCTCAAGCGTTTCCACGGCTTCACCGAACCGTTCCAGCACCGGAAAGTGGACGTCGATGAGCGCATCGAGCAGGGCATAAGCAAGGTAGTCCGCGCCGGATCGACGGATGCGACCGCGATCCTGGCGGATGCGATTCCTCACCGGGTCGAAACAATCACCGGGGCGCTCTTGAAACGTGAGCACGTAGTCTTTGCCGAGGAATAAAGAAAATTGCTCACTGCCTGATGGAGCGTCATCGATATGCATTCGGGCGACGATAAACAGATGATCTTCGTATTTATCGACCTTTGGCCGCTGGTGGACATTCACGACATCCTCAAGAGCGAGGCCATGAATTTCGAATAAATCACCGAGCTTCCGAATGAGATCGAGATCGCCTAAACCACGAACATCGACCCATGTAACAGGAGATCGACTCAACTGATTTTTTACGGCATCGATACTATCTGCTCGTTGCTCCACGAGGCCATCGGGCCCGTAATGCATCAAAGAAATCTCGGGTTGAATCGCTGCGGGGTCGGCGATCAGCGTACCGGGGGACGATCCCGGTGGCGTTCGCCGGCGAATGGCCAGCCGTCTGTGCTTCTTCAAGTTCATGATCTCTCCCAGGAGTAGTTCGTTGACCGATTATTATCGGGCCTCGCCCTGTTGGCAGTCCTGTTGCGAGCGCAGCAGGCACGCTGACTCATGCATGCCGGGTAAGATGCGTTCGAGTCTTCCCCACAATCGGGCGGAAGGTTGCGAGCAGAGCGTTACCCGCTTGTGCGCGTTTGAGTTAACGAAGACCGACGTTGCCGACACCCGGCAGCTTAATGGCGAGACTTTCCGGGTCGACGCCGAAGGCGAGTCCAAGGAAATTCAGCTCCAGTCCTTCCCTCACCGCGGCCGTGATGCCCAGGAGCCCGAACAACGAGAGCTGATATCCGGTGCCGCTCGGCGCCCGCGCAGCCAGACTTCCGTTGGATAAGTAGTCTTTACCGATGGCGGTGGTCGGCAGCTCGAGTCTCAGTCCGGGCACCTCCCGGGCGACGTGGGCGACGAAGGTATTGCTGTTGGGCCCGGGCCAGGTCGTGTATCGCTCGGGATAGGGGTATGACGCCACCGCTGCTTGGATCTGGGGTATGAGCGAATCGGCTTTTTCGCCGCGAATGTCCGCGATGATCTCCGGCGTGCTCCCGAACCAGGATCGATCGGGAATATCCTGACCGGAGGCCAATACGGGCAGTCCCCGGAATCGGCGCCAGCCGACGACCTGGTGGACGCTGTACCCGTTCGCGTTCCTCGGTTTGGTGGCAATCCAGGTATGGACCGCAAACATGCCGCGCCAGTTGAACGCCCTTGCGGCGTAAACCTGGATCACTGCTTCTTTAGTAACCGTGGGCTCCGGAGCAATACCCGTTGGAGACCGATCGGCCGTTCGCCAGTCCTGCCCCAGTCGGATGTTGCCACAGGACACAACCAGCATCGGACCTGCGAGCAAAACGAGAAAAAAAATAAACGCGCGCCCGAAGTACTTTCGCGCGGCGGATTTGGCGTCTCTGGGTTTTGAGATCCGTTCGTCGTTCATGTTGCTTTTCGTGGTATCAACAGGACTTGTCTATCGCAATGTCATGGAGATCATACTGACGTCGCGCGGCGTCTTAGATCGTCGGCCAGAGCCTCGGGTATCTCGACACCGCTTTTTCGCGCCTGTTCCCTTGAAGCGAGCCTTCGATCTCCGGGCAGGCGCGTGCCCTTCTGGGAGACAATATCAGCCACAAGTCGTTCCACGTGATTTACGAATCCGTTGTCGCCGAAGGCGGCAGGGTCGATGAGGATGAATGACTGTCCGATGCCGGGCGGGGGTCCTTTTGCGTCGAAGAACGAGCTTGCCTGAAAAGCGAAATTCGCCCGCGCCAGTCCCGCCGCCAGGATCTCCACCATAAGTGCCAGCGCCGCGCCCTTGGCGTCACCTATGGGCAGCATCGTTCCCTCAAGCGCGGCGTCGGCATCGGTGGTCGGCTTGCCGTCTTTGTCCAGCGCCCAGCCTTCCGGGATAGGCTTTCCATCTTTGCTCGCGAGCATGATTTTCCCCCGGGCGACCTTGCTCAAGGACAAGTCGACGACCAGCGGCGGCGAGGATTTTCTCGGGCACGCAAAGGCAATGGGGTTGGTTCCAAAGGAACCCTTATACCCGCCCCACGGCGCAATTCCTGACGGCGTGTTACTGAAAGCCAGCGCGACCAGACCACTTTCCGCCGCGCCTTCCACCGGGTGACTTAAGGCCCCGGCATGATGCGAGCGGGTCACCACCGTAGCGGTAACTCCGATCTTGCGTGTGATATCGGTGGCTTTGTCCAGTCCTGCGCGTATTGCGGGAAAGGCGAATCCGTTTCGCGCGTCGACCAGCACTGCGGCCTTCGCCGGTAGATCCACCGACGGTAACGCGCGGCCGTCCACCTTGCCGCATTTGGCCTGTTCGGCGTAAAAGGGGATCCTGGAAATGCCGTGGGAGGGGAGTCCGTCGGCTTCGGCCGCCACCAGCGCTTCGGCGACGACCCGCGCGTTATCCGCCGAGACCTCAGACGCTTCCAACGCTCGCGCCGCGAGTTCGGTGAGATCCTCGATGCGGAAACGATTGCTCAATTCTCTCCCGCGAGCGCTTTTTTAATCCGCTCCGCGATCAGTGTGCCGACACGCTCGTTGGATTCCACGGTGACACCGGCGATGTGCGGGGTCAACAGCAGATTGGGTGCCGCTTCGAGATGCGAGCCGGCCGGCAGAGGTTCATTCTCGTAGACGTCCAGCGCGGCGCCGGCCAGCTGACCTTTCTTCAGCGCTCCTACTAGAGCCCTTTCATCGATCACTCCGCCGCGGGCCGTGTTGATGATCACCGAACCTTTTTTCATGGCGGCAATCGCCTTCTCGTCGATCAGGTGCCGCGTCTGCTCGTTCAGCGGCACGTGCAGCGTGACCGCGTCGCTCTCGGCAAGCAGCGTCCGCATATCGGCCGGCTTGACGCCAAGTTTCTCCCAGCATCCGGAATCAGGATCAATGAATGCATCGTTGGCAACCACCTGCATGCCCAATGCAATCGCGCGAGAAGCGACGGCACGACCGATGGCGCCGAACCCAACGATGCCTAAGGACTTGCCGTAGACTTCCGAACCCATGTAACGGTTGCGCGGCCAGTCTCCCGCCAGCACCTCCGAGGTGGCCGAGTATGCGCCACGGAAGAGAATCAGCAGCGCGGCAACGACATATTCAGCGACGGAATTCACGTTGGCTCCGGTTGCCGGAAAGACTCGAATCCCACGCGTTTTGCACGCACGCATGTCGATGTTGTCGAGCCCGACCCCGAGTCGGCCGACAACTTCGAGACCGGTGCCTGCGTCCAACAATGACTCCGTCACAAATGTCCGGTTTCGCACAATCAGCGCCCGACAGTCGGATACCGCGTTCTCCAGATCGTTCACACGCTCAAACATGTTGGGGTCGTAATCCACGTCAAAGTCCGCGGACAGCAACTCCAGCGCGGAGTCGTTGATGAATTCTGAAATAACGATATCTGCCATCGTCTCGCGAAGCGCTTATAAGGCTTTCTTTACGGCACCCTTTACCAGCGTATGACTACGCCCGGTCCCCGCTGTTGGCGCCGCCCTTCTCCGGACAGGCGGGAGCGAAATGATGCGTCGAAAATGAAATCCAATGCAACGACTTCGCCGGGGTAGATACCGCTAGTTTGCTCGATCCAAAAGAGTCTCTCCCGGTCGCACTCTGCTGAACTCGACGGGAATTTCCTTGGTCGCTAGGCGGCCGTCGTTGAGGGTGACGCGAATGTAGCTGGAAGCATCGAGTTCGCCTCCGTCGGTGAAGTCCTCGCGATAGTGCGCGCCGCGTGAATTGGCTCTTGCCAGAGCGCTGCGGGCAATGGCCCGGCTCGCCAGAACCAGGCTCTCAAGGTTCAGCCAGTCGTGCCAGCTGAGATTGAAAGCAAGGGAAGCTCCGTCAACACCGCAGTCGAGCAGCTCGGCATGGAAATCTTCGAGCGCGCGTTCGGCCCGCGTAAGTCCCTGCGCGTCACGGATGATGCCCACGTCATTCCACATGAGGTCGTATAAACGTTCTCTGAGCCCGACGATGTCACCCGGGGGATTCGAAAGCGGCGCCCGGCATGCGGCTACTGCCGCAGAGATGGCGTCCTCATCTGGATCGGGATGGGGTTGCGCGGTTTCGAGAGTCGACCCAATGACGTCCCCGGCGACGCAGCCGAACACCGTGGAGTTGGCGACACCGTTGCCGCCCAGGCGATTGGCGCCGTGTACGCCACCGGTGTCCTCGCCCGCCGCATACAGTCCGGGTAGCGCGGTGGCACAGTCGGGCGAGAACTCCACCCCACCCATCATGTAATGGGCCGTGGGCACCACCTCCACCAGGCCGC
>JBFHVA010000111.1:0-11233 GCA_041589735.1 Gammaproteobacteria bacterium | reverse complement strand
GTGTTCAGACTCACCAGCACGGTCGCGTGGCTCGCTTACGGCTTTGCCGTCATTCCGGACGCCATCTGGTTCGGCCGGCCCTGGTCCAGCATCGCCAAAACGCTCGCGGACGCGCTTATCTACGCCTTGCTTACCGCGGGCGTGTTCGGCTGGCTGTGGCCGAGTTGATGCTCCACGGCAAAAGCAATAAGACCGCAGCATTAAACCAAACCCAGAGCCCTTGAAAAAAGGCTCCATGAAAAAGCTTGCACTAGTCGCTACGGTACTGATTGCTGCCACTTTCGGCTTACTCGAAAGTGGCCTGATCGTGACTCGACCGGCGAGTCGCAGCGATAGCGTATCTGCTGGCGACGAGACACTTGCCAAGGCATTTGCCAATCGGCGAAGTAGCGTTCAGGTTGAGGATAAAGGAATCGTCGCCGCGGTACTCGCCGACGACAATGACGGCAGCAGACACCAGCGCTTCATTATCGAATTGGAGTCGGGACAAACGCTGCTGATCGCTCATAACATCGATCTGGCCGATCGAATCAATGCTCTTAAGAAAGGAGATCGGGTAGAATTTTACGGCGAATACGAATGGAATCCTCGGGGAGGCGTCATCCACTGGACGTATCACGACCCCGCGGGCGGCCATTTGTCGGGCTGGATTAAACACGATGGGCGAATTTATCATTGATAAAGCATCTGGAATGCGATGACCCGTCGCGAAAGCGAGAACCACGACCGATTCGACCAACTAACTTAAAAAAAGCTCCGCAAATACTCGTACCACTTAGCGTTTTTCCTCGGATCACAGGTTTCACTTGTGCCACAGAAGTGGCGCAAAGTTGACAGATCAATCCTCCGCGAAACTCGGGGTGGATCTGATTCGGATTGAGGGGCTTAATAAGAGCCGCCCATGGCGGCACCATCAAGAAGGAGGAGATAAGACGATGAAAATTATCGACACTGACAGGGGGCTCGAAGATACACCGCAGCGCAAGCTGCAGTCCCGAAGCGTTGCGGCCGTCATGGGCGGTCTCGCACTGGTGCTGCTGGCCGGGGAGGGATGGGCCCAGGGCTGGGCGCAGGGCCGCCCGCCAGAGCTCGAGAATTCACCGCTGGCACCCCACGCCGGCAGACTCACCGTAACCCCCCCCCGATCAGATCCCCGTCGACCGGATCCAGGTGCCACCCGGCTTCAGAGTGGAGCTGTGGGCCCACGGCATGCCGGGCGCTCGCATGATGGCACGCGGCGACAAAGGCACCATATTTGTCGGTACTCGGCAAATCGGGCGGGTCTATGCGGTCACTGATACCGGCGGTGCTAGAACTCATCGCATCATCACCGAGGGCCACACGCAACCGAACGGCGTTGCCTTTCGTGACGGCAGCCTCTACGTGGCAGCCATAAACAAGGTGATGCGATTTGACGGAATCGAGGACATGCTGGATAACGTACCGGCGCCTAAAGATCTCACAAAGGGATTCGGGCTTCCGTCCGACGGTCACCACGGCTGGAAGTTTCTTGCCTTCGGGCCCGACGGCAAGCTGTACGTACCCGTAGGTGCTCCGTGCAACCGCTGCGAAGTGCACCCGGACATCCACGCCAACATTCGACGCTACAATCCGGACGGCACTGGAATGGAGATCGTCGCTCGCGGAGTGCGCAATTCGGTCGGCTTCGATTTTCATCCCAATACGGGCGAGCTTTGGTTCACCGACAATGACGCCGACTGGCTGAGCGAGCACGGTCCGCAGTGCGAACTCAACCGCGTCTCTCAGCCAGGTGAAAACTTCGGTTTTCCCCGGTGCCACGGTCACGGTGTCATCGACCCTGAGTTCGGCCGCTCCGGCTCTTGCGACGGGGTTACCCTGCCGGCAGCACTGATGGGCGGACACACCGCGCCTCTGGGGATGCGTTTTTACACCGGCAACATGTTCCCGAAGGAGTATCAGGGTTCCATGTTCATTGCGCGTCGCGGCTCCTGGAACCGCACCGTCAACGTGGGTTTCGACGTGGTGCTCGGGCAACTCAGCGCCGACGGTAAGCGCGCAGCAATCTCGCCCTTCATGACCGGGTTCCTCGACACGGCGAAAAACACCTTCTGGGGCCGCCCGGTCGATGTGCTGGTGATGCCTGATGGCGCGTTATTGGTTTCTGACGATCACAACGGCGCCATCTACCGCATCACCTATGGGGGATAGACTCGCTACAAAGCGGTACATCCTTGGCCTGATCGGAATCGCGGGCGTCTGGGTAGCAGAAGCTGCCCAGGCGCCCGATGACCAGACTACGCTTGAAGCGAAAATCGCCGTATGTGCCTCGTGTCACGGCGCCGACGGCAACTCGACTAGGGAGAGGGTTCCCTCCCTGGCCGGTCAGCCGGAGTTGTTCCTCACCGATCAGCTAATCTTGATTCGGGAGGGCGTGCGTCGTTCCGAATTGATGCGCCCGTTCGTACTTGGTTTCGACGACGCAACGATTATCTCCATCGCAAAACACTTCGCTTCTATGCCCGCGCGTTCGGCTGACGGACCACCGGAGCCGGACCTCGTTGCCCGTGGTCGCACGCTCGCTGCAGCTGGACACTGTGGCGGCTGCCACTTGTCCGACTTCTCTGGCCAGGCCCAGATCCCGCGCCTTGCCGGGCAACGCGATGACTATCTGGTGGCGACGCTCAGGGCTTACCGGGACGATACGGCCCGAAGACCCGACACCACGATGAACGACATCATGCGCGGCGCATCTGACGAGGAGATTCGCGCGCTGGCCCATTTCCTTGCTCATGCACCCGTAAATCATTGAATGATCGTGGTGATCCACGTTCTATGCTCTAGATGACCGCGGTCAAAAGGATTGCGCGCGTTGCAGAGACGGAGCTCTAAACTTCCCACCTCATACTCTGCATCGGCCCATGCAGTTGAACTCTGCGTACACTGTCCGCCAAATTATTTTCTCCATTCAGGCCAGAGAATTTATCCATGTCCATGCTGATCCAAACGTCCATTTTTCTCGGGGCGGCCGTTTGCGCCGTGCCGCTGTTCAAACGCCTGGGCCTCGGCGCAGTGCTGGGATACGTCGCGGCGGGCATCGCCATCGGCCCGTGGGCGCTGGGTCTGGTGGGAGACGTAGAGAGCATTCTGCACTTCTCCGAAATCGGAGTTGTGTTGTTGCTGTTCATCATCGGTCTCGAGCTTCAGCCTTCGCGGCTGTGGATTCTGCGCAAATCCGTATTTGGCTTGGGTGCCGTTCAAGTCGGCGTGACGGCTCTCGTCATCGCCCTCATCGCCCGGGCAACGGGGCTACCGTGGCCTGCTGCCACCATCATTGGGCTTGGGCTATCGCTGTCATCGACCGCTTTCGCCCTCCAGATTCTTGCGGAGAAAAAGCAGCTGACCACCCGACACGGGCGCTCAGCCTTTTCTATTTTGCTGTTCCAGGATCTCGTGGTGGTGCCGGTGCTGGCGATCGTCCCGTTTTTAAGCCCGAGCATGAGCAGAACCGGGTCTGGCGATCCTTGGGTCGGCGTTGCGAGCGCGATTGGGGTGCTCATCGCGGCAGTGGTGGTTGGACATTTTCTCGTCGGGCGCTTGTTCAAGTTCATCGCGGCAACGGGTATCCGGGAAGTTTTTACCGCCGCAGCGCTGCTGCTGGTCATCGGCACCGGACTCCTTCTAGAGTCCGCAGGGCTCTCCATGGCGTTAGGCGCCTTTCTGGCCGGCGTGCTCTTCGCGGATTCTGAATATAGGCACGCTCTCGAGGCGGATATCGAGCCTTTCAAAGGATTACTGCTCGGGCTTTTTTTCATCGCCGTGGGCATGTCGCTGGACCTCGGTTTGGTGCTGGAGCATCCGGGTCTGTCCGTCGGCCTCGCGCTGGCGCTTCTGCTTGGCAAATTCGCCCTGATTGCATTCCTGGGTCTTGCCACCGGAAAGGGCCTCAATTCGGCCCTCAAGCTTGGCGCCGTAATCGCGCAGGGCGGCGAGTTTGCCTTCGTGATTTTCAGCGTCGCCACGGGAGTGGGCGCTCTAGGTAAAGAGACGGCGGCGTTGCTGATCGTCGTGGTGACTCTTTCCATGGCGTTGACGCCACCTTTGTTTGCCCTGACGGAATTCGTCGTCCAGCGCCGCCGGCAGCGCGCATTGGTGGAAACAGGCGAGACGCCGGTGCAGGAACGACAGAAGGTCATTATTGCCGGCTTCGGTCGAGTGGGTCAGATCATCGGGCGCATCCTTCAGGCAAGGCGTATCGGATTCACCGCGCTGGACGTCAGTCCTGAGCACGTCGATTTCGTGCGCAAGTTCGGCAACAAGATTTACTACGGCGATGCGTCTCGTCTCGACCTGCTGGAGGCGGCGGGCGCTAAGAACGCATCAGTGATCGTTGTGGCGATCGACGACGTGGAAGCCTCGTTACGCACGGTTCGAATCGTCAAGGATCACTTTCCGCAGCTGAGGGTCTACGCCCGGGCCCGGAATCGCCGCCACGCCTACTTATTGATGGATCTGGGCGTCAGCATCTTCAGACGCGAAACCTTTGAATCGAGCCTTGAGCTGGCCCGACTCGTGCTCGAAGGCCTGGGTTTACCCCACGCACAGGCCAGCCGCCTGGTCGAGACCTTCAAACGGCATGATATCGAGCGTTTGAAGCTGGCTCACGCGTCCCACTCGAACGAGGAGCGCATGATCTATCTTGCAAAGGAGGCCGCCAAGGAGCTGGAAGATATGTTCGAGCAGGATGAAATTCAGTCGCGGGCGCCCGACCCGGCCTGAATCTCCGGGGACAATCCGCCCTCGCGGTACTTCAATCGAACGTCGCCCGCTAACCGGCGGGCTGGCGGAGGCGACCAGCGGGTGGTGGGTGTCAGACGCCCTGGTCTTCGCTTCTCAGTTCTGACTTGTAGAAGTAGGGATTGCTGGGCGGGCTTTGCTTCGGCGGCGCAGCCGCTTGAGGCAAAGCGTAAAACATCATTTCCGATTCGAGACTCTTGTGCGCAAACGGACGGTTCATGCGCACTTCCGTGCCCTGGGCTTCGGCTTCCTGCTGGGCGCCATAAAGCTGTTTGGCGAGCTGTTCATCCCACGGCAAGACGTAATAGCGAGGCTCGTCCACGCCCTCCACGTGCAGCCAGAGAAAAATCCGGTCGCCTTCCTTGAGATGCGCGCTTATGACGGTGGCTTCGCTCAAATCGCGGCCGCCCCACTCCAAAGAGACGGGCTTAGGCCGGCTCAGCAGGTCGAGAATAGTCAGATAAGCGGCCGGCAGGATAAGGGCCACGATGAGAATGGCGCCGGACTTGAGCAAAAGCCGGTGGTTCGACCAGATTGAAATGGCCGCAAGTGCCGCGACCATCAAAGCCGCGACAGCAAATGGATAAAGTATGTGGCTCATGACACCCGCCCGCTACGCAACGCACGCGGCAGGTTGTGCACGCTGCCAGACACCAGGCGTCCATCTTTGTCCAGCCTAAAGCGCACGGCGGTGATTTCCTCGCCTTCTTTGCCAAGGGTCACGTTGGTGGACAGGATCGGCTTTGCTGACGCCTGCACCGATTTTTTCACACTGACCGCTATGGTCACGGGCACCGGGTAGACGGCCGCCCGGTTTCGGTAGAGATGAACGTTTATGGTGTATGCGCCAGTCGGCACGC
This sequence comes from Gammaproteobacteria bacterium, assembly GCA_041589735.1. GTDB lineage: Bacteria > Pseudomonadota > Gammaproteobacteria > HK1 > HK1 > CAMYJH01. The sequence goes on along the minus strand of JBFHVA010000111.1, from coordinate 5,597 downwards.
CGCGACTGTAGGCAAACTCGTAGTTGAGCCCCGTGAGATCCGTGACGTGCCCGAGGTCGTCACGCAAGAGGTTGAAAACGGCGCCGCCTTTGTTGGAGTAGCCCACCGGCCGATCGCCCGGAGCTTCCACCCATAGGTCAACGTCTGCGTCTACCTCGTCGGGCCAGCGGAGCTCGACGATGATGTTGCCGGGGGCTTGATCGGCATCTTCAGCCGTCCCGGGCGGATTGACGTGCGGCAGAATCAGGATGACGACGGTGATAAATCCCGCCAGCGCCAGCATGATGACGTCTCGGAAAACGGTGGCGCCGCTTTCCTCGTCGAAGAGATCAATTTCTCGCATGGGTCTCCGCCAGTACCACCAGTCCAGAAATCAACTTTACAGTGCCACCTGCCAGCAGGTGATGGTTGGCCATAAGCCAGACGTTGAGCACGGCACCCACAAGCGTCGTATACAGAGCTGTGGACATGCCGTCGATGAGCGTGGATACCATGGGCGCAATCGAGCTAACCTCGGACGCGTTTTCGGGATCGACGCCGGAAAGTGCGATGATGAAACCGAGCACCGTGCCGATAAGACCAAGCAGCACCAGACTGTTGGCAATATTGCGGACAACGGAAATCCGGTGTGAGAGTTTCATTCGAAGCGCACCGGTAAGGTTGGCCCGGCTTTCGGCGTCCCGGTCGAGCAACGGGCTGATATAGCGCACAGTTTCGGACGGGGCCTCCGGGTCGTAGCTGCGTACATCATTGAGCTCGCGGCTCGTCTGCCAAACCTTCCACGCGCAGATAATGAGACCGGCGACGAAGACGAAGAAGATTACGACGGCCAGATGGGTGCGATCGGCGGTGATAACCTTGTGGACCAATCCTTGGGCGTAAGCCGCTCCCAGCAGTCCGAAAGCAACCAGGTTAATCAGGGCAAAACGTAACAGCAGCAGATACTGATGGGGGTCTCGTTCTTCCGGGAAGGGCTTCGTGGTGTGACGCGAGACAGGCTCGGCGTTGCGTGCGCCATCTTCGGAAATTCTGTCAGAGTCCGGACGGGCCGTGTCTTTCTCTGCCGGCGATATCCGGGGAACCGCGTAAGCCATACCTGAACCCTCCGTCCTCAATTCATACCAATTCCTGTGACAAATTTGGCCGGGCGCGTCGCCACTTGAACGCCGGCCACTTAGGGGAGTATAGGAAGGAAAAGAGCCTCTTTCCGAGAAATGAAGAAGGGGGAATGCGATCTGTGACCGCTGACTGCCCGAAAACTGCGGAACCGCCAAAACGAGGTATGTAAGTCCCTAAGAATATCGGCCTGAATCCGACGACTTCCGCCTGTAGAAGTCGCGATCGGCGCCTCCGGCCGAGTGCCGGTAGCCACTTGGAAAAGGAAAACTTGAGCGCTTAACTGTCTGAGCAATCGAGATTTTTTGAATTTGACGCGCTTTAAGCCCAGCCTCGAGGGTGCTGTTGAGGCGTCAGGCTTTTCATCTCCGGCGACCGTGCCGTCGCCAGCCGTTTCGACCGATCCGGCCGGGGATCATGGCAAGCGCTGTGCACGGATCGGCACCGCCCCGCCGACTCATCACCGCAGGGTGTGTTGTCCCCAGATTGGACCTGGATCTCAAGCGGGACGCGGCGAGACGCTCCCGCTCGAAATCACGCAGAATCGGTAGCTCTCAGGCCGCCGCAAGACGCGTGCGTTGTTCCTCCAGCCCGTCCCAGAAGGCGGCGACACCGTCCAGCATCGCGTTGCCGTTGGCGATGAAGGCCCCCTCGTCCATGTCACGGCTGAAGTAAAGCTCCTCCAGCTCTTCCTGGGTGTGTGCAGCGTGCTGACCTTCAAGCTTCGAGTGCCAGGTGAAAAAAGCGAGCGGCAGATTGGCGCCCGTGCGCTTGTTGTACTTGGTGAACCCGTCGATCAGCTCGTCCCAGAATCCGGCTGCGGCCCAGTTCTCGACGGCGTAGCTGGCGGCCTGGGAAACCATATAGTCCTCGCTGCCGTAAAGGCGAATGAGCTCGTCGCAGAAGAACAGAGTCGGTTTCGACCCGTGCACCCGACGACCGACGTGCTCGAACTTGAGGCCAATCTTCTCGGCAATGCGCATCAGCCACTCGAAGTGGGCGGCGCGAAATAGAAATATGCCGCCGTCTACGGTGCCTTCGGTGGACACGAGTTCCGGATCGCCTTCCTTGTCCGTATCCGCGGCGGAAGCTCCTTGCTTGCGTCCGGACTTGAAGACCACACCGATTTCGTTGGCCAGGATCTCCTTGGAAGCCCGCATTCCCTCGAGGCTGTCCGCGTTGATCATTTTCTGCAGCTGGGCAACCAGGAATTGGTTGGAGAACACGGAAAACTGAACGATGAACGCCCGGATTTGTTCCCGGCTCTGCTGACCCTGCTGAAACCACGCCGTGTACTGATTGCTCGTAATGACGCGGTGCTTGAGTAACTCTTCATCGATGCGCTTTTGAAAGCGCAGAAACTGCTTGGCCCTATCGACGGAGTAACCTTTCTGCCCTTCGACGATGGCCTTCAGAGATGGCGCAGTCAGCCCGTCCAGGTGGTTCTTCCGGGCAAAGCTGCTTAGCTCGGTGTCAATTGCAAGACCCATGGCTTACCTCCAGACGCTTCTCACTCGCTTCGGCGTCGCTTGCCTCGACCTCAGTCACTTAGACGTTAGACGACGGGGTGAGAAATTGGGTTCCTTGCTCTTGAGTATAGACCGCTCTTTGAGGCCCGTCGGATCGGCGGCTCCACGGCCGGCGTCTAAAATAGCGAGGTGCTTCTAGAACCAAGGCAACGGTTGGTGAAAAGGCGCGCCGCTCAGCTCAGTTAGTGCATGGGTCAGATTTGCACAGCTTTCGGCCCAGCAACGAAGCGGCTCCGAATCGGTTCTAAGATTTCGATACTGGGAGCAGTTTCAATTTGACCATTAGGCTCAGATAACATTCGGGGTTAGCGCCAGACAACAGGGAATTGAGATACGTTAAGTTGCCCTCAGTTCGAGTAAATCGGACTCGACCCGTCCCCCTTGCAAAACCTTGTACCTAAATTGATGGATTTGAATTTTTCGCGAGGCGAGAAACCGACACAAATTAGTCTGGAAAATATCGCAACCGAACTTTCCATGATCCGTCGTCCAATCGACAGGCCACACCATGCTCGACGGTGGTTGCGCCATCGACGGTTATCGATTCCTGGAATTCCCGGCAGTAGCGCCCGGTCTCGGTGCGCCAGGTTTGAACCGGCAGCGTTTTGCCAAAGTTGCCACTGTCAGGATTGACCCAGCTGACTTCCGTGCCGCTTAGCTCTTTCTCAAGCACATTATCACGGGCGCGGAGCATCACTTGCGCATCCTTCTCCCGAAGAAGCACGCGACGCTCGAACTCTCGATCAACCAGAGAATCGAGCATTGCAAATCCGCCGAAACCTCCAATCAAAAGCACAGCCAGCGACGCCGCCAATGCGACGGGTAGGGGCGCCCAAATTCCTGGTGTTCTGTTTTCCTCTCTCTTCTGCCTGTTTGCTGAGTCAGAAAACGCTACTGGACCGCCCGTTTCGAACATGACGTGATTGAAAGCAGCTCTTAACAAGGCATCGCTTTGCCGAAAGTCCTTAATTTTTTCCTCCAGCTCTGAGTCGCTTGCCGCGAGCGCCTCTACTTCCCTGGCGTCCGTTTCATCCAGCTCACCGTCCAGGTACGCCATCAGCATGCTGTCATCAATTGCGTTCATGATTTGCCTACCATCTTTAATCCTGTTGTCGTATTGCGCAATCCGGCCGCAAAGTCGCGAAGGGCGATACGCGCTCTACCCAAACGGCTCGTGATCGTCCCTACCGGAACGCCGAGCACCTCGGACGCCTCTTTGTAAGAGAGCCCCTCCACCGCGATCAGCAGTAACACCGTCCGCTGGTCCTCGGGCATTTGCCAAACATATTCACGCACACGTTCCAGGGTGAGCCGGGATTCGATTTGAACATGGCCGTCGTATACTGGCTCCATGCTCGCCGATATCATCGACAGGTGCCGCTTGCGCGACTTTTGAGAATCAATTCGGTTTAGCCATATTGTCTGTACGATGCGGTACATCCAGCTATCCAGACGGGTACCGGTTTGCCACTGCTCAGATCGAGTGAGCGCGCGCTCGTAGGCACTTTGAACCAGGTCATCGGCCTCCTCGGTGGAACCAGTGAGGCCGTAGGCGAATCGGCGCAGGCGCGGCCCTAAAGCCACCAGAGCAGCCCGCAAGTCGTCGCTCCATCCTCCGACTTCCCCCGAACTCATTGAGATGGGACCCGTGGCTTCATGAGAATTCCAAATGGCTGCACAACCCGCTACTGGATATAACAGCTGACCGGGACATTTCTTCCCTAGCGACTCACTACCCCAGAGCCGGCGCTGATTCATGTGGCCTGCGGGAAGATTGGCTGGACTCGCCTGTTGTACTTTTTGATGACGGCCGATATTGGCCACGACAACTTAATTATCTCACGAAGGGAGCAACGCAATGCCAAAAAAGAGGTTTATTCAAAGCTCCGTAATGGTGGCTTCATCGAGCGCTCTGGCGCTCATTCTGAGCACTGCTCCCGTGGTGATCGACCTCAATGATTCCGGGATCAAGCTCAACCATGCCTATGCTGAAAGCTCATGTTTCGTAGCCGGCACCCTGGTGCGTATGGCGAATGGGAGTTTGGTTCCCATTGAACAAATTAAGTCCGGTGACCGCGTGCTCGGCGCAAACGGCCGAGTGAACATCGTACGAGGCATCGAGCGCAGACGCCTCGGAAATCGCCGCCTCTACAGGTTCAACGGCGCGAATCCCTTTGTGACAGCCGAACACCCGTTTCTTGGGTCCGACGGAGAATGGAAGTCACTGAATCCAACAATGACGGCCGGCGAAAACCCGATGCTCGAGGTATCACCATTGCAGGTCGGCGATAGTGTGCAGGTTTGGTCACAACAGGATTTATCCCAGCCGCGCGGTCACGGCAACCTTGCACTCGCCGTGGAAGACGAGCTGCAGCTCGAATCGGTCCTGCTGAGAACGATTGAAAGCGTTGAAGCGCCCGAGGATACCCCTGTATTCAATCTTCTGTTGAGCGGAAACAACACCTACTTTGCCGACGACTACCTTGTGCACAATAAAGGCGGTGAAGGCGGCGGCGGCGGTGAAGGCGGCGGCGGTGAAGGCGGCGGCGGTGGTGAAGGCGGTGAAGGCGGCGAAGGCGGCGAAGGCGGCGAAGGCGGCGAAGGCGGTGAAGGCGGCGAAGGCGGCGAAGGCGGCGAAGCCGGCGAAGGCGGCGAAGCCGGCGAGGATGGAGAATTAGAAGAGGCCGGAGAAGCCGGAGAAGCCGGAGAAGCTGGAGAAGCCGGAGAAGGCGGCGAGCGCGGACGGGGTCGTGGGCGCGGGCGCGGGCGCGGAATGGGTGGCGGAACATCCAGCGCATCGTCGGGCCCGTCGGGATTCGGCAGAGACGTGTCGCCGGAGGGCCCCGCGTTGTCGGCAGATCAAGAAGCCGACGCCATATCCAAGGGATGGAGAAACTGATTCCAGCTTTGTTAAATATTTGAAACGACTGAAGCGCCGCCCGGCGCTTCGGT
>JBFHVA010000110.1:0-11250 GCA_041589735.1 Gammaproteobacteria bacterium | reverse complement strand
GACGGTCGACCTTCTCCGACACCTTCTCCAGCACCTCCAGCTCCTTGAGGCGCTTCAGCGTCGGGTTGTCGTCCATGAGCTTCGCCGTGTTGAGCAGCGAACGGGTGGCCGAAGTTTCCTCACGGCGCTTGATGACGTTTGCCTGGGCGATCTTCTCGGCCAGGACAACCTGGTTGAGGATGTCCTTCATCTCGCCCGGGAGAATCAGATCCTTGATTCCCACGCTGCGAACGTCCACGCCGTGCGGCGCGACCTTCGCGCTCACGTGCTCGTAGACCACGCGGTCCAGCTCACCCTTGCTGCCCAGTAGGGCGTCCAGGGTGCGGGTACCGATGGCCTGGCGCAGCCCGAACTGGAGCTCGCGGTACAGGAAATCTTCGAAGTCCTTGAGCGAGCTGCGTGCCTTCACCGGATCGGTGACCTTAAAGGTCGCCGACAGGTTGGCGCGCAGACTCACCTTGTCCTTGGTGAGGATTTCCTGGCCCGAAACCTCCATGGCCTGCAGTCGGAGGTCCACGTGCACGACCTTGACCGTGCGGTTGAACTTCCAGAAGCCGTACAGACCCGGCTCGAGCGTCGCGTGCAGCTCGCCGTCGACAATCAGCAGACCCACGTCGCTGTCCGCCACTTCGTCGATGACCAGGTACTGGCGGGCCTTGTCGATCAGCTCCTTCTCGCGCGGAAATGCCAGCTGCTTGAGCAGCGGCTTGCTCACCGCGAAGTTCTCGCTGATGTTGACCTTCTCGACCTTTACCTCGATCGGACCCTTCCAGTACAGGTGACGAGTGCTCGGCGCCAGAATCGATGCCAGTCGGCCGTTCTTGTAGACCAGACCGACCTCGTGAGCACCGAGCTCGACCACCTGAAAGTAACGCTCGCTGAGCTCCGGCGACTCCTTCAGGAAGAAGTCATCGAGCGGATGCCCGAACTCCGGCACGGTCAGATCGTGAACCTCGACCTGGTAACGACGGCTGAAGTCCTTAATCCAATACGCGCCCGGCTCGAGCACGTCCACGAGACGGCCGAACTTGAAGAACAGCCCGCGCTCGTGCTGCGCAATCACAATGCGCTTGATGCCAAACATTGCTCTTCTCCGATATTTGGGCAGCCGCCCATCGGCCGCCCCTTGCCAACGTGACCCTTCGCTTGCACTGGCTCTCGCGAAAACAATCACGAGCGATCACGACCCAGTTCTTAATACTTCATCAATTAACCTCTCTCGAGAAACCGCCGCGTGAACACGAGGCCGTTTCGGAAAAAAACGGTCGGAGGCGCCCGACACCCGAAAGGTGGGTGGTCGGTGCGGACAGCGGCCGCGGTTCGGCCGGTCGAACCGTCCCCGCGCCAGCTCCGTTGGCGTTGGAAGGCATCCCTGCCCTGCCCGGGGTTCGGCCGATGGGCCGGCGCCGGCGCCGTCCGGATCCGTCCACGCAGGACCTCACCAGTGCTGCGCTTTTGCTTGCCCGTCGAGGGTTGGACGTTCGACCGGGCTCGCGTCGGCGCGCGGGCACCCCCTGTTGTGGTGCCTAAGGCACCGGGTCTTCGTTTGCGGATTCGAACCGCATAGGCTTTCGCCGTTAACCACTCGCCAGATTCAAAGTCTGGTGTGAGCGTAAAGAGGGGAGTCGAACCCCCGACCTACGGATTGGTCGTCCGCTGCTCTACCTCTGAGCTACTTTCGCCTGTGTCGATGCACGTTCACCGATCGGCACACGCCGAGCGATTTAAGCGTTGGCGCGCCGGGCAGGCATACAGAACCTGCGCCGCTGTCCGGTTCACGTTCCACATTCGACTCGTCTGCGATTTGAAAGCGGCTAGCGCTTTTACCGCTTTAACGCATCTGGTAGGCGAGGTGAGATTCGAACTCACATGCGACGGTTTCAAGAAACCGCCGGTATGCCCATTCCCTGCACGCGCCCTAATCCTTTTCTCGCGTTTACATCGCTGGTGGGTCGTAGAGGATTCGAACCCCGTCTCCTGGTTAAGAGCCAGGTGCTCTGCCGATTGAGCTAACGACCCGCTCGCCTTTCCACATTTGGGGTGAGCAGCCGGAGTCGAACCGGCATCTCCCGGGTCACGACCGGAGGCTCTGCCCTTGAGCTATACCCACCATCGTTGGCAGGCCGCGTCCGACTTGAACGGACACCTCGCTGATTCGTATTCAGCGGCTCTGTCTTTAAGCTGGCGGCCTTAAATTCTTTGCCTTGCGGCGCGGACGCGACTCGAACGCGCATCTTCCGAATCGACAATCCGGCGCTCTTCCATTGAGCTACCGCGCCAAAACTGGTGCACCGGGAAGGGATCGAACCTCCAACGCGCGGATCTTCAACCCGCCGCTCTGCCAGTTGAGCTACCGATGCAAACTAAAAAGCCCCGGCCGGCGCGAATGCCGACTGGGGCTATTCCCCTGTTCCCGATAACGGGATGGCATTCGCTTTAAGCCTTCCCGTAATGACGAAAAGACTTAAATCATTGCGTTGTTTGCAAAAAGCGCGGTATACCGATGCGGCGTCCAATTAAACCGGCATCGGGACACGGCAGTCCGTCCGCGCCCGAGACGCGGACACCCGCGTATCGATAGCACTGGTTTCGACAGTGTTGTCGCTTCATTCGTCATACGCTTACCTCGAACTTTCGACTTTCACGGCGCCACAAACAAAAACCCCGGTGCGCGAGTGCTCACCGGGGTTTTGATATCTTCCGGAGAGCACGGTCGCGGGCGACGAGCGCTCTCCCGATCTCAAGAGGGCGCTTACGTCATCTCGATCCGATATCCAAAGCAGTTTTCGACGCGTATCGGTTTCTTAAGGCCGAGCGCGGCCGTTGGCGCGGCGTCGCTATGATGCGTCGCGCAAACAAGTTTGCTTCGAATTTTGAATGTTCTGTTTAACATGGCGCGCGAATTATAGCTGCTGAGAATAGAAATGCAACAACTTGGAGATTCTTGCCGTAAGTGAAGAAGGTTCCTGAATAATAACAAAAGAGAAAAGCCGCCAGTTCCGCAATGCAACTTTTCTAAGAGATTCGGGTCTCTCAGCTAAAACCAAGTTTACAAGTCTCGTTTTCAATGCGATTTCTGGATCTGAACAAACCACTTCGGGACTCTGCACAATGAAGAAAGTTTTTCATGAAGAAGTTCTTGACTTGCATCGATTTCTGGAAGACTGGCTCAAAGGCAACGTCCCCAGAGGCAACGGCAAACCCGAACGGCTGGCGAAGGCGTTAGCGGAGGATTTCATGGTCATTCACCCGACCGGCTCGCGAGGCAGTCGATCAGACGTGCTCAAAAGCTTTGCTGCGTCGTATGGTGAGAAGCCCGCCGGGTATGCACTGGAAGTGAGCGACATTAGCGTACGCCTTCTGGGTAATGACCTTGCGCTGGTAACTTATGTGGAAACGCATCGCGGAGAATCCGGACGCGAACGTGTAAGCACGGTGTTGATGCGCTGGCGCGGCGAAGACCAGCCGATCCTCTGGCTGTTCCTTCAAGAAACGCCGCGTGCATCAGTGCGATAGGTTGAGAGGATACGAGCCGAAGTCAGCCACCTTTACTTTTGGCGACAGTAATCCGAGTGTGAATCATGTTTTTTCCGTGGGTTAATACCAACCCACACGATCCTTGAATCCGTGCCAGAGAATGCTCGCCGGCACAAACCAAGGTCGGCCATCGTAGAGCGGGATGGCGCGAAAGGGCGCATCGTCGAAAGCGGTCTCCGCTTCCCTGTCGCCAAGAATCCGGAGTGCTGCTTTACGTCCAAGCCAGGGCGCCCACACCACGCCCGATCCGCAAAAGCCCGTGGCGTAGTGTATGCCCTCGTGCACCCCCACTTTGGGCAACTGGTCGTAGGTCATTGCCACGTAGCCCCACCAGCAGTGCGTGATCTTCACACCGTCGAGCTCGGGAAAGATGGCGACGAGATAGCGGTAAAGATGCTCTGCTTTTTTTTTCGGGTCGTCGGTTTGCGCACCGCGCCGACCGCCGAAAATAACCCTGGTGCCGTCGGGAGAGGGTCGATAGTAGTGATACAGATGTCGCGTTTCTCCCAGCATGCGCCGCTTCGGCATCAGCCGGCTCATTACGTCCGGACTCAGCGGCCCGGTGGCGATGATCTGGCTCGCCACCGGCACCAGCCGGCGAGCGAGCCACGAAAGCTCGTGCCGTCCGGTGTAGCCGTTGGTCGCAATAACTATATCGCGGGCGAAAAATTTCCCGCGCGGAGTGCCGACCTCGAAACCATTGGACTCGCGACGTACTCCTAAGGCGGGGGTACGGCCATGCACGACGACGCCAGACTCTCCGGCACGTTCGAGCATACCGCGATGAAACAGCCCGGGGTGCAAACCGCCGATATCGGGACGCACCGCACCGCCGTGGTAGATGTCGGTGCCGATTTCGGTGTGCTGCTCTGAGCGTTGAACGACGTAAGCCTCGATACCGAGCTCGCGCCGCAGCAGCTCCGCTTCACGGGCAAGACCTTCGTAATGGGCCGGCCGCACGGCGCCTGTGAATCGACCGACGAGAGAGTACTCGCACTCGATACCCTCATCTAGAATGAAGCGCGCCAGATCCTCGCGCGCGGCTTTGCCCTCTCCGTAAACGGCCTTAGCGCGTTCGCGCCCGAACATATCGGTCATCCTGCGGAAACTGATGCGAATGTTGCCGGAGGCTATACCGCCATTGCGGCTGGACGCGCCTTCACCGGGACGGTCCTTCTCCAGAACGTGGACTTCACGGCCGGCGCGGGCAAGTGTGAGCGCCGCTGCCAGTCCGGCGTAACCGGCGCCCACCACGACCACGTCGCAGCGCGCCGGCAGATCGCGCAGCGGGGGCTCCTCAATCGGGGCCGCTTCCCACCAGTAAGGGGTGTCGAGATGTATGGCGCTCATTGGCTGCCGATGCTACCGAAACAGCGCCGCAAGACTTCAATAATTTTTTTTCGGCGTGCAGACATTCTTCTCAGAAGAAACTCACGCCATCTGAGCTTTCTCCACCGGACCCCGGCGCACCGCCATTACCTGCTGGATCACCACCGGCGTCACCGCGGCCAGCGCCCAGAGATCGCTCGCTGCTCCCGGGGCAACCAGGAAGAAACCGGAAAACGCGCTTAAGATTCGGAACGGCCAGCCCATCGACCTGGCGAAGTAGCCGCTGATGGCAATGGTCAAAAGTATGATGCCCACGGCGCAGCTAATCGTCGTCATCAGAAACGACGGCCAAGTAAAGTAATCATCGAGCACGATAAGGATGGCGGGTGAGTAAACGAACACCATTGGCACTATCAGCTTGCCGATACCGAGCGTAAATGCGGCCACGCCGGTCTTGAACGGATTGGACCCCGCAATACCCGCCGCCGCGTAGGCCGAGGCGCATACCGGCGGCGTGATCTCCGAGATCACGCCGTAATAGAGCACGAATAAATGCGACGCCAGCGGCGGAACACCGAGAGCAGCCAGCGCCGGCTGTGCCACCGTGGCGAGCATGATGTACAGCGCGGTTGTAGGCAAACCCGCGCCCATGAGTATGCAGGTAATCGCAATCAGCACCAGGGAAACGAACAACGTCAGACCGCTCACCTGAAAGTCGGCAATCGGTATCCAGGAGATCAGCGGGAAAAACGTTTCCGCGATTTCCGTTGCCCCATTCGTCACCATGAACCCGAGGCGAAAGCCGAGACCGGTGGTGTTGACCACTCCGACAACGATACCGATGGCGGCGCATACTGCCCCCACCGCCAGCGCGTAGCGCACACCCACGATACAGCCCTCGGCCACGTCCATAATCGACATGCGGTGGCGCGGGTTGAGAAATCCGACTATCAGCGCAGTGGTAATTCCCCAGAAGGCAGCCATGTACGGCGTGAAACCGCTGAATAAAACATAAATAAGCACGAACAGCGGCAGCGCCGTGGGCCAGCCGACCTTTATTACATTCCAAAGCTTCGGTATCTCGTCGGGCGGCATCCCTCGTAAACCCAGTCGCTTGGCCTCGAAGTGCACCAGAGAGAGCACACCGATGTAGTGCATGGCGGCGGGGACCGCGGCGGCAAGCACGATGGTGGTGTAGGGGACTTCGAGAAACTCCGCCATGATGAATGCGGCCGCGCCCATTATGGGCGGCGTGATCTGCCCGCCGGCGCTGGCGGCCGCCTCCACCCCGCCGGCGAAGTGGCCGGGATAACCCATGCGTTTCATGTTGGGAATGGTGAGCGAGCCGGTGGAAACCGTGTTGGCGATGGAGGAACCCGAGATGGTGCCGAAGAAAGCAGACGACACCACGCTCACCTTGGCCTGACCACCGACGTAACGCCCGGCGATCACCGTCGCCACGTCGACAAAAAACTGGCCAAGACCCATGCGCTGCGCGAGCACGCCGAACAGCACGAAATGAAACACCACGGTGGAAACCACCCAAAGAGTGACGCCGTAAATCCCTTCCGACGGGAAATACATGTTGTTGATGAACTGCGGCCAGTCGACGCCCGGATGCTTGAGGATGTCGAAGGGCATATACGGTCCGAAAAGAGCGAAGCAGGTGAACACGAGAATGATGATGGGGACGATGGGTCCGAGCGTGCGCCGCACGGCCTCCAGCAGCACGATGATTAGCATCGTTCCCATGACGATGTCGGGCGGCGCCGGATTGCCCTGGCGCATGGACTGATCGATGAGCTGATAGTCGATACCAAGGAACGTCAGGTCCACGCCATGCCAGGTGGCGCCGATATAAAGCGCAGGGATTATCCCGCTGATTGCCAACAGCCAGTCGTAGAGCGGCACGTTGCCGATGCGCCACAACGATGGTTCGTGAAGCTCCGTCAACTCGGAGTGACGGTGAAAGAACGGGAACCCGATATATATAAGGAGAAGAACACCGGTCAGGTGAACGCCCATGTGCCAGTAGTCCACCGGGACGCCGGTGCCCGCCGTAATGTAGTGGTAGGCGGCAAATCCTATAGAGAAGACGAAAACAAAACGGGATAGCCAGACGGCCAACGGCCGGGTTGCAAGTGCGGTGTCGTACTGGCGCTCGAGCTCCTCGAGCGACTTGGCGTCGACCTCGATGTTGATCTTGCTCATCTTGGCTCCTCCCGATCCAAGAGAGACCGGAAAAGGCAGGGCCCGGCCGCCCGGATCCGTGCGCCCGGGCGGCCGATTTCTTCTAAACTGCGGTGCGAACAGCGCTCGCGAAACTTACTTGATTAGCCCCTTTTCGCGATAGAAGCGTTCCGCCCCCGGGTGCAGCGGAGTCAGCACGCCTTTGAGTGCCGTATCAAGCGTGATCACCTTGCCCTTGGGATGCCCGTTATCCAGCAATTTGCGCGTGTTGTTATTCCACAGTGCCTTGGTGATTTCGTACACCAGGTCGTCTGGCTGGTCGGCGCTGGTCACGAGCTGCCCGTTCACCGCGATGGTGGGGACGGTGTAATTCACCGCTTCGTAGGTGCCCGGGCCGATCTCTGAATGAACGTAGTAGGGGATCAGCTTGTGAATCGCGTCGCGCTCGGCTTCGGTGAACTTGTAGAGTTCGAAACCGCGGGTGCTTCCGAGCTGAACCAGCGCAGATGAAGGCGTACCCATGGCGTAAAAGTACGCGTCCAGCTGTCCGTCGGCGATGCGCTCGGCGCTCTGGGAGTTGTTGAGCTCGGCCGCGCTGATATCGTCGCGGGAAATGCCGTAGTGATTGAGGATCCGCAGCACCGCGACCTGGGTCCCGGATCCGGCCTGCGCGATGCCGACCCGCTTGCCCTTGAGATCTTTCAATGATCCAAGGGCCGAGCCTTTCGGCAGCACCAGGTGCATGTCCTCAGGGAAAAGGTTGGCAATCACGCGGATTTTGTCTTTGCGGTTGCCTTCGAACTTGCCGACGCCGTTGTAGGACTCGTAAATCGTCGCCGCGCCGGAAAGTCCCGCTTCCAGCTGACCCGCCTGGATGGCGTTGACGTTGGCTACTGAGGCGTTGGTCGAGACCGCAATGGCCACCAATCCCGGGACACCGCAGGCGCCGCCCTTGTCGCAGGGACGGGAGCCGGGCGGGTTCGAGATCGCGTTGGCAATCACGCCGCCGATGGGAAAGTAGGTGCCGCCGGCGCTGCCGGTGCCGATACGGAAAAATTTCATATCCTGCGCCTGCGCCGCGGGGGCCACGGCAAGCGCAGTGGCGAGTGCGGCGGCGGCCGCGAGGAAAGTTCGCTTCTTCATGGGATCACCTCCAGATAGGGGCCCGGACGGGCACCCCTCTTCTTATATCGACCGGTTGCCCGGGGCGAGTGTCGCCGCCAGGCGCGGCAACGGGGCAAGAGTGAGAGATTTCACCGACCGTTGTCAAACCGGCACCGCGAAGCCCTGGCGCGCGGGGTCGCAACCTCTATCCACGATTCCTCTGAGCGCCTAAATGAAGATCCGCGCCGAGGATCTCCGTCGCATCGGCTTCGTCTTCAGGGCGTTTCTTTTGCCAACCCAGCCAGAGTAAAGACCCGCTGCGGGTCTGTGCCGTCTACGATATGCTCACCGAGTTCCGACCAATCCTCGCGCTGAATCTCCGCGAACTGTCGCGATACCAGCAAAGGAACGTTCAGCGACTTGCAAAGAGATTCCAGCTTGGCGGCGTGATTGGCGGCATGGCCCACCACCGAGAATTCGACCCGTCGGGGCACGCCGATATTGCCGTACATCACGTCACCCACATGAAGACCGATTCCGTAGCCAATGGGCTTCTCGGATTTTGCGGCCCTGGCCTCGTTCAGCTTTTTCATACGTTCGATCGCGTCGTGGGCGGCGGCCATGGCTTTACCGCAGGCGGCGCGGTGCTCCGGACAATCACGCGGATCGTTGACGCTGTGTCGTTGCATTGGAAATATGGCAAGCATGGCGTCGCCGATGAAGCGCAGGACTTCACCGCCACCATCGAGCACCGCGTCGGCCACGGACTCGAAGAAAGCGTTCAGTACGCCCAGGAACTCCTCGGTGGATAATTCCTTTGAGAGTTCCGTAGATCCGCGCAGATCGCTGAACCATATTACCGCGTGGATATTCTCTCCGCTGCCGCGGCTGATCTTTCCCTCGTAGACTCGGCGGCCGGTTTCGGGCCCGAGATAAGCATCGAGAATATTCTTGGCGATCTGAGTCTTGATGCCAACTTTGCAGGCGACCGCGAGGCGCTGCTGAACGCGGCGCAAAACGCGGATGTCCGCCTCACTGAAGCCGCCCTCTCGCTTGCACAACCAGGATCCGATCACGCCGTCGCTTTGAAGCCGGTCGAGCTGGGGGTTCGGGTCACCGAATGCGATCGCATAGGCAAGGTAGTCGGTCGCCTTCGCCTGGCGGAACTCGGCGAGCACCGGAAAGTCCAGCGTCGCGGAATCTCCTTCGAGTCGCCGCCGGAGAAGCGGAACTCCGTTCTGGAGCATGTAGTAGTGGGGACTCTGCCGGAAATCCGGCCTCACTGGACCGTGCGGGTGCTCCACGATCTCGATTGGCTGACCCGGCCGCCATACCAGCGAGATAGCCCGGAACAAGGGGTGCAACGTGCGAAAGCCGAGGCTTCCCCTGATGACCGGAACGTCCGCAGCGTTCATACGCTCGCAGCATCCTCGGAAAAGCTCTTCGATACTGGTTTCTCCAAGCGCCTTCGCCATGAGCCAGTTGGCCAACTCGTCGATAAGCACGCTGTCGACAGAGGCTGTGTCCTGCATAGTCGGCTTTTTCATGTTCTTCAAACCCCTATGGAGGCGACCAGTCGATTGTTAAACAGCTCGGGATTAAGATTTTCGTCACGATTCTGGGCCCGCACAATCGGATGGCGCAGGACTATTGTCATGAACGCAGATAAAGACCTCAGGGAGTCGCACCTTCGCAGCGTGCTTAAGGCCATCACCTACCGCATCGTGGGCACACTCACGACCGGCATACTGGCCTATTCTGTGACCGGCGACTTTGGCGTCTCCTTTGCTATTGCGGCTCTCGAGCCGTTTGTGAAGACGATTGTTTACTACCTGCACGAGCGCGTCTGGCAACAGTTGCCGCGCGGTACTGTGCGCAAGCTGCTGAGACAGCGATAGAGATCCGGCGCCACGTTAGAATTCCCGCGCTGAAGATTCATTACCGAGTGGCAGACCGTTGCTCGCATGAAATATCCCTGAATTAGTCAAGCTTACCCGCTCAGCCTTCTCCGGCCGCCTTCATCTCAGCCTCACCCGCTTTTTCCTTTACCTCGACTTCCCCGCGGGTCCTTACCGCTTTATCAATAGCCACGGCCATTCTGGAATGGTCCCAGGCGGAGTTCACCCGTAACACGTTGGACATCAAGGATACGATATAGCGGGTCTGACGTCGTCCAGGCGCGTCGGCTTGCATCGCCGGTCTTGCGGGGGACTCGACGATGGCTATTGAGTTCATGAGATTGCGCACGTTTCCCATGTACTTGCGACATTTAAATCCTGCTTCCTCTTTACAGCCGTAATACGAGCCGCTTTTGAAGTACACGGCGGCATCATGCAGCTCCGGCGCGAAAACGTAGCGATAGCGGCGCTTGGTTATGTAGAGATAGCGCTTCATCTCCAGGCTGGACCATGGATCTACGAGTCGGCCCTGCTCCAGCCGGAACATGATCCGCGCGAGCTCTCTCGGGGTTGCAAAAGAATTCGTGCCTGGCACGCGCGTCTTTCCGGTTCGAGTCCAAAGCGAACCCTGCTGAATATCTTGAACGTTGATCCCAGCGCGCTGTAACGAATCTCGGATAACGCCCAACCCAAGACTGGTGAGCTTTTGTTTCGAAGTGTCGCGGAAAAACGCGTCGGCGCGTTCCGTTCCAACGGGGTATTCGGAACCGAAGTGCCGAATGAGAATTGCCTCCCGCCACACCACGCTCGCGGCGGCATTTGCCGAGGGAGAGATCATGTGATCGACCCACTCCGACAATCGCAGTCGATTATCGGGTTGCACCGGACCGAAGCGATTGAATCCGGTGGCGGCGTCGAAGTGCGGTACATCGTTGCTTGACCCGAGGACCCAGTCGCCCGCATCTACCTCGGTTTCGCGCAGTATTCGGGCGCGGTTTTCGGTTTCCGGGAATGCCTGGGCCAGAGCATCGAACAGTCCAATCATGGTCAAAATTTTTCCAACGCTACCGGGGTTCTGCTTCGTATCCGGACGAATGCCGGCCCATGTAATTCTGTCCGGATCGGATATGTCCACGACCACTACCCCATAAGAGGGATCACGATTCCTGAAAATGGATTCGAGCGCGGCGTT
>JBFHVA010000109.1:0-11446 GCA_041589735.1 Gammaproteobacteria bacterium | reverse complement strand
GCCGACTGGATCATCGAGGCGGTCATCGAGCGACTCGACGTCAAGCGTGACCTTTATAAAAAGGTGGACGCGGTTCGCAAACCCGGCGCGGTGGTCTCGTCCAACACCTCCACGATTCCCATGGCCCGGCTGACCGAGGGCATGCCGGAGAGTTTTCGACGGGATTTTCTGATCACCCACTTTTTTAACCCGCCGCGCTACATGCGGTTGCTTGAGCTGGTGACGGGACCTGAAACCGAAGCGAAAACAGCGCAAACGGTGCGCGAATTCTGCGACCGCATGCTGGGAAAGGGGGTCGTGGATTGCAAAGATACTCCCGGATTCATCGGCAACCGCATCGGTATCTACTGGCTGCAGGTGGCGGTGGCGGAAGCCATGGCGCTTGGCGTCAGCGTGGAGGAAGCCGACGCCGTGGTGGGCAAGCCCATGGGCATTCCGCGAACCGGCGTGTTCGGACTGTTGGATCTGGTGGGCATTGATCTGATGCCGCATATCCTCAAGAGTCTGGATGAAACGCTCTCACAGGAGGACGCGTTTCGCGAGTACGCCTGCACGCCGCCGCTGATCGAGAAGATGATCGCCGACGGCTACACCGGGCGTAAGGGCAAGGGCGGCTTTTATCGCCTGAACCGCGAGGGCGGCAAGCGGGTGAAAGAGGCGCTCGATCTTGCTTCCGGAGAATACCGGGAGGCGAAAAAGGTCACGCCGGCGAGCGTCGAAGCGTCCAAGAGCGGCGGCCTGCGCGCGCTGGTCACTGAGGAGGACAAAACAGGAACGTACGCCTGGCGGGTGCTGGCAAAAACGTTGCATTACGCCGCGAGCCTGGTGCCCGAAATCGCCGACGACATCGTCGCCGTCGATGACGCCATGAAGCTCGGCTACAACTGGAAGCACGGTCCCTTCGAGCTTATCGATCAACTGGGCGCCGCGTGGTTCGCGGATCGCCTTAAAGCGGACGGTATGGACGTACCGGCGCTGGTAGAACACGCCGGCGACGGCAGCTTCTATCGCGTTGCCGACGGCCACATCGAATACCTTGGCACTGACGGCAAACACCGTGCGCTCGAGCGCGCTCCGGGCGTGCTGCTGCTTTCAGACATCAAGCTCGGTAGCGAGCCGGTGGCGAAGAACGGATCCGCGAGCTTGTGGGACATTGGCGACGGCGTGCTTTGCCTCGAGTTCCACAGCAAGATGAACGCGCTGGACCCCGACGTGATGGCGATGATCAAAAAGGCGGTCGAAATTGTTCCCGGGCGCTTCAAGGCGCTGGTCATTCACAACGAGGCAAGCAACTTTTCCGTCGGAGCGAACCTCGGACTCGCGCTGTACGCCGCCAACATGGCCGCCTGGGGTGAGATCGAGAACATGGTGCGATTGGGCCAGGAAGCTTACCGCGCACTCAAGCACGCGCCGTTTCCCGTGGTCGGCGCGCCGTCGGGCATGGCGCTGGGCGGCGGTTGCGAGGTGCTGCTCCACTGCGACGCGGTGGAGGCCCACGCCGAGACCTACATGGGCCTGGTGGAAGTGGGCGTCGGCCTGATTCCTGGATGGGGCGGCTGCAGAGAAATGCTGGTGCGGGCGAGCGCCGATCCGAAGCGGGCGGGCGGACCGATGCCGCCGGTGATCAAGGCCTTCGAGACCATCAGCATGGCGACGGTGGCGAAGTCCGCGGTCGAGGCCAAAGACCACCTCTATCTGCGTCCCGACGATGGCGTGGTTATGAACCGCGAGCGGGTGCTGGCAGCGGCAAAGGAGCGCGCACTTTCTTTATCCGAGAATTACACGCCGCCGAACGTGGGCGAGCTTTCACTGCCGGGGCCCACAGCCGAGGCAGCCATGAAAATGGCCGTGGAGGGCTTTCGCAAGCTCGGTAAAGCCACACCCCACGACGAGGTGGTGGCCGGCGCGCTGGCCGAAGTCCTGAGCGGTGGTGACACGGACTTCACCGAAAGCCTGAGCGAAGACGCGATTCTGGAGCTCGAGCGCAGCGCCTTCATGTCGCTCATTCGCCACCCCGGCACGCTGGCACGGATGGAGCACATGCTGGAGACGGGAAAGCCGCTGAGAAACTAGTAAGCGAATTGAAACTTGTGCCTGCTGAGCGGACTGCTTTAATCAATTGTGCGCCAGTGCGCCGCGGATGCGGGTTTAGATTAACTTTGATTCACGCGCCACAGATTACGTATCGCTAAAAAATGCTCACATACAAAGCCCCAGTTGAAGATATGCGCTTCGTGCTCACGGAGCTGCTTGCCGACGAGGACCTGGATTCGTTGCCCGGCTACGCGGAGTTTTCCGCCGACCTGGTGGCAGCTATCCTGGAAGAGGCCGGTAAGCTGTGCGAAACGATCTTGTTTCCTTTGAACCGCTCTGGCGACGAGGAAGGCTGCCATTACGAAAACGGGGTTGTTCGAACGCCGAAAGGTTACAAGGAAGCCTATAGCGAGTTCGCCCACGGCGGATGGACTGCGCTGACTGGCGATCCCGACTTCGGCGGACAGGACGCACCCAACACGGTTGCCAACGCGGTGCAGGAAATGGTGTGCTCGAGCAATCTTTCCTTCGGCATTTATCCAGGTCTGAGCTTGGGCGCCTACCACGCCATTCACTCCTATGGCACTGATGAACAGAAGCGCACTTACCTTCCGAAGCTGGTAAACGGATCCTGGACCGGAACCATGTGTCTCACCGAACCGCACTGCGGAACCGATTTGGGCCTGATCAAGACGCGCGCGGTCAAGAACGGTGACGGAAGCTTCAAGCTAACCGGCACCAAGATTTTCATCTCTGCTGGCGAGCACGATCTCAGCGACAACATCGTTCATCTGGTTCTGGCGCGGACGCCCGATGCGCCCGAGGGTATCAAAGGGATCAGCATGTTCCTGGTGCCCAAGTTCCTGCCCAACGACGAAGGCGAGCCGGGACCGCGTAACGGCGTCATGTGCTCCGGCATCGAGCACAAGATGGGCATCAAGGCGTCGGCCACCTGCGTGCTCAACTTCGACGAGGCCACCGGATATCTGGTGGGACAACCCAACAAGGGCATGCGGGCCATGTTCACCATGATGAACGCCGCCAGGATCGCTGTTGGCGTTCAGGGACTCGGCATCGCCGAAAGCGCTTATCAGGGCGCAAGCAGCTACGCTCGCGAACGCCTGCAGGGCAGGGCGCTCAAGGGCGCAGCGCATCCGGACCAGCCTGCGGATCCCATCCTGGTGCACCCGGACGTGCGTCGCATGCTGCTCACCATGCGCGCCTACACCGAAGGCGCCCGCGCGCTGGTAGCATGGGTGTCGGCCAAGCTGGACGTTTCTAAGCGCCACGAGGACACCCAGGCGGCCACGGACGCCGATGATTTCGTCTCTTTGCTCACGCCGGTGCTCAAAGCCATGCTCACGGATCTCGGCAGCGACGTCGCCAACCTGGGCGTGCAGGTACTGGGTGGTCACGGCTACATCCGCGAAAATGGCATGGAACAGTATGTGCGTGACGCACGCATCTGCCAGATTTACGAGGGCACCAACGGCGTGCAGGCCCTGGATCTCATCGGCCGCAAGCTGCCGGCCCATATGGGGCGATACCTGAAACAGTTCTTCCATCCCGTGTCCCGATATATCGAGGAGCACGCGGACGACGAGGCTCTTGCCCCGTTTATCGAACCACTGGCCAAGGCCTTCGGCCGGCTGCAGCGGGCAACGGCTGCGGTGGCGCAAAAGGGATTGAAAGACCCCGATGAGGCGGCGGCGGTAGCGTGCGATTACCTGCGGCTGTTCGGGCTGGTTGCGTTCGCTTATCTTTGGGCTCGAATGGCGGAGATTTCCCTGCCGCATATCGACGGAGACAACGGCCGCTTCTATCGCGCCAAAGTGGACACTGCGCGGTTCTTCATGGATCGTCTGCTGCCGCAGACCGGAGCGCTGTTTTCCGGAATCATGGCAGGCGGTGAATCCACTATGGCATTCGACGACGAGGCGTTTTAGAGAGGTTGACCTATGGCGTTGCGCTGGGGGACGGCGAGACGCAGCGCCTCGACGAAATGACCGTCTTTTGTATCTCGTATAGCGTGTGTCGATTGCCGGAGATCGAAATATTCCGGTGCGTCACGTGCTCTGGGCCACCATTCACTAATCACTAATCACT
Organism: Gammaproteobacteria bacterium; assembly: GCA_041589735.1. GTDB lineage: Bacteria > Pseudomonadota > Gammaproteobacteria > HK1 > HK1 > CAMYJH01. Next base: position 7,306 of record JBFHVA010000109.1, on the reverse strand, counting down.
TAATCGACATGTCCGATCCGATTATCACTTCCGTCGAAAACGGCGTTGCGACGCTTACGCTCAACCGGCCCAAGGCGCTCAACGCCCTCAACCAGGAAATGGCCGCTGCGCTGGAGGCGTCCACCGCCGCGCTTTCTGAAAACAATGATGTCCGCTGCGTGCTCATCCGCGGCGCCGGTGGTAACTTCATGGCCGGCGGTGACATCGGCTATTTCTACCAGTGCCTTTCTCTGTCGGAAGAAGAGCGTGCAGGCGCTGTCGCCCAAGTGATCGAGGTCGTCCACGGCGCCATACGCAACATAAGAAACGCGCCCAAGCCGGTGGTCGCCTGCGTCGAAGGCGCCTGCGCGGGATTCGGGGTCAGCCTGGTGGCGGCTTGCGATCTCGCCATAGCCGCCGATAACGCGGTCTTCAGTCTCGCCTACAGCAGACTTGGGATTACCCCGGACGGCGGCAGCACCTGGTTTCTGCCGCGCCTGGTGGGCTTGAAGCGCGCATCGGCTCTGGTGCTGCTGGCCGATCGCTTCGGCGCCAAGGAGGCGCTGCAAATGGGGCTGGTCAATCAGGTGGCCGAGGTGGATGCGCTTAAGGAAGCCGTCGGCGCGCTTTCCGCCCGACTTGCGAATGGCCCGTCAAAAGCATTCGCCGGGGCCAAGGCGCTGCTCAATGAATCGTTAAGCTCGACTCTGGAGGGGCAGCTCAAAGCCGAGGAGGCGCGCTTCATCGAAGGGGTCAAAGGCGCGGAGTTCGAAGAGGGCGTGCGTGCGTTTGTGGAGAAGCGAAAGCCCGATTTTCACCGTTAACAAGCAGTAAGCGCTGAGAACCGCTTGCGCGTGTGCTTCTCGAACGTTGCCTTAATCGCGGAGGATGGAAGAGTCGGAACCGCTGCATTAATGAAGTCTTTTTCTACTGGCTCCCCGCTTGCGCGGGGATGACGAATTTGTTGCCGTCCACCGCTTTGGCAAAGACAAGTTTCCAGAGGCTCGACGTTATCCCCTCGATTCCTTCAGTTTCAATAAAACATCGATCGAGTGCATTTCGTGACTGCCGTTCCCTCAAATATCACAAGTCGTCATCCCCGCGAAACTCGTCCCCGCGAAAGCGGGGAGCGGGGATCCAGTAGTTCAATAAGATTCCCGCGTCAGCGGGAATCACCATTTTGTATGCGTACCGAGGAGCAATGCCGATGCCCAGCTTGAAAGGAAAGACTCTATTCATCACCGGTGCCAGCCGCGGCATCGGACACGCCATTGGGCTGCGCTGCGCATCGGATGGGGCCAACGTGGTCATCGTCGCCAAGACCGCAAAGCCACACCCGAAACTGCCCGGAACCATCCATACCGCCGCCGCGGATATGGAGGCCGCCGGCGGAAAGGCGCTGGCCATCGAAGCTGACATTCGCCACGAGGATCAAATCGAGACCGCGGTAACAAAAGCGGTGGAACATTTCGGCGGTATCGACGTGCTGGTGAACAACGCCAGCGCCATCAGCCTTACCCGCACCCTGGATACGCCCATGAAGCGCTTCGATCTCATGTTCGGCGTTAACGTGCGCGGCACCTTCGCGACTTCCCGGGCGTGTATTCCTCATCTGAAGAAAAGCGACAACCCCCACATTCTCAACCTTGCCCCGCCGCTCGACATGAGCCCGCGCTGGTTCAAGGACCACTGCGCCTACACCATGGCCAAGTACGGCATGAGCATGTGCGTGCTGGGCATGGCCGAGGAGCTCAAATCTGACGGCATCGCGGTCAACGCGCTGTGGCCGCGCACCGTGATCCTGACCGCGGCGCTGGCCATGATTCCTGGCGTGGATCCTGCGGCGTGTAGAAAGCCGGAAATCGTTGCCGACGCGGCGCACGCCATTTTGAGCCGCGAAAGCAAAACCTGCACGGGCAATTTTTTCATCGACGACGAAGTGCTGAAGGAAGAAGGTATCGGCGATCTGGACAGTTACGCGGTCAAGCCCGGCGGAAAGCTTCTCACCGATCTGTTTCTGGATTGAATATAAAAAAACCCCGCGCCAGGCGGGGTTTTTTTTTATCGATGGACAGCGGCTACTTGAATCGGTAATTCAACTGAGCGCTGAGAATATCCACACTCGCTTCGTACTCTCCCACCAATCTGTGACCGGTGTTGACCTCCACGTTGTCGATGGGCACGTCGTCGACGAACAGATGGGTGTATCCGACGTCGAAACTTAATTTATCGGAGTATTGGTAACTTGCCCCAATGGCCACCCATATGCGGTCGTCTCCGGGGATGCGTGGTGTGCGTAGATTCTTATTCGGGATCGGCTCTTCGTCATAGGCCACGCCGCCGCGAAACGTCCAGCGATCGTTGTACACGTAACTCGCGCCCGCTGATACGCGTATTGAGTTGGTCCATTCCTCGGGGGTTACGTTCTGCGGGTGGCCGCCCTCGAAGTTGATCACCAGCTGCTCGAAGCGGTTCCAGCGTGTCCAGGTAACGTCCGCCATCAGCGCGACCTTCGAGTTGAGCTCATGGTAGCCGCTGATCGAAAGCGACTCTGGAAGAGTTACTTTCGCCGTCACATCTTGGTCGGTAAACGCACCGGTACCAAATAATCCTGCCAGATCCGCTGTGTTGGAGAAGTCGGCGTCGCCTTCAAGAGTGTGTGAGATCTTGGAACGCCAGTTTACGCCAACACGAGTACCCGGTGTGAACTCGTAGAGCAAGCCAATGTTATAGCCGTAGCTTATGTCGTCGCCTTCGAAATCGATACTTCCATCCGTACTTGTTGACGCCGGTGTAACTAGCCCAAGTCCAGGACAGGCCGCGGCCGCGGGGGATCCTAAACAAACGGTGGATTTATCGACGGCGTTGGTCAGCCTCGCCTCGATGTACTGGGCACTCAAGCCAAAACCCACCGAAAGCCCGCCACTGAATTTGTAGGCCAGGCCCGGATTGATATTGACGGTTTTAAGCGCGGAGCTGATGGCGTGATAGCGGCCCACCCAGCCTTCTGAATAATCAGTCTTTAGGCCAAACGGTGCGTTGACACCGAGGCCGAACTTGAGACTCGGCATGAGCTCACGCACGTAATAGAAATTTGGCACGAACGCAGCGACGCCTGCGTCCTTGGTAGGACCGCCTGGAAGCGGCGTACCTGGCGGGGCAACCAATGGATTAATGGTTGAACCACCGTCGCTGTACTCCGACGAAGGCACGATAATGTGTCCCGCGGCTTCCATCTGCGTGCCCTCAATCCGGGTCATGCCGGCCGGATTGAACCACACCGTGCTCAGATCGTCGGCGCTTGCGGCACCACCGGCGAAGGCGCTGCCGAGCCCTTTGGCGCTGTGCTCGATGATGGCGAAGCCGGCGGCCGATACTTGTGCCCCATAGCCGGAGACCGCGCCTGCAAGAATGAACGCCATCAGATGGCTGACATGTGATTTTTTCATCTCTCTCCCCTTTGTTTTTCTATGGCCGGCCTGCCGTGGCGCCGGACCTGATTGTGGAATCTTTGTTTGAGCGGTTTTTATAAGCCTTTGAAATTAATTGTATTTTGCCGTATTTGCAAGGGATAAAAACGTCCATTCAATCCCTCAGCCCTCGCCCAGCATGGCTTTTTTTAGCCCCGAGTGCGCCGGCGAGTCGCCGAGCCAGATCTTCAATGTGGCCCGGTAAAAATCCTCGCCCGGAATGATTCCCTGCGTCTTGCCGTTCAATATTACCGCAGTGCCACGTTCGGGCAGGTAGTCTACATCCACCACGTCGCCGGCCTTCAGGGTCGGAAACAGGGCGTTGAACTGGTCGATTTGGCCTTGGATGGCGGCAACTTCCGCCTCGGAATGATTAGCCTTGTACCCGTCTGTCCACCCGGAGCGGATTTTGTCCGCGCTGACTTCGCTGTGAATAAACTGCATTCGGACCCGCTTGGGCCCGGGCATCGACAGCACCGCGTCGGTAGAGTCGGCTTTTTGCGCTAAATAAAGGCCCGCCGCGTAGACCTTGACGAAAAACTTGGTGCGCACCCCGGCGCCGTTGAGCACCAGTTCCGGCTCGCCGTCCGCCACTCGGGCGCTGTCCTCGAACTTCACACCAGCCACTTCCGCGGCGGAAGCGGCCAAGCTCGTGAGCAGCGCGGCGGCGAGCAGTGCCCCGGCGTAAGCCCTCCCTCGGACCGGACCTGGGGACGCAATTACACGCTGCCGGGTGTCTGAACCCCGGTCGGAACGTTTCAAGGAATAAAACACCTGCTTGTCGCCTCCCTGGGATTGCGGCATGTTATGCCTACACCGCGATACGGGCCGGCGCTGCGATGCGCCAGATTGGGACTCAAACCGCGGGAAATGGTGCGCCGTCCGCGGACGGAATTCAACGCCGCCGGAGGGCCACCGGACGAGGGGGCTTCCATTCAGATGGTCGCAGATTTGCGCGTCCGTGTGGGAGGCCCGTCAGATTTGGGAGAAGAAGATGGAAAAGGTCTGGCTCACGAGCTACCCGGACGGCGTTCCGGCCGAGATCAACCCGGACGCTTATGCCTCCATCAACGCCATATTCGACGACAGCGCCGTGCACTTCGCCGAGCGTTCGGCGTTCGAGAACTTCGGCCAGAGCATCAGCTTTGCGGAGCTGGACGATAAATGCAGGGCATTTGCGGCATTCCTTCAGAAAAAAGCGGGACTCAACAAAGGCGACCGCCTTGCCATCATGATGCCCAACCTGCTGCAGTACCCGATTGCACTGTTCGGAGCGCTGCGGGCCGGACTCGTGGTGGTCAATACCAACCCTCTGTACACGCCTCGCGAGCTCAAACACCAGCTCAGCGATGCAGGCGTCACTGCCATCGTAATCGTGGAAAACTTCGCCCATGTGCTCGAGAGCTGCATCGACGAAACTCCGGTGAAAACGGTGATTGTCACCCGCATGGGCGACATGCTGCCGCCGCTCAAGGGTGCGATCGTAAACCTGGTGGTGAAGTACGTGAAGCATCTGGTGCCCGGCTATCACCTTCCAAATGCCATCACCTTCAAGTCGGCGCTCCAGGAAGGGGAGGGGCTGAATTTCACCCCGGTGAAGGTAAACGGCGACGACGTTGCGTTTCTACAGTACACCGGCGGCACCACCGGCGTGGCCAAAGGTGCCATGCTTACCCACAGAAACATTGTCGCCAACGTGGAACAGGCCGCAGCATGGCTCAAACCTTTCACTGATCCGGACGAGCCCGATATCGTCATTACCGCCCTTCCGCTCTACCACATCTTTTCGCTCACCGCTAACTGCATGGTTTTTATGCGTAACGGGGGGAGGAACGTTCTTATCACCAACCCTCGCGACATGAAAGGATTTGTAAAGGAGTTATCAGGTTTTAAATTCAGTTGTATTACGGGAGTAAATACGCTGTACAACGGCCTCTTGCACACGCCGGGATTCGAGAATCTGAATTTCTCCAAGCTGCGAATTTCAATTGGCGGGGGCATGGCGGTGCAGCGCAGCGTCGCCGAGCGATGGAAGTCAGTTACCGGCACCACGCTGATTGAAGCCTACGGCCTCACGGAAACTTCGCCCGCCGTATGTATCAACCCGCTGGATCTGGAAGAGTTTTCCGGGAGCATCGGCCTCCCGGTGCCAAACACAGAGGTCTGTGTGCGCGACGAGAACAAAAAAGATCTGGCTTTCAACGAGCCCGGTGAACTCTGTGTCCGCGGTCCCCAGGTGATGAAGGGCTACTGGCAGCGGCCTGAGGAAACGGCCAAGAGTATCGACGCGGACGGCTGGTTCTACACCGGCGATATGGCGACCATCAACGAGCGCGGTTTCGTGAAAATCGTGGACAGAAAGAAAGACATGATTCTGGTTTCGGGGTTCAACGTTTATCCCAATGAACTGGAGGACGTGGTGGCGGCCCATCCGGACGTGCTCGAGGTCGGCGCCATCGGCGTTCCCGATGAAAGCCGCGGTGAAGTAGTCAAGCTGGTCGTAGTGAAGAAAAATCCTGCGCTTACAGAGGAGCAGCTCAGGGAGTACTGCAAGAAGAACCTGACCAACTACAAGTGTCCGCGCTATATTACCTTCGCCTCCGAGTTGCCAAAGAGCAACGTGGGTAAGATTTTGCGCCGTGAACTTCGCGAGCAGTACGGCGCGCCGAACAGCTGAAGAAATCCTGGCTAACAGACTTCGGGGCACTGCATTGCCGTCGATCTCATGGCTGCGCGCTTTTAGGCCGGCAAGACCCGAGTAGTAGAACGCTATTCATTCACAGGAAACTGCGATGCACGTGGTGTGTCTCGATCTCGAAGGGGTGCTGGTACCGGAGATTTGGATCGATCTGGCGGAGAAGACCGGCATCGATAGCCTGCGCGCTACGACGCGAGATGTCCCCGACTACGATCAGCTCATGCGGCAGCGTATCAGCGAACTCGATCGGAAAAATATCCGTTTCGACGATCTAAAGCATGTTGCGGAGTCGCTGGAACCGCTCGAGGGCGCGCGGGAATTTCTCGACTGGCTGAGAACCCGATTTCAAGTGATCATTCTCTCGGATACGTTCTACGAGCTCGCAGGGGCGCTGATGGAAAAGCTTTCCTGGCCGACGCTGTTTTGCCACCGGCTGAAGATAGACGGCGCCGGTCGAATTTCGGGATACATCCTGCGGCAGGAGCATCCCAAGCGTGAAGCGGTCCGCGCGCTCAAGTCGCTGAACTACCGCGTGATTGCGGCGGGCGATTCCTACAACGATTTGAGCATGCTTGCCGAGGCCGATGCGGGCGTGCTCTTCCGGCCCCCGGAGAACGTGATGCGTGACGCCCCCGAATTCGTCGTCACCCACGATTACGAGACTTTATCCGAGGCTCTGCTCGCCGCCAGCGACAGTTTCTGAGCGACTAAGAAACCACAGTCGGCGCCTAGCCGTCCGGAGTGCTCCCATGAATCCTGAGCCTCCAGCGCTGTTCGTGCCCGCGGACGCAGTGCTCGTTTTGCACGTCGCCTTCGTCGGTTTTGTGGTGCTCGGCCAGGTGTATGTGATGCTCGGCTGGGCGTTGCGCTGGCCCTCGGCCAGGAACAGGCTGTTTCGCCAACTTCACCTGATTGCCATCGGTGTGGTGGTGCTCCAGGCCTGGCTCGGGCTCATCTGCCCACTGACGCTGCTCGAGTTTCATCTGCGCGGCGGGGAGGCGGGATGGACGCAGGGGCAGAGCTTCATCGGCTACTGGCTTTCCAGGCTTCTTTATTACGTCGCACCCCCGTGGCTGTTCACCACCGTCTATACCCTTTTCGGGACAGTGGTCCTGCTTTGCTACTTCGGTTATCCGCCCAAGCGAAGGGGGTAAAAGAG
>JBFHVA010000108.1:0-11466 GCA_041589735.1 Gammaproteobacteria bacterium | reverse complement strand
GCACTCCCCGAAGCCGACACGATGGCTTCGGCCCTGCGCCCAGCCGCTGAAGGTCACGGTATCGCCATCCTCGAGGAAGGTTCGGGTTTCGCCGCCTTCGAGCTTCAAGGGCGTCTTGCCATTCCAGGTGAGTTCCAGCAGGCTGCCGTAGCTGTCCTTGCTTTCGCCGCTGATGGTGCCGGACCCTAACAGATCGCCCGTCTGCATGGCGCAGCCGCCGATGGCGTGATGACAAAGCTGCTGCGCAGTGGACCAGTACATGTGCTTGAAATTGGTTCGCGTAATGGTGGTGGCGTGCTCGCTCTTCTGCGGCTTAAACGCGACCTCAAGATGAATGTCGTAATTTTTCGCTTCCGACTGGCGAAGATAGGGTAGTGGTAAAGGATTCTGTTCGGGTCCCGGTACGCGAAAGGGTTCCAGCGCTGCGCGGGTCACCACCCAGGGCGAAATGGTGGTGGCGAAGACCTTGGCGAGAAACGGTCCCAGCGGCTGATATTCCCAGATCTGGATGTCCCGCGCGCTCCAGTCGTTGAGCAGCACGTAGCCGAAGATCATTTCCTGCGCCTGCTCGACCGTCACCGGCTCGCCCATAGGATTTCCAACGCCGACCACAGCACCCATCTCCAGCTCGAAGTCGAGCTTTTTGCAGGCAGAAAATACGGGTGCCTCCGATCCTTCCGGCTTGATCTGGCCGGACGGTCGACGAACGTCGGTTCCGCTCACCACCACGGTGCTGGCGCGCCCGTTGTACGCCACCGGAAGGTGCAGCCAGTTGGGCATCAGCGCCTTGTCGGGACCGCGAAACATTGTGCCAACATTGGTGGCGTGCTCCCGGGAGGCGTAGAAGTCGGTGTAGCCCTTCACCTCGAAGGGCCGATGAAGGATCGCGTCGGAAATCGGGACCAGCGCATTCTTTCGAAGCTTGGCGTTGTCCCGCAGTGCAGACTCTTCCTGAGACAGCAGCACGCTCAAGCGTGCGCGCACGCGTCTCCAGGAATCAGCACCGAGCGCCATGAAAGGATTGAGCGCAGTCCTTGAAAACACCCGCTCGTCGCTACCGGTTTCGATCAGGCCTTCGGACTCGAGCGCCGCCAGATCCAGCACCTGGTCCCCAACGGCAACACCCACCCGCGGCGCGTCATGGTTTCTGGTGCTGAAGACCCCGTAGGGCAGATTCTGAATGGGGAAGTCGCAATCCGGTCGGTTGGCGTTCTCGATCCAGCTACGCAGCGTTGGATCGTTGGTGGGGTCAGCTTTGGTCACGAACCGGTTCGCATGCGGGTTTGTGGATGGCCCGACCTGAGCTCAAAAGCCGCTCGGGCCCCGGGTCCTATATAAATGTGTGCTCGGGTCCGGTGTCCGGGAGTTTAATCGGCAGCCTCCGGAGCGCGCGGAGGCTTCGCGCCCGCTGACGCGACCCAGCTCTTGCTGTACTCGGTGTCCTCGACTGCCGAAGCAGCCTCACCCGCCTCCAGCGGTCTGCGGGAATCCACCATTACCGCGTACTCGTCGGTCATGGCTTTTTTCTGCTCGAACATCCGCTCCAGCGCTTTGGGGTGGGGACCATGGGTGAATCCCGCCGGGTGCCAGGTGACCATGCCGGCATCGATGTTGTCCCGGCTGAAGAATTCGCCGTCGTGATAGAAGATCACCTCGTCGTAGTCGTCGTTATTGTGGAAGAACGGGATTTTCATCGCCTTCGGATCGGTTTCGAACGGGCGCGGCACGAAGGTGCACACCACGAAGCCATTGGCGACGAAAGTGGTGTGCGCCGACGGCGGCAGATGATAGCGGTGAGAGGTCACCGGGCGGATATCCTTCACGTTCAGTCGCACCACCGAAAGGTTGCCCTGCCAGCCGACCGCGTCCAGCGGGTTGAACGGGTAGCTGACGGTGGACAACGTGTTGCGCTGCTTGATCCGAACGACGGTTTTCTTCTCACCCTTCTGCGCCTCGAAGGCGTCGTCGATGCGCGGCGCGTCCAGCATGCCGGGGTCGAAAATGGCGTGATTACCGAGCATCCCCTTTTCCGGCAGATAGAAAGTCCCGCCGGAGCATTCGATCAAGAGCATGTCAACGGGCTCTTGTGGCTCGATGCGCCACATGGTGGACCGGGGCAGCACTACGTAGTCTCCCTTCACGATCTCGAGATGTCCGTAGTCGCAATAGAGCTGAGCCTTGCCCCGATGAAGAAACAGAAGGTCGTCGCCGTCGGCGTTTCGCATCAGATGGTCCATGGGCGAGTCCGTGCGCCAGTAACGCATCCGGCAGTCGGCGTTGTGCAGCAACGGCGCGGCGTCCATGGGAGACGCGTTTCGCTCGGCAATCCGGTTGAGATCGAAAGCGCGCGGTCGAAGCGGGCCCTCCCAGCTGCTCCATCCGGTAGGCGGATGGGTGTGGTACATCATGGTGGCGGGGCCGTAGAAACCTTCCTTGCTGAGCTCGCGCTCGAATGTACCTTCGGGCAGATCGCAGTGAGCCTGTCGGGAGGCTTTCCCCTCGGAGCGCGTCGCGGAGATGTATCGCCTGGAAGCCATGTTCGCTCGCTTCTCGCTGTCAGCCGGACGCTGACTTCGCCTCTTCTGTCTTCAGCACGCCGCGCTCGATCTGGTCGCGCTCGATGGATTCGAACAGGGCTTTGAAGTTGCCTTCGCCGAATCCGTCGTCGCCCTTGCGCTGAATAATCTCGAAGAACACGGGTCCGAGCAGCGTTTTGGAGAAGATCTGCAGCAGCAGCCGGTTGCCGTCCGCTCCGGTGGTGCCGTCTATGAGGATGCCGCGCTGTTGCAGCTCCTCTACCGACTCGCCGTGTCCGGGGAGACGCTCCTCGAGCATCTGGTAGTAGGTGTCCGGGGGCTTGGGCATGAACTCGAGCCCGTTCTCGCGTAAGCGGTCGACGGTATCGAAGATGTCTTCCGTCGACAGAGCGATGTGCTGGATCCCCTCGCCGTTGAATTCCAGCAGGAATTCCTCGATCTGGCCGCCGCCCTTCTGCGACTCTTCGTTCAGCGGGATCCGAATTAGTCCGTCGGGCGCAGTCAGCGCTTTGCTGGTCAAGCCCGTGTATTCACCCTTGATATCGAAGAAGCGGATCTCGCGGAAGTTGAAAATCTTTTCGTAGTAGCGCGCCCAATGCGCCATGCGACCACGGTAAACGTTATGGGTGAGGTGGTCGATGAGCTCGAGACCGCAGCCTTCCGGATGCAGCTCCACGCCGTCGATCCACTGGAAGTCGATGTCATAGATGGCCAAGCCGTCTTCGAAGCGATCGATTAAGTAAATGGGCGCGCCGCCGATGCCGCTGATGGCGGGGAGCTTGAGCTCCATCGGCCCGGTGGGGATGTCGATGGGCTGGGCGCCGAGCTCCAGCGCCTTTTCATAAGCGGCATGGGAGTCGCGAACCCTGAACGCCAGGCCGCAGGCGGAAGGACCGTGCTCGTCGGCGAAGTAATCGGCGAGGCTGCGCGGCTCCCGATTGATCAGGAAATTAATCTTCCCCTGACGGTAAAGGTCCACGTCCTTGGAGCGGTGATGGGCGACTCGGGTGAAGCCGAGAGCGGCAAAAACCGTCTCCAGGACGGCGGGTTCGGGGGCTGCGAATTCAACGAACTCGAACCCGCAGAGCCCGAGCGGGTTCTCGAACAGATCGGTATGGCCCGTCTCGCGGGCCGTCGCCTTGGTGTTCACGCCGTTCCCTCCATCTAAAAAGAGTGGCGGCACCCTCAAAGGGTTCCGTCTCGTGAACAAAGCGTTGCTTCATTGACTCATTATAGAAAAGGAGTGACGCGGATGTATTTTCACCACGATCTCCTGTCCAACCAGCCGTTCGGGCAAGCGGCGGATACCGAAAACCGGGGTCCGGCGGCGGTCCGGTCGGACGTCCGAACGGGGGACGAAAACGGCCCGATTGCCAGCGTGTAGCCATCAGGCGCCGGGAACAGGTCGCCGAAATGGTTGCGTCACCCGGTTTATACCAGGCGCCGCTTGACCCGGATCAACGCGCCCGGCCCGGGGGCTTGCGATGCTTCGCCGGCGGCAAGATCGCGCCTTCAGACTATGAACGATCAAACGAAAAGCCCTTCGCAGATGGCGACGCTGATCCAGCGTATCGCTACCGGACCGAAGCTGAGCAAGGATCTCACGCGAAACGAGGCCCGCGCGGGTATGCGCGAAGTGCTTGAAGGCAGCGCGCACCCGGTGCAGGCGGCAATCTTCCTGATCGCACTGCGTATGAAGCGGGAAAGCGACCAGGAAAACCTCGGACTGCTGGACGCCGTTTCGGAATTTACTTGCCGCGAGATGGTCGACGTGCCCGAGCTGGTGGATGTGTCGGATCAGTACGACGGCTTCTCCCGCGTGTCTCCAGTGACCCCGTTTCTGCCTGCGGTGCTTGCCGCCTGTAATCTGCCCGCGGTGTCTCACGGCGCGGATTACCTGGCGCCGAAGTACGGGCTGACCCACGCGCAGGTGCTCCGCGCCGCCGGCGTTGCCGTGGATCTGTCTCCCGCTGCGGCCGCAAAGCGCCTTGCCGAGCCGGCGGTTGGCTGGGCCTATGTCGATCAATCACGCTACTGCCCGGCGCTAGACGGGCTCAAAGAGCTGAGGCGCCTGATGGTCAAGCGCACTGCGCTTTCGACCCTGGAGCGAATCGCGGGGCCGCTGCGGGCGCGCGGGCGCACCCACCTGCTGGCCGGCTATGTGCACACGGCCTACCCGGAGATTTATACCCTGCTCGCGCGCGAGGCCGGTTTCGATTCGGCGCTGATCGTGCGCGGCGTGGAAGGCTCCGTTGCGCCCTCGCTGCGCAAGTCAGGGCAGGCCTGGGGATATTTTGACGGAGCCGATCTCACGCGCTTCGAGTTCGCCCCCGGGGAAGTCGGAATCGAGCAGGTATCCCGCGGCGTGCCGCTCTCCGAGAGCCAAGCGTCTACTGAAGACCCCGCCATCGAGGCGGCGCGGATCGGCATCGCCGCTCTCGAAGGAGAGACTGGACCGGCTCGCGACACCCTGGTTTATGCCGCCGCGTTGTGCCTGCGCCACGCGGGGGTCGAGCCGACTCTGGCTGCGGCCGCGGTCAGGGCACGAAAGGCCATTGATTCGGGCGGGGCCCGCTGGCGTCTAGAGCTTGCGCGGCGTCAGCAGGCAAAAAGCGTGACGCGGAGGGAAATGGCGCCTGCCCTGGCGGGCGGCAAGTAGACGATCGCAAACGGATCACAAACCGCACGTTACCTTTTCGGCCTTCGATGCCCTTGCTACCGTGCGGACTTAGGCGAATCACACCGATTCGTAGACCTCGACGCCCGCGGCGCGAAGCCGCTCCGCCGGCGGCGGCCCGCCGTCGTTGCGAAGATGGGCGGCAGCGGTAAGCCAGCCGGCCCGGCGTCCCTCCCGCGCGAGCGCGGTCAGTTCGTCAATGATTACTTGGGGCCTACGCCCGCTCGCTGACCGTCTTTCTGCGTCTCTGCGGATCAGATCGAGCACCGGCTGTTCGAGCCCCTGGTCGTGGATCACCACATCGGCCTGCTGTAACAGCCTCAGCGAGCGCAGAGTGAAGGCCTCCGCGTCTCCTGACGGCGGCGTGGCCACCAGGTACACCTCCCCGGGCCGGTCATCGCCCTCTTCGGCAAGCCGCGCGCGCATCAGCGCGCGGGCCTCGTCATCGCGCCCCGAGAACACCAGCTCCGAGGCGGGCCCCTGAAGCACAGACTCCCAGAAATAGCGCCGCCGCTCCGGCGCCAGCCGCTCGGCGACCTCGGGACGCAGTTCCCTTGCCATTTGCGCGAGCGCGCCGAAGCGCCGAGGGAGCAGGGCTTCCAGTCTGGCGCGAAGAAACCGGCCCAGCACCGGCGCGGCGCCGGCGGTTGAGATGGCGACCAGCACCGGCGAGCGATCGACGATGGCCGGCATGATGCAGCTGCACAGCTGCGGCCGATCGACGACGTTGACCGGAATGCCACAGCTCGTAGCAATTTTCGCCGCGCGCGCAGCACCGACCTCGTCTTCCAGCGCAATCACGGCGAGGACGCAGTCGTTAAAGCTTTCGGCTCCGAGAGTCTCGGCGGTGTGCTCGATACGCCCTTTAAGCGCATGCTCCGTCAGCGCCTCGCCAAGTCCATCCGCGATAACGCGCACCCGCGCGCCGGCGCGCAGCAGCAGCTCCGCCTTGCGCGCGGCGATGGCGTTTCCACCCACGACGGCGCAGGTGCGCCCGCGGACGTCGAAAAAAAGCGGCAGATACTCCATAGGTTAAAGCAGAGTTCGGCCGGCCTAGTGGCTCGTTCCCCGGTCTCCGCTGATCTTGTTGTGCACGTTGTACTTGCCCGATGGCTTGACCATCGGCAGCCGCTTGACCTCCACCAGCGACTCCGCATCGTACACCACCAGCGCGCCGTCCATGTCCCAGATGCTGAGCAACGCGTAGCGCCCGTCGCGTGTGAACTCCACGTGGGCGGCGGTCTTGCCCGGTTCAGGGCGTAGCGTCTTCACGATCTCCAGCGTTGCCTTGTCGATTACATGCACCGCGTCGCGGTTTGGACCGAAAAACACGTCGGCCCAGGCATAGCGGCTGTTCTCGTGGCTGCGCATGAAGAATCCGGGGCCGAGGGTCGGGATCCGCTTGACGACCTTCCACGTGCCCATCTCGATGACGGTGAGCTCGGGCTTTTTGAGGTTCGGCGTCGCCACTACGGACTTTCCCTGGTAATCCCAGGTGATGCCGGAGCCGAGATGCGGCAAGCCGGTGAGATCGATGTCGGCGATCTTGCGCCCGACCAGCAGACTCACTACCTGGCCGTTGTTGCCATTACGCGCAGCGCCGATCAGGTTCTGGTACTTGGGATCGAAAAAGAAGTCGTCCAGGTAGTCGTCGAGCTCGATCCGGCGCACCGGGAAGCGCTCGGTGATCTTCGGCGGGCCCTCGACGCGATAGTCGTGGACGCGGCCGTAGTAGACGGGCTCGTCGGCGTACTGGATCTCCCACACCTCCTCGATGTCCTTCAGCGCCGCGATGAAGCTCTTCCGGGGCGGCGCGTCATAGACGGCACTGACGCGGGAGGTGCTTCCCTTGCCGTCGGAGACCGGGATCATCTGCTCAAGCGCAAGGTCCGAGGCGTTCAGCACGACCAGGGTGTGCGGCAGGTAGTTGGCGACCATGACGTAGCGGCCGTCGCCGGAGACGGCAACGTTGCGTGTATTGATACCGGCCCGCGTTTCCACAACAGTTTCGAGACGATACATGTCGAACTTCGATACCCAGCCGTCGCGAGAGGCGAGATAGGCATAGCGCCCGTCGGGCGAGAACTTCGGACCGCCGTGCAGCGCATAGCGGGACTTGAAGCGGTGAATCGGCTCCAAGCGATCGCCGTCCAGCACGGTCACATGGTGGTCGCCCGATTCGACGACCAGGAACAGGTTCAACGGGTCGGCCTCGAAGGCCGGGCGCGCTCTTGCGTCATCGACGGGCTGCCGATGAATCGTGCGGCTCGCTTCGATCTGCGGCGCGTCCCACTTGGGCACTTTCGCAAGCGGCGTATAGATCAGCTTGGTGAGGGCGTCGATCTGACCGGCTTGGAGCCGATCGCCGAATGCGGGCATCTGCGTCGCCGGCAGGCCGTTTGCAATGGCAGCTGCGGCGCGCTTCGGGCGCAGGCGCTTGAGGTTCTCGGGCAGCAGCGCGGGTCCGACCCCGCCCAGGCGATCGGCGCCGTGACACGCTGCACAGTGCTGAGCGTAAATCGCCGCCGCATCATGGACGGGATCTTCAGACTCTGTTTGCGTCAATGTGTCGGCGGAAGCCGCATGCGAAAGCACTACTACGAAGGCCGCGACCAGACGCGAATGCTGTATCCGGGCAGTCACTCCGGGCCGCCGCCCGACGGATGCCGAGCGGCCTCGCGTTGATTCGCCATCACGACACGTCGACTCGCTCTGGCCGAGGACGCTCGTTCGCTGCGAACGAGCGCAAATCGACGTCGCGGGAAGCGCTGCCTGAATATCGCCCGTCGCCCATAGCTTCGACACCGATCTCCTGATCGGTCAGGTAGCAGCCGGGATCTTCCGCCCACAAATTGCCGCTCGTCTGATACGCGCGCACGCGGGTGTTGCCGCCGCAAACGTCCAGGTGCGCGCAGGCACCGCAGCGGCCTTCCACCGGACGCGGCCGCTGCTTGAGCCCGGCCATCACCGGATCCGAAAGGTCCTCCCAGATTTCGGAGAAGGGCCTCTTTCGCACGCTGCCAAGGGTGTGGTGCCACCAGAAAGTGTCCGGATGCACGCGTCCTTCATTGTCGATGTTTGCGATCCAGACCCCCGACGCGTTGCCGCCCCAGCGAACCAGGCGCTCGCGTAGCGCAGGAAGACGATCGGGAAAACGCGATCTGGCCCACTCGAGCAGATACACGGCGTCGGCGTCGTTGTTGCCGGTGACGTACTCCCGGTCGCGGCCTTCGCTCACGTCCCGCAGGCACGCCTCAAAAAGCTGATTCATGGCGCGGCGGGTGACGGCGTGGCGCGCGTCGGAGCGCCGGTTGCGGTTGCCCCGTCCGGCGTAGTTGAGATGCGATAGATAGAACTTGTCGACGTTTTCATTTTCCATCAGCCGCAGCAGATCGGGAAATTCCGGGGCATTATCCTCGGTAAGCGTAAAGCGAAGGCCCACCTTTATTTCCGCTTCCCGACAGAGCCGCACGCCCCGAAGGGCGAGGTCGAAGGCGCCGTCCAGTCTGCGGAAGCGGTCGTGGGTCTCGCGCATGCCGTCGATGCTGATGCCGACGTAGTCGTAGCCCACATCAGCGATTTCGCCGATGTTGCTTGGTTCGATGCGGGTGCCGTTGGTCGACAGGCCGACGTAAAAGCCCATCGCCTTCGCGCGGCGCGAGATATCGAAAATATGCGGGTGCATCAGCGGCTCACCGCCGGAAAGAATCAGCACTGGAACGCCATAGCGCTTGAGGTCATCCATGACCGTCTCGATCTCGCTGAGGCTGAGCTCGTTGGGAAAGTCGCGGTCGGCTGACACCGAGTAGCAGTGCTTGCAGGTCAGGTTGCAGCGCCGGATCAGGTTCCAGATCACCACCGGTCCGGGCGGCGCGCGCGGCGGCCCGAGCGGTGGCGGCGGCTTGGGCGACGCCAGGACCCGCATGTATTGAGAGATGCGGAACATTCAGCGCTCCTTTGCGGCCAGGCGAAGGCCCGTCTTCTTGAGGATGCGCGTGCTGTAGAGCACCTCGTGCGCGCGGACGTGAGGGGCAAGCAACCTGGCGATGCGCTCGACCTTTTCCGCGACCGCCTGGCGGTCGCGGCCGTGCACCATTGCGAACAGGTTGTAGCGCCAGCGGGGCGGGCGGCGCGGGCGCAGGTAGCAGTGGCTGACGAAGTCCAGCGCACCGATCTTTCGCCCCAGGGCGCTGACCCAGTCGTCGTCGAGGTCCCATACCGACATACCGTTGGCGCGGTAGCCAAGCGCATAGTGGTTCGGCACCGCGGCGATGCGGCGCACGGCGCCGGAGGCGAGCATCTTGCGAAATCCAGCCATGACCTCGTCAGGGGAGATCCCGATTCGTTCGGCAACTGCGTGGTATGGACGCGGCACGAGCGGCAGGCCCTTCTGCGTCGCCAGCACGATCGCCCGATCGAGATCAGGCGCCATGCTGCGCGACTGGGGGTCGGGCGCTGCAGCCCGCTTCAGCCGGGTCCCGGTCTGTGCCGCTGACGTCGTCACTTGCACGGATTCTGCGAGGCGTAATAGGCGGCCACGTTCTCGACGTCGGTGTCGGACAGCATCGCGGCCATCGGCTTCATAATCGCGTTATTGCGTTCGCCGCTTTTGTAAGCTTTGAGCGCCGCTACGAGATACTGTTCGCTTTGACCGCCGAGGTTGGGATAGATGGGCGTAGTGCCTTTGCCGTCTTTGCCGTGGCAGGCCATGCAGGTGCCGATTTTTGCCTCTCCGGCCTTCGCATCGCCAGCGTGTGCCGTGGAGGTGATGGCGGCGACAGCAATTGCGGTGGCAAGGCCAAGTGCCATTCTTTTAATATCGTAGCTCTTCATTTTCTTACCCCTTTTGTCGTGTTTCTAAAAAACGGCTCGTAGCGATCATGCTTCGAGCTTCAGGCCGACGTAAAACTCTTCGAGCTTCGGAAGATTAATGACATCGAGGTGAGTCGCCCGCTCGATGGCATCGATGGTCTCGGTGATGCATTTCTCAGAGTCGGCGCCGATTACGAACCACATGTTGAGCTCGTGATCGCGCTCATAATTATGCGCGACTTCATCGAAGGCGTTGACAATTTCCATTACCTCGTCGAAGCGATTAGGCGGCACGCGCATGGCGCACAGCGTGAACGCACCTCCGAGGCGCTCGGCGTCGAACATCGGTCCGAAGCGCGTCAGTACGCCGCGTTCCAGCAGCGCGCGGGTCCGATCGATGACTTCCTCTTCACTCAGACCGAGCTCAACGCCGGCGTCGCCGAACGGGCGCTCAGAAACGGAAAGGCCGTCTTGAAGCAAATTCACGATTGCCCGGTCGGTCGCGTCAAGCATCAATACTTTTCCTTTCGCCATCATCGAAGCCGTAGCGCGCGCCCCGCTGCTTGAAGCGTCGCCTGCTGAAGAGCACCGCGTGGGGAGCTCCGCTAAGCGCCCCGCTCCGGCGCAGATCCTCGACGCGCTCGCGCACGGCCTCGCGGTTGCGGCCGTGGATCATGCAGTACAGGTTGTAGGGCCAGTGCGGCGCCTGGCGCGGGCGGCGGTAGCACAGTGTTACACCGGTCTGATCACCGAGCCAATCTCCGACCTCATCGACGCAGTCGTCCGGCACATCCCACACCACCATGGCGTTTTCGTGGAAGCCGAGTTCGTGATGTCGAACCACGACGCCGAAGCGTTTGATCAGACCGTCGTGCACACAATCGCGGACGAGGCGGATGGTTTCATCTTCGCTCATGCCCATACTTTCTCCAATCTTTTTATAAGGGCGCGGCGTAAGCGGGAGTCCCTCCTGCATCGCCGTCACCAATTTTCGCTGATTGTCATTCAACGCCATAACGGAAAACCCAGATCGATATGGTAGGCGCGCTCCAGCGGAAGTCGAAGCGCTGTAAGCCCGGTGCGCAGCTCGATCTCGTCGAGGACGCGTTGCACCCTCTGCTCATTGTCCCCGGTGACGACGAACCAGAGGTTGTAGTCGTGCTCGCGCTCGTAATTGTGATTGACTTCCGCGTAGGCGCTGACCAGGGCCGCCACCGCCTCCAGTCCCGCGGCGGGGACAGCCAGCGCGGCAAGCAGGCTGTAGCCCACGCGCCGGGGCGTGAACACCGGGCCGACGCGGCTTACAAAACCGCGCGCTTTTAGATTCGCCAGAGCATCGATGATCTCGGATTCGCTCACGCCCAGGCGCGCTCCCATTTCGGCGAACGGCGCCGGCACCAGGGGAAAGTCGCGCTGAAATTCATCCAGCAGACGACGCTC
>JBFHVA010000107.1:0-11504 GCA_041589735.1 Gammaproteobacteria bacterium | reverse complement strand
TCGGAATCCGCGCGTCCTTCCGGCGGCGCGTCGTCCGCTAGCACGAGGAACCTGAACAAAGCATCCCTGGCTTCTTCGGCCTCGCGGGACAAGGCCTCGCGCTTGGCCCTCACCTGACGCAGCTCGCTGTCGATGCGATGGTTCTCAAATACCAGATCCAGCCACCCGGATAGAGTTTCGTCCAGGGCCTCGGTTTCGATTCCGGCCTTGGCGAGCGCCGCCTCGTAAGCGTCGGTGGTCTGCAAGAGCTTCATGGATAGCGCCAGCTCGGAGGCGGCATCCTCTTCCTGCTTCGAAGATTCGCCCTCGGCGGCTTCTGCCTCCGCCAGGCGCTGCTCCAGTTTCGCCGCGGCATCGCTGAGTTCGCCGATGCGACCGTCAACGGGATTGCGATCCCAGGAGGAAGGCGGCTTGAGACGCGTGCTTTGAAAACGTCTCACCGCGCCGAGTCGCACCCAGTCCGCATCCTGGCCGGTAAAGGTGAAGTAGCCAATCGCCATCACCAGCGGTACCAGCAGAACGAGAAAAATCGGGTGAAGCGCTATTGCGGCCCAGACGGCGGCCGCGGAGGCAATTGCGAGCACCGTATTGGCGACCCGAGGGCGCCGCCATGCCGAGACCGTTTCCGGCGCGTCGCGCCAGGCTTCCAGCGCTTCGCGGCCAGCGCGCATGCGATCGATATCAGCCCTCAGATCGGCGGCGCTGGGGGCCGTCTCAGCTCCTCCGCCGTCGAGCGCAGTCTCCAGCTCCCGCTTTCTCGCCCTGGCCATGGCGATTTCTATTGCCAAGTCGGGCGAGATTGCGATCCCGTTTTTCGAAGTGGCGGCCTTCAGCGCGACCTCGGCGCTGATCTGCTCGACTTCCAGATCGGACTCGAGATCCTTGAGCACCTCGAGCTCGTGCTCCCAGGTCACGAGCTGATCCAGAAGCGCGCGCTGTTCCGAGAGCGCGCCTTCTCCATTGTCAGTGGTGTCGTCCGCGTTCACCTGTCCCTGGGCCTCCGGCGCCAGAGTATCATTTAGGCGCCTGTCTCGATTCGGTGGACGAATCCACCCGGGAGGCGCAAAAAATCCCGGTTCGCGCCGCCTATGAGCTGGGGGGCGACGAACCGCGATCCTTCACCGCCACCGCCTGGGTCCGCCGGGGTACGGCCCCGACCTGAGCCCGCCTTTTTTCCGCCTGGTCTGAAGACCCCTGATTGGGCGGGGAATTTCCCGCTTTGTGAACCGGCTCACGTTCTGAGTTCAGTCTCCGTTCAGGTTGCCTGGCGTATCTTGCCTCCCGTACGCGGCGGAAAACGAACGTATGTGCCGCGAAGTCATTCAGGCAAACGGCCTTTTTAAGGAGGCAAATGATGGACACCAAGAGCAAGAATGCGAATTCGGGGCTTAAGCGAATCGCTGCGCTGATTGCCGGCGGCGTGCTGGCCTTAAGCGTGGCGCTGCCGGCGGCGGCCGATCACGGCCACGACAATGGCAATGGCTACGGTTACGGCAAGTACCGGGACTACGACGATGACGATTACGGCAAATACAAGCGCAAGTACCGTAAGCGCAAGGAAGTTCACGTGTATCACAACTACCCGAGACGGGTGGAGCGGGTGTACGTGGAGCACCACTATCCGAGGCCGGTGGAGCACGTGCGCGTGGAACATCACTACTATCCCGCGCCCGAGCCGCGCCCGGTGTACGTGGAGCCTCAGTACCAGGCTCCGCAGTACGAGGCGCCGCCATCGAGCGGCTACTACCAGGGTGGCGCGGGCTTGAGCGGACCCGGGTTGATTGGCGCGGCCGTTGGTGGACTGCTGGGCTCCAAGGTCGGCAAAGGCAGAGGCAACCTCGCGGCCACCGCTGGGGGCACCCTCGCAGGTTACCTGATCGGCAGCCAACACTAACGTCGACTCGCCTTGTCAGGCCTTGTCTTAAGGCCCCGCCTGAATGGCGGCAAAGCCCCGCTCCGGCGGGGCTTTTTTTTGTTTTCGGGCCGGGCGTTTCTCGCCCCGCAGCGCGCTTCAGGCCTCGTCGCTCCCTCTCGATGCCAGCTTATCCCGAACGGTTTCCAGATCCCGCCGCGTGACGGCAATATTCTGCTGAAGCTGATCAAGTCGATGTTCCAGAATGAACCCGTGGCCGCCCCGGCGCTCCAGCTGGTCGCGAACCCGGCGCGCCTCATGTTCGAATTCTGCCAGCGCTTCCGACAGGGCACGCTCCTCGCTCCTGAGTTTTTCAACCGTGCCCTTATCGATCATGCTGGTTTGAAAGGCGTCGATTAGCGGCGGACCGCAGATTTCTATTCAGCGAAGTGTTTTCGTGACGCCGGATTCAAACCGACAGGCAACGCTCGTGACTCGCAGCGACGCCCGGGCCCGCGTAGAACGTGCATTTTTCGCTTTCGGGGCCCTGCTTTGATGCAGCATGAGACAGGCATGAATCGATATGTCGTTGGTCTACGAAAAAACCCGTGTTGGCCCGGATTTCGCAAGATTGCTCTTGTTGCTATTCATGGAGGTAAGCCATGATGTCAGCTCCGAGCGTATTTCACATCGGCGACCGGTTGAAAATCTCTCCCGCATGTCCCATTGATTTTGAGGCGACCGGACCGCTGCCCGGCGACCTGGGCGAGATCGTTTCGACCCCCGAGTGCGGTGACGCCCGCGATTTGTTTTAACGAACAGGTTTTAACCCGGCGTAACAGGCGGGACTAGAATTTGCCCGTCTGGTAATCGCTGTAGGCCTGCATGATTTCATCGCGGGTGTTCATGACAAACGGCCCGGAGCGTGCCACCGGCTCCCCCAGGCGCAGCGCGCTCACCAGCAAAAGACGGTTTCTCGGCTCGGTACCGCTCAGCTGGATCCGATCGCCTTCGCCGAGCAGGGCCAGCGTGCCGGCGGGAATGCGGCGGTCGTCGACGTCGCGCCCGGCGAGAATATCCACGCCGCCTTCGATGACGTAGGCGAAGGCGGCATGCTCTGCGGGAACGGGCTCAGAGAACACGTCGTGCGGGCGAAGTTCGATATCCAGGTAGCGCGGGGAAGTGGGCACAGCCTCGACCGGACCGCGGGTACCCTCACTGGTCTCACCGGCTATGACGCGGACTAAAATCCCTCCGCCTCTTCGCTCAATCGGAATCGCGGCCGGGCCGAACTCCTGGTATCTGGGTGCCGTCATCTTGTCTTTGGCGGGCAGGTTGAGCCACAGCTGAAAACCCGCCAGCCGGCCTTCCACCTGCTCCGGCATTTCCGAGTGCACGATCCCGCGCCCGGCGGTCATCCACTGGACCCCGCCGGGCTCGATTACGCCTTCGCGCCCGGTGCTGTCTTTGTGCCGCAGGCGGCCGGCCAGCAGGTAGGTCACGGTCTCGAATCCCCGGTGCGGGTGGGCCGGAAATCCGGCGATGTAATCGTCCGGGTTGTCCGACTCGAAGCGGTCTAGAAGCAGAAAGGGATCCCACATGTTGAGCTCGGCCGAGCCGATTATGCGGGTGAGCTTTACCCCCGCGCCGTCCTCGGCCGGCACGCCGCGAAGCGCGCCGACCACGCGCCGGATAGCCTGGCGCGCCGAAGTTTCCTGATGCGTTGCGGTGTTCATTGCCTTGGCATTTCGACCATTGTGATGCGCCTTAGGTTGCGGCGCCGCGGTTGTCGATGGAGAACGCACCGGCGCCGTGGGCGACCAGGACCAGGAAGCCACCAGCGATGGCCACGTTTTTCATGAACATGATGGCCTGCATCTGATTGTCGAAGTCCAGGTGAAACAGTACCGCGGAAACCAGGCAAAAGCCCGCCAGCAAAAACGCGGCGATACGGGTCTGCCAGCCAACGACCACGGCGAGACCACCGATGACCTCGACCAGGATGACCAGCGGCAACAGCGCGCCGGGCACGCCCTGGCTCTCCATGTAGGCCTGGGTTCCGGCGTAACCGGAAATCTTACTGATTCCGGAATTGATGAAGATGGCCGCGATCAAGACGCGGCCCAAGGGGCTGGCAAGTCGGGTGAGTGCATTCATTTTCCGTTTCCTCTTAGTTGCGCGGGGTGCGTGTTCAAGTTGCTGCTCATTGGCACCGGCCACCGGGGCCAAATCAGATGGGGCATCGCTACTATGAGGGTTCCGAATTAAGGGAAAAACCTGCAAAATCTGAAAATACCGTTCCGATTTTAAGAACAATATGGATCGATTCGATGCTCTGCAAACCTTTATTCGAGTGGTGGACGCGGGCAGCTTCACCCTCGCCGCGGAGCGCATGAACACCGCCAAGTCCATGATAAGCCGGCGCATTTCCGACCTGGAGGCGCATCTGGGCGTGAGGCTGTTGAACCGGACGACACGCTCCCTGAGCCTTACGGAAAGCGGGCGCACGCTTTACCAAAGAGCGCTTCGCCTGGTGGCGGATCTGGAGGAAGTAGAAGCCACCTTGTCGACCCAGGCCGCCGGCCTCAAGGGCAGCCTGCGAATCGCCGCGCCGCTTTCTTTCGGCCTGCTTCACTTAGGCCCCGCGATTAATGATTTTGCCGCGCGGCATCCGGACGTCCGCCTTTTCATCGACTTCAACGACCGTATGGTCGACCTGGTTGAGGAGGGCTTCGATCTGGCGCTGCGGATCTCGCGGCTCGAGGACTCGTCCCTCATCGCGCGTAAGCTCACGCCCATTCGGGAGGTCGTATGCGCAAGCCCCGGGTACCTCGAGCGCCACGGCGTGCCGACAACGCCGAAGGAGCTCGAAGACCACGTGTGTCTTCGTTATACAAACGTTCCGGATTCACCCTGGCAATACCGCGCGCCCGATGGCAGCCGCGGAGCGGTCCGAATCGGGGCGCGTTTGGAGGCCAACAACGGTGATTATTTGCGGGACGCCGCCATCGCCGGATTCGGTGTGATCCGGCAGCCCACCTTCATCGTCTACAAGGCGATCGAAAGCGGCGATCTGGTGCCGTTGTTAAGCGACTACTCCTGGTCGGAGATCTATGCCTACGCGGTTTACCCCTCAGCGCGGCATCTGTCGCGTCGCGTGCGCGCATTCGTCGAGTTCCTGCAGTCGCGTTTCGGCGACGAGCCTTACTGGGATCGCTGCCTCGAGTCGCGCGCGTAGGAGAATATCGGCGGGCTCAGATATTTTGTTCTTCCCGGCTGATTCTGCGGCGAAGATAGCGCGCGCCAAGTAGCACCGCGGCGACCACCGGAATGATCGCGATCCCGGTGAGCACGTCCACGTCCACGCCCAAGCCTGCGGATTTCAGCGCTTTGAGCCCATAATTCACCAGACCGACCAGGTAATAGCTGAGCACCACAACCGATAGTCCTTCCACCGTCTGCTGTAACCTGATCTGCAGTTTCGCCCGGCGATTCATGGACTCGAGCAGATCACGGGACTGGCTTTCCATGGTGATGGATACCCGGGTCCGTAACAGATCCGATACACGGGCGGATCGAGTCGTCAGCTCGTCGATACGGCGATGCACCGACTCACAGGTGTGCATGGCAGGAACCAGGCGCCGCTGCATGAACTCGCTGAAAGTCTGCAATCGCTCGTGACGCTCTTCGCGCAGCTCGCGAATACGTCGCTCGACGATATCGTAATAAGCGCGCGCGGCGCTGAAACGAAAGCTGGTAGCAGTTGCTACCCCCTCGGTCTCGGCCGAGAGCTGGGTCAGTCGTTCCAGCATTCTGCGCTCGTCCACATCCTCTTTATCACCGGTCAGTGTGTTGCTGAGCTCCGCAACTTCCTTGTCCAGACGGAAAAGCTCCGGCGTATATTCTCTCGCCAGCGGCAGCGCGAGCAGCGACATCATGCGGTAGGTCTCCAGCTCCAGCAGCCGCTGCACCAGACGGCCGGCCTGGCGTGAGCCCAAAGCCGCGTCGTGGATAAGAGTGCGGCTGAAGCCGTCGGCGTGGATCTGAAAATCCGTCAACGCAACGGCCGCGCTGCCCAGCACTTTGCTGCCAACGAGGGTGTCAGCCACGAACAGGGCGCTCAGCTCGTCCACGGATCGCACCGGTTTGCTGGATGGCTCCAGCGCCAAGTGGACTGCGGTCAACACCTCTCCCGGCAAGCGCTTGAGCCAGTCCTCGGGCACGCGCCTGATCGGCGCATCGTCGAAGGGCGCATCAAACGGAGCCGCGTGCAAAAAGGTGTAGGTGGAAAACTCCGTATGCCGCTCCCAGCGCAGGCGGAAGATCCCCAAATCGTTGCTGAAATGGTTGGCGCCCGCCGCCGGTGGATTGACGCCATTGCGCGTACAAAGCGCTTTGATATGTTCTCGCTCCCCTTCCGCGGTCTCTATGCCGGTCAGCAAGGCGAGGTACGAAGCCCGCACCGGCGCGGTCAGGCGCTCGTACGGTCTCGCGTGGACCTCGTTGTTGAGCAGCGTTCTCTGGGGATAATCCGACAGCCCCCCGTCACGCCTGCCTTCTGATTCATTCATATCTTTGTTTTCAGATTTGATTTGGAGCAGGGCACGGGTTCAATCTTTGCCGATTCAACTTGCGGCTGAAAAGTGAGCCATCACTTCAGTGCCAACTCAAAGTTTCACTTGTTGAGACGTTGCCTGATCTTGTCGGCTGCTGCACGCGTTCCCGCCAGATGTGGGTTGATCGTGAGCGCGTAATCGAAGGCGCGCAGTGCCTCCTCAAGATAACCCATTTGGACATAGATCAGACCCAGACCCGCGATGGCTAAAAAATGTTGCGGCTCGCGCGCCAGGGTTTGGGCGATGCTTCTGGCAGCGTCGTCGAGCCGCCCCAAGCTGTAGAGCACCGACGCGCGTTTGTTCCAGGCCTCAGCGAAGCCGGGCTCCATTCTGGTGACCGTGGTGAAGTTGCCCAGAGCAAGACCCAGCTGCCCCCGGGCCAGAAACCTCTGGCCCTGCTGCATGATTTGTTGAACACCTTCGTTATCGGTCTCGTTCCATATCTCTGAGATTTGCCGGCCGATGTGATCGCCTTCTTCCGGATCGCCGGTAGCCTTGAGGGCCTTGAAAAGCGCCGGGAGTCTCGGATCGTTTTGATCGGCGCCGGCGCTCGAAACCCAGGCGCACAATATCAGCGCCACAATTGCCCCCGCCCTGAGCGACTGCGTGAAACGTTGGCTCGAGCCGGCGGAGGCTAAGGAAGAACGCATGGGCTAAGTATGCTGGGACAACGCCTCGAGGCCAAATCCGCCGCTCAGGCCGGCCGGGCCTCTTTTCAGTTTTTCCTGTCGCTGCCAAACTGGCTCTACCCAGTCGGAGATTCGACCGCCGTGGAATACGTCTACCGCCGTGAACTTCTCGATTCCGAGCGCCTCGCCGCCCTTCGCCGGCGCTCCGATGTTCGCGCCTGGCTACAGCTCGGCAGCCACTTCGGCGCCGTATCGGCGAGCGGCGCGCTGCTGCATGCGCTCTGGGGCAGCTGGTGGGCGGTGCCGGTGTTCGTTGTTCACGGCATGCTGCTCAATTATCTATATGCCGCGCAGCACGAGCTGATGCACGGCACGGCCTTCGCGACCCGGGGGCTGAACGAGTTCTTCTCACGCATCACCGGCGTTTTAGTGATCTTTCCCCGCGACTACGACCGGGTAATGCACTTCACTCATCACAAGTACACCAACCTTCCGGAAAAAGATCCCGAGCTCATGGGTGCCGCCAGGTCCGAGGCGCCGAATACGCTGGCGCGCTTTCTCTGGAGCCTGAGCGGGATCCCCTACTGGTGGCTTCGGCTGTCCACCTTGATTAGAAACTTCTCTGGCAACGCCCGGGACGAGCATTACATGAGCCAGCGCGACCAGGCGCTGATCGTGCGCGAGGCCAGGCTGCACGTCGGCCTCTACGCAGCGGCGGCGGTTGTTTCGATTGTGTCCGGCTCATGGATCGCGGTGCAGTACTGGCTGCTTCCGCTGCTGCTCACCAAGCCTCTGCATCATATCCAGAACATCGTTGAGCACACAGGGATGCCGCTCGATAAGGACGTGACCAAGAATACCCGCACCATTCGCGTCAATCCGGTGTTGCGCTGGATGTGCTGGAACATGCAGTACCACTGGGCGCACCACCTGTTTGCGGCAGTGCCGTTTTACAATCTGCCGGCGCTCGACCGCGAGCTTTCCGGGATTGAACGAAGCGAGTCCCCTGGATATTTCGCCGCGGCCCGGGACGTCATTCGTCGTTCACGCGATCTTGCCGCAACCAGCGACACAGTTAGAGCTGAAGAAAGTACTGAATGACGAGCAGCAGAGCGAGCAGCAGCAGCACCCGCCGCACGATGTTCCTGTAAATTTCGGTGGGAATGCGGTGGGTCAACATCATGCCTCCGAACAGTGCCGCAACCGCAACGACGGCCAGCGGCGTCGTGGATAAGAGCAAGCTGCCCGTGAGCATCCCGGCGTGAGCGAAGACCGCGATCTGGGTCAGCTTTCCGGCAAGGAAGCAAAGGTTGAACACCTGCACCATTGCCGTTCGCTCGAGACCGAGCTCCAGGGTGTAGATAATCAATATCGGCACCATGACGTTGGTGGTCCCGGCGGCAAAACCTGCGATCAGTCCGAACATGGCCATCGACAGTGCCAGATGGTTGCTCACCCACCGCATGCGGATTGCCTTGACCCGGCTGGCGAACAGATAGAGCAGCACCAATGCCGCCAGCAGCAGTTTGAATGGCGCTGGATCGCTGATCACCAGAAATCGCGTACCCGCAATGCTGCCGAGCACAGCAAAAAGCGCGAGTGGCCAGAAGCGGCCGATGCTTTCGCTCCATCGGCCACCTTTGAGGATGCTGACGATATTTACCGACGCCGTCGGCAACAGCGTGATCAGGATGGCCGTACGCACGTCCGTGAACAGCGCCAGCAGCGGGGTGGCGACGAGCGGGAAGCCAAGTCCCAGGGTGCCGTGGATGAGGCCGGCCAGGAGCATGATGGCTGCGTAGGCGGCCAGGGTGATGTAGCTGAGATCTTCCAATTTGGCGATGCGTCGGAATCGTGTGGGCGCAGCGGTAGCTAAACCACTGCCGCGCGGTCGCGAAGCAGGCCAGGGTAGCCCATACTTTCCCAAATACCCCGAGTGGCCGCCCCGAAGGGGAGGTATGTTAAAGTTTTGCTTT
Organism: Gammaproteobacteria bacterium; assembly: GCA_041589735.1. Lineage (GTDB taxonomy): Bacteria > Pseudomonadota > Gammaproteobacteria > HK1 > HK1 > CAMYJH01. Next base: position 2,431 of record JBFHVA010000107.1, on the reverse strand, counting down.
ATCGATTCACATTAAAAAGGTATGTCCCCCGGTGATCTTCCCGGATCTCCGGCGGACGGAAAGGATGAAACCATGAGCGAAAAGGATTCCCCCGAGCTTCGGGACCTGAAAGTCGACACCGACAATTTGTACAGGGAAGAGACCTTCACCGATCTGCACGCCGCCTCGGTGCGCCGGCAAAGTCCGGTCAAGTCCGATGGCAGTGCCGACGGCAGTCGTCCCGTGCTTTACATCGGCGAAACCACGCTGATGACGCAAATGGGACCGTTCCCGGTGCAGTTTTCCATTGAGGCCAAATCCCTCGACGACGCGTTCAAAAAATTTCCCGAGGGTGTCAAAGCCGCGGTGGAGCGGCTCAACGAGCGTGCCAAGGAGCTGGCAAGGGAGGAGGCTTCGCGCATCGTCGTACCCTCGGCAATGCCTCAGGGAATGCCGGGCACAAGCCAAGGCGGAATGCCCGCGGGCGGCGGCAAGGTTTTCTTGAAGAAATAGCACGCAGGGTCACGCACTTTATCGATTAACCCCTGATTTATTCAGGGGTTAATTGATTCTCCCGGCGTCGCCGTAATTCCCGCCGTCCTGGCATTCACCTCGGGTGCGTGCTAGCGTTTTACTTATTGGTCTAAGGCGCCCTACGTCCCATCGATTCTCAGCGGTTTCGCAGTGACCCGTAGGCGCAGGTAGAGAGCGCATACGGAATCTGCGATTCGTTACACGTAATCCTTCGCATCACGCTGGTGAACGGCCCGAATCTGTTCCAGCAGACCAGTGGTTGCACACGCGTCGCCAGTTCATCAGGAGACCCACCATTGAAATTCACAACGTTTCGAAGCCCCACCCTATTTGTCGCCCTTGCCATGATTTTCATCAATGGCGGGGTTCTGGCCCAGTCTGCTGACGACAAAGCAACTGTAATTTCCGATGGCAGCAAGGTCGCTATCGAGTTCACCATCTATCTTCAGGACGGCAGCGTTTTCGGAGGTAATTCAGAAAGCGAACCCCTGATTTATGAGCAGGGTCAGGGTCACCTGCCCTCGGGGCTCGAGAATGCGCTGGCCGGGCTGAAGGCCGACGACCGCAAGAAGGTGACCCTGGCACCGGAGGAGGCCTACGGGCCGGTAAATCCGGACGCGTTTGTCGACGTCGAGACTGACCGCATTCCAGAGGATGCGCGCACCGTCGGGGCCGGTCTGGTCGTGAACGATCCGAACGGCAACCGCCGCTTCGTTAAAGTCCATGAGATCAAGGACGACTTTATTGTCATTGATCTCAACCATCCGCTCGCGGGTAAGGTAGTGACTTTCGACGTCCACGTGTTGACGGTCGAGTAGCGGGCCCAAGGACAACGATCGGGGTCGCGGCAGCAGCGACCCCGGGCGACTCGCCGCAGCTTATGTGTCGGCTTTAGCCGAGCCGGAGCGGATCAGCGCTTCCCAACCCTCAATCCCGCCATCCAGATAGCTCACGCGTAAGCCGTTTTCGCGCAGAGCTGTGCAAACCCCCTGGCTTACGTGGTGACCGAGAACGCAATAGACGACTACGTGGTCTTCGGCACCGAGTTCTTCGCCCCAGTTCTCCACCTCTTTCGGATTGCGCCACTCGGCGCCGGGAACAGGATGATCGACGAGCGTTCGATCTTCGATCAGGCGCACGTCAAGCACCCTGACGCTGGCGCCCGTGTCCAACAGCTCCTTGAGTTCCGATGGAGAAATCGTAGGGTTCATAAATCTAATCCTCGCCGCAGCGCGCCTTCTCGAAAACGAAGGGTGTCGCGCCTAAGTTACCATCTGCTGATAGAGGATCCCGATGATTCCACAGGCGAGAACCACCGGAATAATGCCGGCGCGAAATCGAATTAAGGCGATGAACGCGGCGACGCTGATCAACAACGCGAAGCCTTGAAACCCGCGCTCGAATCCGCCGGGCCAGAACACGTGGTAGGCAAAGAACATCGCCAGGTTCAGCACTACCCCGACCACTGCCGCCGTGATCGAAGAAAGCGGCGCGGTGAACGTAATGTTGCCGCGGGTGCTTTCGACTGCCGGTCCCCCGGCGAAAATGAAGAGGAACGACGGGAGAAATGTGAAAAAGGTCACGACGCTCGCGCACAGAACACCGGAAAGTAAAAGATGCTCTGCCCCGAGTACTTCTTTGGTCCATCCACCGACAAAACCGACGAAGGTCACGACGATAATCAGCGGACCGGGCGTGGTCTCGCCGAGAGCGAGGCCGTCAATCATCTGCGTCGCCGTCAACCACTGAAACTGCTCCACGCCGCCCTGGTACACGTAAGGCAACACCGAATATGCGCCGCCGAAAGTGACGAACGCAGCCTTTGTGAAGAACCAGCCCATGTCAACAGGCGTGCTATCGAAGCCGAACGCGCGGCCCAAAGCAAACATCGCCGCGCCCCACAGCAAGATGCCGGTGG
>JBFHVA010000106.1:0-11613 GCA_041589735.1 Gammaproteobacteria bacterium | reverse complement strand
TGCGCGAATCCACCCAGGAAATCCTCGCCGGGCTGACTCCGCGAGAAGCTAAGGTGCTGCGCATGCGCTTCGGCATTGAGATGAACACCGATCACACGCTGGAAGAGGTCGGCAAGCAGTTCGACGTGACCCGTGAGCGCATTCGCCAGATAGAGGCCAAGGCGCTGCGGAAGCTCAGGCATCCCAGCCGCTCGGAGCGCCTCAGAAGCTTTCTCGACTGACAGCCAGCAGTTGACTGAAAAAAGGAAAAGGCCGGCTGCTTGCCGGCCTTTTTCGTTTCAAGGATCATGTCGCCCTGAATTTTGACGGGCCTGTAGCTCAGTTGGTTAGAGCAGCGGACTCATAATCCGTCGGTCGTAGGTTCAAGTCCTACCGGGCCCACCATCCATTCCACCGTCGCCAAACTATTGATTACGGGCGCGTGCTTTAGGCCCGATACCGTTAACGGCTTACATTTCGCGGCTGGAAAGCTCGCGCAGCGAATCCTCGTAAAGGCTCCGGTTTTCGGCCCCGAACAGCACCGCTTTTTCCACCGCGCTCAGCGCCTCTTCTCGGCGACCCTGGGCAGCAAGCGCGTAGGCGAGGTTGTTCCAGACGGCAGCCGCCTCCGCATCGTTGCTGATGGCCTCAAGGTAGGCGCTCTCCGCGCCGGCGTAATCGCCAAGCGCGTAGAGTGTATTCCCAAGGCCCAAACGCGCGGCAACGCTTTGCGGCCATCGGGAGGAGATTGCGGCGTAGGCCTCGGCCGCCTCTTTAAATCTTTGCACTCGTTCGAGGCCCGCGGCCGCCCGGAGTACCGGTAGTTCTCCGGCGCTTACCGGAAGTCGCCCCGGCGGCAGCACCACAAGCGCCCAGTAGTCTCCCCGCTTCCAGGTCCGTTCGAAGGTATCCAGATAGAGGACACGGCGCTCGTCCAAACCGGAATGCAGCGTGATCTCTCTTGAATCCAGGTCGTAGCCGATGGCGACGGCGTAGTGCCACTGCGGATACCAGCTAAGCGCCAGATTCTGAAACACCAGCACCGGGCTGCCGGCAGCGATCTCTTCCAAAAGCTCGCGCAGGTTTCCGATTTCCACCGCCAGCCGCCCGTGACGCCGCGCGGCAGCCACTACGTCGCTGCGCAGCGTTCCCTGGCGGGCGGGCGTGTAAACCTCGGAGACGAGATCGTTTTGGGTTACCGGCAGCCCTGACCAGGCCAACACCATGGCCAGAGCTGCCGGACCGCAATAGTATCTTTCCTGAGGAAAGAACGGGACGTCAGCGACCTCTGCCGTCAGCGGAAGCTGTTCCCGATTCTCGACAATCTTTTGCGTCTGGATTGTCGAGCAAGCGGCGAGTCCCAGAAAAAGCAGGCCGCTACATACTGTGAACCACGGCCTTGCAGTCACTACCTGTTGGTCACGCACTTGGTGAACGGATAGAAGCTGGTGAAGCAGAGAATATCCGTAATCAGAAGAACGATAAGTATGAATACCAGTACGCCGAGTATAGTTCCGATCGCGTCCTGACCGGCAGGCAGCTCATCCAGCTTATTCGCGATCTTGTGCACTTCGGCGTCGGACAGGCCGGCAACGCGTTCCGCTGCGTTGTCCGGGTCGACCCCCAATGTCTCCATCTGGCGCTGAACGTCTTCACGGGCAAGAAACGACTTCACGCGCTCCCGGTCATTGGCCGCCGTGCTCTGATCGATGACCTTATCCGTCGGCACCATTGCCGCCTGGGCTGCAGGGAGCACACCTAGATTCAAAAACATCGCCAGTGCTACCGGCATTGCGAGTACTCGACTCAGCTTTCGAAAAGTAGTCATATTTTTCTCCCAAGATGTTGACGACCGTCCCCCAGCGGAGATCGGATAGAAGGGTAGCATAGGGACTCGCCTCCCGCCTGCGGGGTCGCACATGAAACGGAGGAATTATTGTTCGCTTGTTACCGTGGTAAATCTATTTTGTTTACGACGCGGGAAGCAACCGAATAAATGCAAGCTGTTGACCATGAGTCCCTGCAGAAGTCCTTTTTCAACTGTTACGCCGAGGATCCGTGCTGGGTATTTTCGAGGAAGGCAAATGGCGCGCTTGTACTCAGGTAAGTTCATCGAGACGCCCACAGGGGCCGACCGTACTGCGCACGATTAACGGCGCGCGTCGATGCGCCTTAGATCGAGATTTGGGTTTCGCGTTACCGCCCGGGGGGCAGGAAATGGACTTAAGAATATGCGGCCGATAGTCGCGGGCCCAAAGGCGGCCATCAACGGCTCGGGCGCATCGAGCCGTTCAAACCACTTCCGCCGCCTTTAGCGCCAACCAGATCCTCATTGGCGTATACGGCATGTCCACGGGTCCAGCGCCGGTGTCTGCGAGCGCGTCGTGCACTGCATTGGCAACCGCAGCAATGGAGCCGACGGTTCCAGCTTCACCACAGCCCTTTATGCCCAACGGATTATTTGTCGTGGGAACGCCCAGCGTTGTGAAATCGAAGAACGGAAAGTCGTCGGCCCTAGGCATGCAGTAGTCCATGAACGAACCGGTGAGGAGCTGGCCTGCGTCGTCATAAAAAGCGCATTCCATCAGCGCTTGTCCGGCGCCCTGAACGATGCCGCCGTGGACCTGGCCCTCAAGCAGCATCGGGTTGATCACGTTGCCGAAGTCGTCCACTACCGTGTAGCTGACGATCTCCACCTGCCCTGTCTCCGTCGCAATCTCCACTTCGGCCAAATGACAACCGTTGGGAAAAGTCCACTTCGTAATGTTGACTGACGCTTGGCCGTTAAGCGGATTTGGATCCTCTGGCCCGCTCTCTTCGGCTAAGGAGCGGGCAAGTTCCACCAGCGTGATGTTGCGGTCGGTGCCGACTATTCGGAAGCGCCCGCTCTCATACTCAATGTCCTCTGCGGCGGCTTCCAGTCGCTCGGCCGCGAATCGGCGGCCCTTGTCGAGGACCATCTTGACCGCGTCGCCAATGGCCCAGCCCTGGGCAGTGAGGGAACGCGACCCTCCCGTTCCGCCCCCCTTTCGAACGCGCGCCGTGTCCCCCTGGATCACGCGTATCCCCTCGAAGGCAACACCCAGGCCCTGGTGCACCAGTTGGGTATAGGCGGTCTCGTGCCCCTGACCGTTGGACTGGGTCCCGACCAGCACCTCAACGCCACCGTTGCCATCGAAACGAATTTCGGCACTCTCCTCCGGCCATCCCATGGTGGATTCGATGTAGTAGCAAAGGCCCAACCCACGGAGCTTTCCGCCGGCCGCCGCTTCACGGCGGCGCGCATCGAATCCATCCACCCGGGCTTTCCGGAGCGCCGCATCCAGCACCGCGGCGAAATCGCCGCAGTCATACACTTCTCCGGCCGCAGTCTTGAACGGCATTGAATCGGCGGAGATGAAATTTTTCCGCCTCAGGGTTACCGGGTCGGTGCCAAGGGCCCTCGCGGATTCGTCCATGAGCCGCTCGATGACGAAGATGGACTCGGGACGCCCGGCGCCACGGTACGCGTCTACCGGGGTCGTGTTGGTAGCAACGCCACGGACCCGATAATAGAGTCGCTTGACGTTGTAGACGCCTGGTAGCACTTTGACTGCCGCAAGGGTGGGTATGAAAGGGGCGTAGTCGGAAAGATACGCACCCATATTGGCCCGCGTGTCCACCGCCATCGCGACGACGCGATGATCCTTGTCGAAGGCAAGCGTGGCATTTGTCACGTGGTCACGCCCCATGGTGTCGGAGAGAAACGCTTCGCTCCGGTCCGGACACCACTTCACCGGGCGCTCGAGCTTATGCGCCGCGTAAGCAGTCAGCACCTGCTCCGGATAATTCACGCCCTTCATTCCAAAACCGCCGCCCACGTCCGGCGTCACTACTCGCACCTGGTCCGGGTCCAGGTGAAGTCGTTCGGCAATGATGTCGCGTATATCCCAGACTCCCTGGGTGTTGGTGTAAAGCGTGAGGGTCCCCGTACGGGGATCCACATCCGCCAGCGCACCGCGGGGCTCCATGGAGTTCGCCACTACCCGATTGTTGACCAGGCGTACCTCGACCCGGTGGGCGGCCGACTTCATCGCCGCTGTCACTGACTTCTGGTCGCCAAAGTCCCAGTCGAAAATTAGATTTCGCTTTAACTCATCGTGAACCAGGGGCATGCCTTCTGCGTCCGCGGTATCCGTTTGCGTCACCGCATCCATTGACTCCAGATCCAGCTCGATCATTTCGCCGGCGTCACGCGCCAGGGTGCTGGACTCGGCGATTACAAATGCCACGGGATCGCCCACATATCGCACCCGGTTGTTGGCAAGTACGGGACGCGTTGGATTTGCTCGGCAGCTGCCGTCACGGTTCTTGAGGGGAATTTTACAATCCAGAGCGTTGGCGCCGCGGGCCTCGAGCTCTGCGGCAGTGATGATATCAATCACCCCCGGCATGCTTTTCGCCGATTCGGTACCTAAGCTCAGGATGCGACCGTGAGCGAGACTGGATCGAACGACATAGGCGTAGGCCTGTCCTTCCACGTTGATATCGTCAACGTAGCGGGCCGCTCCGGTCAGAAACCTGAGATCCTCCACCCGGCGTACGGGCTGGCTGACTCCAAACTTGCTCATGCGGATATTTAAGCGAGTCCAAGTACCGATCGACAGGCGCGACACTTTAGCGCAATGACTTCAAAGATCGGCGCCGGCCCGTGGACCGAGTATCTGGAGCGGATCTGATTAATTCATCAGTTCGAAAGAATGCTCGAACGGCACCGCGTCGGCCGCGAGCAGCGTCGTCACCTCGCGCCGATAGGCTTCGTCGGCAACGAGCTTGAGCACAAAGGCGTCGGCATCCAGCTCGGGCGCCACCCGCGCGCGCACCACCTCCAGCGCCTGCGCGGTGCTCATGGCGGGGTAGCGGCGGCCGCTGCATCCGATCGCCGACAGCGCGACGGCATCGCCGTCATGGCGCAGATGTCCGCGGCTGCTTAAATAGGCAAACGCGCTTGAGACCGTGCCGCTTCCTTCAAATTTGAGCTCTAGTCTCTCAACAAAGGCAAAGGAGTAGTTGGCGGCGCGAACTTCGGAGTGATTCATGATCTCGAGCTGGGCATCGTTGAGCCAGGTCACCGCCAGCTCCACATTGGAACCCTCGGAAACCTGGAGCATTGCCGGCACCGCGCCGTAGGTAGAAACGTGCGCGGAGTACACCACGTCGAAATTTTTCAGCCTCGCCCGCTGTACGGGGATCACGTGGCTGGCGTCGTCACCGAATTTCTGCGCCAGGCGGTCCGGCGACTGATTTGAGCCAACTGCAAGCACCGGCGTTCTTCCAGAGCAAAGCGAAGGATCAAATTCGCTCACTCCAGAATCCCTGTAAACGAAGGACCGCTGCGGAATGGCGTAGGGATAGTCACGCGCCCGCGTGAGAGTGGAGAGCTTATCGGTCACAAGAAGTACAAACACGCATTTTATAGAATTCTTTGGCTAACAAATAAAAAATGAGGATGACCGTATTTTCAACCCTGTTCGGAATTTTTCTCCTCACTGGAATCTTTTAACAACTCTGAATGCGTTCGAGCCAGTGCGTCCAGCTTGAAACCGGGCAGGACGTAAGCCCAGCGGCCCCATCTTGCATTCAGCTTATCCGCCTCGGCGCGAATCTCTTCGATCCTTGGCAGCGACGCCTTCTCCTCGGGCGCGGCGTCAGCTTTTGCCTCGTGCGGATGGAATTCAGCCTTCAATATTCCAAACGCCTGTTCGTCGTCCTTGAACACCTCCATGCGAACGATGAGTCCGTCAAAGGTGCGCATGGTGACTACATAGTTCGGATCACCTCCGATCGGCGCCTCATCCTTCGGTCGCACGTCCTCCAGTTCCAGATTATAAAACAGGCGGCCAATGTCATTGAGCTTCCACTGTCCGTCAACGGTCTTGCTGGCCGGGGCATTGTCAAGCCGGAACTCGTCCTTAGCCGACAGTTCACGCACAACCGTCACCAGTTCTCCGGACGGGTGCTTGACCTGCACTTCCCGCACTCTGGCGCGGTCGATATCCGACACCTTTCGATCCATCCATTCGACGAGGGAGTCCCCCCGCGGAAGCTTGCCTTCCACCAGCCAGGCGCGAGGATCCTCGGGCAAACGCACGTAGAACTCGTTCAAGTCAGGATCGCCTTTTGCCGGTGCGCTGTTACCGACAATCAGCTCGGCAAGGGTCGAGTCGGCCGCGGATTTGAGCCGGTAGAAAATGGCCCGGGACGCTCCGCTGCCCGGGTCGTCCAGGCCGAGCTTGGGATAGCGGGCCGGATCAGAAGTTTTGGGCTCGACACGGTTGAGGCCGGCGGCGCCCACCAGTAGCTTGTGAATCTTGTCCGCGTCGGCCGGAAAACCGAATTTTTCGGGTGCGATCCAGCCGCTGTCTTTTCTTGTCAGAACGAGCCGCTCTGATGCGCTCTCCACCTGAACTTCCTTAATATCGTTGAGCTTGGACATCAGATCGGGAAACAAAGGCTTCCCGCTTCCCGGAATCGCCTCCGAATCGCCGGATACGAGCACGGCCGCGATGACGGCGCACAAAGTGGCCAAGCAAAGAGCTGAAAAAGACCGAAAGCTCAGCATCCCGTGCTACCTCAAACCGTTCTCAAGTTGCGTTGTCTCCGGCGAACCCGCCAAATCGCGACACCCATACCGCCGAGCGCAACGAAGATAGGTACCAGCGCGATGTTGATGAATTTCAGCCAGTCTTGCAGCGATTCGATTTCCCTGCGCAAGCGGTGACGCACGTCGCGAAGATCCTTGCGGATTCTCAATCGCTCCTGTCGAAACTCCATCAGCTCTTGCTGCTGTGCCGGCGTCAGAATCATTCCGTCGTCACCCTGCCTGCTTTCCTCCAGCTCGATGAGCTTGCGCTCGGTGTTTTCCAGCCTCTCGATGAGCTCCTGTTCCTTCTGCCTGAATCTCAGTTCCGCTTGTTCCCTGAGCTCGCTGATTCGTTCGAAGGGCCGAACAAAGCTGCCGCGGTTCCGTACGCTTATGAGGTCTCCCGAGCCGGCCAAATTATCCACCGCATTGATGACGAAGCTGCCGTTGGCCGCAGTTGGGACGGCAATCCTGGTGCCGAGAAAGTCCTGCACCGAAACCCAGAACTGGTCCTGAAGCAGATCCGTGTCGGCTACGACAATGATATTGATCGCTTCCTCGGATTCGGCGAGATGTGGCCGTTCGGGTCCAGACCGTTCATCGCCGGTGTTCTTCTCTGAACTTTCTTTGTCTGCTGTCTGGTCCTTCGGCCGTCCGTCGGGAAACGCGCTCTTGATGTTCCCCGAGATGCGCGCGGCCAGGGTAAAGGTCCGATCCTCAGGGCGGTAAGTCCTTAACAGGTTCTGAGGGTCCTCAGACAGCGCCACCTTGTCCGGGGAAAACACCGCGGCGCCGCTGGTCGTTTCGATCAGCGAGGCGAATGTCGTAGCGGCTCCCTTGGCAGGGACGAGACTTCCCGGCGTGCCCAGCGACAGATTTCCCAGCTGGCGGGTTACGATGTCTTCCTGGTTCATCTGCCCGGGCTGGACGGTTAGCCAAACCGGATATTCGAAAGTCACCTCGCGTCCTTCCCGCTCCATTCTCACCCTGGCGGCGAGCTCAAGATCACCGATGATCTTGTCTTTCTCGAGCACCACGCCCCAGGTCTCGAGCAAACGGTCCAGCTCCGAACGGCGCGACCGGGCCGGCATCATTAACCCGCCCACGTTCATACCCTGCTCGGCCTCGGCGTTGGCGTCCACGAATGCCAGCACTCTGCCGCCGCGCAACACGAACTGGTCTATCGCGTAAAGCATCCGATCGCTTAAGTTCTTGGGATGGACCAGCACCAGCACATCGGTGTCCTCAGGAACTGCATCTAAAGAGGGGTCAAGACTGCGCACCTCGAACAGCTGCCGCATCTGCTCCACCACCATCCACGGCGGCGCGCTGAGACCCCGCAGCGCGGCGCGGGGACCCTGACCCTCCACGGGAAGCGAGCTCAACAGACCCACCACCGGCTGTTTCACTTCAATCAGGTTATGGACCAGCTTGGTGACGTCGTATTCCAGAAACTCTTCCCGCTCCCGGGTGAAAAACGGAATGACTTCTTCGTCGTCCACCGAATTCGTGCCCACCAGGCCGAAGAAAAACATGTCCTCCCGGTTGTTTACCGGAGCGGCGCGCAGTCCGTAGCCGACGGCGCGGTCCTCTTCCCCGGAGAAGGGCTCCGGATCGATGATCTGTAATCGAATGTTGCCACCGGCTTCGCGCTGATATTCGCGCAGAAGGTCCTCGACCCTGACCGCGTAGCTGCTAAATTCAGGAAGCCGCGTCGCGAGCCTTTTGGAAAGGTAAAGCCGCAGCGTTATCGGCTCCTGGATTTTTGAGAGCACGTTCTGGGTGCCTTCGGAAAGGGTGTAGATGCGTCCCTCAGTCAGGTCGACGCGGGCGGAGGTAAGGCTCTCGTTGCTCAGTATGTTTATGGCGAACAGCAGAATCAGCCCCACTAGCAAACCGAGGCTTGTCAGATATCTGCTCCCCGATTTCAATCGAGCGTCCATCATTCCGCCTTCTTAAGCTCGATCACACCGGCGTTGGCAAACAGCCAATAGGCCATTAGTGAAACAAAGAAAACCAGATCGCGGAGATCGATGACGCCCTTGCTCACTTCGGTGAAGTGGCTCAAGAAACTGAATGATCCCACGGCCTCTACCACAAACTCCGGCGCAAACGCACCGACGAACTCGAGCACCAGCGGATACCCGCTCAACACGAACCCTAGACAAACAGCCGCCGTGATAACGAAAGCGATAACCTGATTTCTGGTCAGCGCGGACATGCACGCTCCGATAGCAAGAAAGGCGCCGGCCATGAGCAGACTGCCCACATAACTGGCGAATATCACGCCGTTATCGGGGTTGCCGAGATAGTTGGTGGTCAGCCACAGAGGCACCGTCAGAACAAGCGCGATAGCGCTGAACGCCCACGCGGCGAAGAATTTACCGAGCACCGCCTGCTTCATGCTAATGGGCAACGTGAGCAGCAGTTCAAGCGTCCCGCTACGACGTTCTTCGGCCCACAATCGCATGGCGAGCGCGGGGATCAGAAACAAGTAAAGCCAGGGATGAAACTGAAAGAAGGATCTCAAGTCGGCCTGATTGCGCTCGAAATAGCTGCCCACGTAAAACGTTAACACCCCGCTCAACACAATGAAGATGACGAGGAATACGTATGCGATAGGCGTCGAGAAGTATCCCGACAGCTCGCGCTTGAATATAGTCCACACGTTCAGCATGTCGAATACGCTCACTCTACGGCCGAATTGCCCGATGTTATCTCACGAAACACTTCGTCCAGACGGCCGCGCTCGACGTGGAGCTCCTCGACCGCCCATTTGCGCTCGCGGGCAAGCGCGCTGACCGGAGCGGCGATCGCGGCGTGTCTCTCGGGATACAGCTGTAGTCTCACGCAACCGTCTTTGGCTTCAAGAACCTCCACGGAATCGACCCCGGGCAGCGCGCCAAAGGCCTCCGCCATGCCGTCTACGGTGCTCGCACGTATGGAAATGCTGAGAGCGTTGTGAAAGCGCGACCGCGCCAACAATTCTGCCGGTGTGCTGTCGCTGACGAGCTGGCCCGCCGAGATGATCACGGCGCGCGTGCACACGGCGTCGACTTCTTCGAGGATATGGGTAGAGAGAATGATTGCCTTCTCTCTCGCCATTCCCTGGATTAGCGTGCGCACTTCATGCTTCTGGTTGGGATCGAGTCCGTCCGTGGGTTCGTCGAGTACGAGCACTTCGGGATCGTGGATGATGGCCTGGGCTAAGCCCACTCTACGCTTGAAACCTTTCGACAGCGTGTCGATGGATTTTTCCAGAGCGGGCTCGAGATTGACTTTCTCGACCACGGCGTCCACCGCCCGCTCCCTATCTCTACCGCGGAATCCCCGAATTTCGGCGATGAAGCGCAGAAAGGCCCGGGGCGTCATGTCGCCGTAGAGCGGAGCACCCTCGGGCAGATAGCCGATGCGGCGCTTCACATCGATGGGACTGGTCGCAATGTCGTCTCCGCCCACCCTCACGCGGCCGGAATCTGGAGCCAGAAACCCGGTGATCATGCGCATGGTCGTGGACTTGCCGGCGCCGTTGGGGCCGAGGAAACCCAGCACCTCGCCCCGCTGGACGCTGAAGCTGATGTCGTCGACCGCCTTGAATGTGCCGAAGTATTTGCTTAAGCGCTCAATTTCTACCATGGGCTCACACGCCGGGCAGCGCGCCTGCCGGCTTCATCTTTGCTCGATTTGGTACAAGTCTCTCACGACAGACGAAGCCGCCGCGAGCGCGATTGCGTGTGGCAACGCTGATGCAGCATTAGGCGCCGCTTTTTCTAACGCCGGAAATGGGTCCGGATGACCGAATTTCAAGGGTCGCCGACGTGATTCAGCCGCTTTCGGTTAACCTTTTGCAGCCGCTAAAGGTTCGCCCCAACCAGAACACAAGGAGTAGCACAGCCCATGACTTCACCGGTTTTTCACATGATCGATGCCGCTCCGACCCCGGTGGCTCCCTTCAGCCACGCGGTGGAGACGGACGGGCTCGTATTCCTGACGGGTCAGATGCCTACCGATCCGGATGACGACTCGAAGCCGCTGCCACAGGGCGTGGAGGCGCAGACACGTCGCGTCATGGACAACCTGGTCATCGTTCTCGAGGGGCTCGGGCTCGGCCTCGAGCACGTGGTGCAGGTGCGGGTGTATATCACCCATTTTGAGCGCGACTACGCGACGATGAATGAAACCTATGCGTCTTACTTTCCGCCCGGCCGCCGCCCCGCGCGCACCTGCATCGGGGTCACCGGACTGGCGCGCGGCGCGCTGGTTGAGATCGACATGCTGGCGCGCCGTCCCTGACAGAGGACAGGCGCCTTGCGGTTAAAACCGCGTTGTTACGCTGCAACCACCGCCAGGTCGGCGATCAGATCGTCGATCTCACGCTCGTTATAGCCGTATTCGCTCAGCACTTCGCGCGTGTGCTCGCCGAACACCGGCGCTCCCCGATCGATTTGGGCCGGCGTCGCCGAGTATTTCACCGGGTGGCCCAGCGTAGCTGTTGCCCCGATCCGGCTGTGAGGAACGTTGAGCACCATCTTCCGCGCCAGCGTCTGCGGATCCCGGTGCATCGCCGCGATATCGAGCACTGGCCCGGCGGGTACACCGGCGCGCTCCAGGCGGCCCAGCCATTCGTCGCTGCTTTTAGATCGGAATAGCGGCGTCAGTACCTCGACCAGCGCTTTAAGATTCTCCATTCGCAGCGCGTTGTCGGCGAAACGCTGGTCGTCCTTGAGCTGTGAAGCTTCAAGCGCGTCGAGCATCTTCAGCCAGTTGGCCTGGTTCGCCGCGCCGACGGTGATCCAGCCGTCGGCAGTCTCAAAGGCCTGGTAGGGGGCATTGAGCGGGTGGGCCGATCCCATGGGTACAGGCGAAACGCCGGTGGCGAAGGCGATTGCCGACTGCCAGTAGGTGTGCACCACGCCCGCTTCGAAAAGAGAGGTGTCTACGCGCTGGCCGACGCCGGTTTTGAGTCGATGAACGTAGGCGCCAAGGATCCCCATGGTCGCGAGAATGCCGGC
>JBFHVA010000105.1:0-11679 GCA_041589735.1 Gammaproteobacteria bacterium | reverse complement strand
GATCGCCGCTTCGATCAAATCCCGCGCCTCGTGGACGCGGCCTTTCTGCAGCGCAATCACGCCGAGCAGGTGGGTGGCGTGAATATTCTCCGGCTCGGCCGTAAGGATCTCTCGGAAGATCATCTCCGCGGCATCGAGGTCTCCCGAGCGGTGAGCGTCGAAAGCCTTCTTACACGACTCTCGCGGGTCGAAGTCTGTAGATTCGTGACTCAAAGCTATCCGTAACGCGCGAGCGGAGTAGCGGTCATATCATGACCAACGGATGACCACGGCCGTTTACACGGAATCCCTATCGTTAACCGATTGTAAATTGAAATCCTTAGGCCTGACCCGCGGCGCTGTCGTTCTCTTCGCCTGTTCGACTCATTTCATCGATTTTTTTCTGAGCCTCGCTCATGGATGAATCGATGGAAACGGCTTTACGGTAACAGCCGAGGGCTTCGTCGCTTCGCCCCAGTTTCATCAGCACGTCGCCGAGCTCTTCGTGGCTTTTCGCGATCCCGGGATCGAGAGAGATTGACTTTCGATACGCTTTTGCCGCCTCGTCGAGTCGGCCGTCGCTCTCAAGCGCGCTGCCCAGATCGTGCAGCGCCTCAACGGAATCCGAATCCACGGCCAAAGCTTTACGAAACGCTCGAATTGCGTCTTTTATCTTACCGGCGGACTGCAGCGAGCGGCCGAGCGTAAGTTGCGCATCCATGTTCTCGGGATCGAGCTCGGCAGCTCGCCGGTAGCTGACAATCGCTTCCTCCATCTTGTCCGAAGCTCGCAAAGCGTCTCCCCTGTTGCCGTGGAATGCCGCCGACTTGGGGCGAAAGTGGATAGCTTTGTCGAAATGTGCGACTGCCGCCTCATGATCACCTCTGCGATAAGCGATCAGACCAAGTAGATTCATTGCGTCGTAGTTCTTTGGAGAGGCATCTAGAATTTTTCTGCACGTGACCTCGGCGTCCTCAAGCGCACCCTCCTCGAGCTGGGCGGAGGCGTTCTCGAGCAGATCGTTTGGCTCAGGAGTTGAAGGGTTTTCGCTCATCGGGAATTGCTCAAGTGTGGGTCTGTTATCCGGCATCCAAGGCGGGTGGGTGTCCTGCTCAGGGACCAAGATCTGGCGGAATGCTGCTGGCAAGTCAGCGAGCTTATTATAAGGCAAATGGCCTGCCGAACCTCGCTGGCGCAGCCGAGACTACTAGACCGAAGCCTCGGTTGGCAACGCCCCTCACAGCGCAGTTGGGAACAAGAGCAAGCGAGCAGGGGGATAAATGTTTGCCGGCCGGACGCGGTTCGAGGGCCGCGACCCGCTGCCTGCGATTATCTCGTGATCTGTGCCGGTCGCTTAACGGCAGCAGCGGATTTTGCTTTTCTTGCCGACGATGCTCGTGCGATGTCATTTGAAACGCTTACAACGACACCGCACATTGGGTTGAGAAAATACCTGGTCTCACGGTAGAGGCGTTCAATTCATACGCTCAACTCGCTGCTTGTCCAAAGATGATTCACCCATTCGGAAAATTTTGTGAATCCGTTTCAAACCCTGAAAGCACGTCTGCATGAATAGTGAATTTGAGCAATGTATTGGAAAGGGCTTCGCCATTGCGCTCTCCAAGCGCCTCGGATTAAATGCCGGTCCGCTCGAAGGATCCCGACAAGCAGCGTCCTGCTGACATAGAAAGCAATGATCACGAAAGGCTACGCAGCGTGAGCTGGTGGGGAAAAGTGCTGGGCGGCGCCTTCGGCTTCATGCTGGGGGGACCGCTGGGAATGCTCATCGGCGCGGCGCTCGGACATGGTTTCGATCGCGGGGTGGAACGCGCCGGCGAATTGCCGCCTGGGGCCGGTTTCGACCGCCGTGAGCGCACCCAGATGGCGTTCTTCACCGCCACATTCAGCGTAATGGGCCACATCTCCAAGTCCGACGGCCGCGTGACGCCGGCCGAAATCGCCCTCGCGACCGACGTCATGCGCCAGCTTTCGCTGAACCCGCAAATGAGGGCCGTTGCCCAGCGCCTGTTCAGCGAGGGTAAACGTGCGGGATTTCCCCTGGAGGCGGTGCTGGAGCAGTTTCGCCGCGAGTGCCACCGCAGCAGCCACCTGATCCAAATGTTCGTGGAGATCCAGCTCCACGCCGCCTACGCGGACGGCAGCGTGCAGCAGGAAGAACGCCGGATTCTCGAGCACGTGTGCCGTCGACTGGGTGTGACCCGGCATGAGCTCGATCAGCTCGAAACCCTGGTGCAGGCGGGGCTCCACTACCGCCAGGGCACCGGCGCGTCAACCAGGGCGAAAATGTCGCTGGAGGACGCCTACGGCGTGCTGGGGGTGTCTGAGGACAGCTCGGATGACGAGGTCAAAAAAGCCTACCGCCGCCTTATGGGCCAGCACCATCCGGACAAGCTGGTGGCCAAAGGCCTGCCGGAAGAGATGATGCGGCTGGCGAAAGAGAAGACCCAGGAAATAAAAGCGGCTTACGAGCGGGTCAAAGAGGCTCGCGGCCTGCGCTGAGCCGGATTCAGCCCGACGCCGGTGACGGAATCCGCGGCTGCGCATTGGAGATGCACTCACCGTCTCTGCGCGTGCTGAAAAGCTAGGTGGCATCGGTTAAAGTTTGCGCCGTTTTACGCAACCGGGCTTGGATTTTAATGAAAGACGCGTGGATCGCCCCGTCCATTCTCTCGGCGGATTTCGCACGGCTGGGTGACGAGGTGACTCGTGTGCTCGAGGCCGGCGCGAACCTCGTGCACTTCGACGTCATGGATAACCACTACGTCCCCAATCTCACCATCGGGCCGATGGTTTGCGAGGCCTTGCGCAAGTTCGGTATCGAGGCGCCCATCGACGTGCATCTGATGATCAAGCCCGTGGACCGCATCGTCCCCGACTTCGCCGCCGCCGGCGCCAACTACATCACCTTTCACCCGGAGGCCAGCGACCACGTGGATCGGACGCTGCAGCTGATCCGCGATTCGGGCTGCCGGGCCGGCCTGGTGTTCAATCCGGCGACGCCGCTCAATCACCTGAGTCACGTCATGGACAAGGTGGATATGGTGCTGCTGATGTCGGTCAATCCCGGCTTCGGTGGACAGGCCTTCATCGATGGCACCCTCGACAAGCTGCGCCACGCCCGCCGCCTCATCGACGACAGCGGCCGCGACATTCGCCTGGAGGTTGACGGCGGCGTCAAGGTGGAAAATATCGGCGCCATTGCAGCGGCGGGCGCCGATACCTTCGTCGCCGGCTCGGCCATCTTCGGCTCCAAGGATTACCGCGCCACGATCAACGCCATGCGCGAAGCGATCGCCAAGGCTCGCTCGTGAGCGCCGCCTCGGATCAGATCGGCGCACGGCTTGCGCTGCCCCGGCTCGTGCTGCTGGACCTGGACGGAACCCTGGTGGACACGGTTCCGGATCTGACCGCCTGCGTGGACGCCATGCTTTTGGAACTCAAGCGACCGCAACAAGGTGAAGCCAAGGTGCGCGAGTGGGTGGGCAACGGAGTGGAGCGCCTGGTCAAGCGCGCCCTCACCGACAGCCAGGATGGTGAGCCCGACGCCGCGCTTTTCAAACGAGCACATGAGCGGTTCATGACGCTTTACTCTCTCAACACCAGCGCCCGCAGCCAGCCCTACCCCGGCGCCGAAAGTCTGCTGGTTTTCTTCGAATCGAGAGACGTTGCGCGGGTATGCATTACCAACAAACCGGCCCGTTACACCGAGAGGCTTCTAACCGATCTCGGAATGCTGGCAAGATTCGACATGGTATTGAGCGGCGATTCGCTGCCGAGGAAGAAACCAGACCCGCTGCCTCTTATCCACGCAATGCGGCACTTCGGTGTCGAGCCCGGTGAATGCCTGATGGTCGGAGACTCCAAAAACGATGTGGCCGCCGCCCGCGCCGCAGGCATCTCCATCGTGTGCGTGAGCTACGGATATAATCATGGCGAAGATATCGCGCTGGCGCGGCCGGATTTCGTCATCGACAGCCTCGATGAGCTTCCGCGCTTAATCGCCTGATCGCCTCCACGGCAGGATCTCGTCATGCTGCTGATGATCGATAACTACGACTCGTTCACCTACAACCTGGTCCAGTACCTGGGTGAGCTCGGCGCCAGGGTGCGCGTGTTTCGTAACGATGCGCTGGATACGAACGACATTGCCGCGATGCAACCCACCCATATCGTCATCTCTCCCGGTCCGTGCACGCCCAACGAGGCGGGGATCTCCATGGAGGTGATCCGGCGCTATGGTGAACGCACGCCTACTCTCGGCGTATGTCTGGGACACCAGTGCATCGGACAGGTCTACGGCGGTCAGATCGTGCACGCCAAATCGATCATGCACGGAAAAACATCCATGATCCGTCATGACGGGCAGGCGATTTTCCGCGGGATCGAAAATCCCTTCCAGGCGACGCGCTACCATTCTCTGGTCATCGATCCAAAAAGTCTGCCGCGGTGCCTCGAGGTCACGGCGTGGAGCGAAGGCGCCGTCGCGGAAGATAGAGAGATCATGGCGGTCAGGCACCGTTCGTTCCCCGTCGCGGGGGTGCAGTTTCACCCGGAATCCATTCTCACCCGGCCGGGGCACCGGCTATTGAAAAATTTCCTGAGTCAAACGTCGGTGCAACACGCCAGGGAACCGCGCGTCGCATGAGTAGTATTGGGAACACGTCAACGAGACAAGCAAAGTAAGCGAGGGGCGAGATGAACATTCAGGGCGGTATCCGCGCGGTCACCGAAGGTAAAAACTTAAGCGGCAAAGACATGGTCGCGGTCATGCGCGCGATCATGACCGGAGAAGCGACCCAGGCGCAGATCGGCGGCTTTCTCATCGGACTGCGGATGAAAGGGGAAACCATCGAGGAAATCGCGGCGGCGGCCAGCGTGATGCGCGAACTGGCAACGCCGGTGACCGTAGACACCACCCACCTGGTCGACACCTGCGGCACCGGCGGCGACGGATCGGAGACTTTCAACATTTCCACCGCCAGCGCTTTCGTGGTCGCCGGCGCCGGGGGCAAGGTCGCTAAACACGGCAATCGATCGGTTTCCAGCAAGTCAGGCAGCGCCGACGTGCTGGAAGCGGCCGGCGTGAATCTGGATCTCACGCCGGAGCAGATTGCGCGCTGTATCGAAGAGGCGGGCGTGGGCTTCATGTTTGCGCCCAAGCACCACGGCGCCATGAAGCACGCCATCGGACCCCGCCGGGAGATGGGGGTGCGCACGGTGTTCAATCTACTGGGACCGCTCACCAACCCGGCCGGAGCGCCTAATCAGCTCATAGGCGTGTTCAGCGCCGAGTGGACCGAGCCGTTGGCCAAGGTGCTGGGACAGCTGGGCAGCCGACACGTGCTCGTGGTCCATTCCGATGACGGGCTGGACGAGCTGAGCGTAGGCGCGACCACCCGGCTCGCCGAGCTCAAGGACGGCAAGGTCAGCTCCATGACCATCGAGCCCGGTGACTTCGGACTCGACCGCCACGACAAATCCGCGCTGCTGGTGGAATCTCCGGAGCAGAGCCTCGAAACCATCCGTAAAGTGCTGGCTAACGAGGCCGGCGCGGCAAGGGATGTGGTCTGCCTCAACGCGGGCGCGGCCATCTACGTCTCCGGCCTGGCCAAGGACATAGCGTCGGGAGTCGAAAAGGCCAAGCAGTCCATTTCCAGTGGCGCCGCCGCCCAACGCCTGGAGGCGCTGGTCAAGATCTCTACCAGCTTCGCCTGACCCGGCCGGCTCCATGGACGGCCGAATTTGATGAGTCAGACCCCGGACATACTCAAGACCATACTCAGGCGAAAAACCGAGGAGCTCATCGAGCGCAGCCGGCGTGTGCCGATCAGGGAGATGAGTCAGCGCGCCGCGGCGCGGTCCCCGGCGCGGGGATTTTCCGAAGCGCTCACACGCCGCATCCGCGCAGGCGAGCCCGCGGTCATCGCGGAGATCAAGCGAGCCTCTCCGAGTAAAGGACTGTTGAGACAGGATTACCGCCCGCGGGAAATTGCCCGCAGCTACGAAACGGGCGGTGCCGCCGCCTTGTCCATTTTGACCGACTCGGATTTTTTCCAGGGCGCCGATGCGCACCTTTCAGAGGCGCGGGATGCGTGCAAGCTGCCGGTCCTGCGCAAGGACTTCACCATCGACGCCTACCAGGTCTATGAAGCGCGGGCGATCGGCGCAGACTGCATTCTGCTCATCGTGTCCTGCCTGGGCGACGCGCAGCTGGCTGAGCTCAGCGGACTGGCGGCACATCTGAACATGGACGTGCTGGTGGAGGTTCACGACGCGGACGAGCTCGACCGGGCACTGGCTCTGGATCCCGTTTTGCTGGGTATCAATAACCGGGATCTTCGCAGTTTCGAGACTTCCCTCGACACCACCCTGAAGCTGCTTGGCCGGGTGCCGGAAGGCGTGACCGTGGTCACCGAGAGCGGGATTCACACGCCCGAGGACGTGGCGCTGATGCGCCGCCACGGCGTCGATGCCTTCCTGGTGGGAGAGGCCTTCATGCGCGCGGACGATCCCGGCAAGAAGCTGGCCGAGCTATTCAGCGCGGTGAAGGCGCCACGCACGAACGCGTCCGGCACCGACTGAAGCGGGCCGAGGAATGCTTATACAGGCCCGGGTTTAACTGAACTCAGCGCGTGCCGAAGACCACGATGGTCTTGCCCGCCACGGAGATGAGATGTTCTTCTTCCAGGTTCTTCAGCACGCGGCCGACCATCTCACGGGAGCATCCCGCAATGCGCCCCAGCTCCTGCCGGGTGATTCGGATCTGCATACCGTCGGGGTGGGTCATCGCGTCCGGCTGCTTGCACAAATCCAACAGCGCGCGGGCCACGCGGCCCGATACGTCCATGAACGCCAGGTCGCCGACCTTGCGGCTGGTGTTGCGCAGGCGCAAAGCAAGCTGCGACATCATGGAGTACAGCACTTCCGGCAGCTCCGATGAAACGGTCTTCAGTCTTTCGTAACCAATCTGGGCGACCTCGCACTCGGTGCGGGTGCGCACCAGCGCGCTGCGTTCGTGCTTTTCGTCGAACATCCCAATTTCGCCGAAGAAATCGCCTTCATTGAGATAGGCAAGCACGATCTCGTGCCCGTCGTCATCCTCCATGACGACGGATACCGAACCCTTGATGATGTAAAAAAGTTCCTCGGAGGGGTCCCCCGCATTCACGATCACCGTCTTCGCAGGATAGGTCCTGCGGTGGCAATACTCTAAGAAACGCTGCATCGCTTGAGTAGTCGCCTGGGGCATGTTGGCCACCATGGCCTCTCTCCAACCGGCTTGTCCCGGGTGATAAGCTCTCTGACCAAGTGTATTAGACGCTTACGCGTGTGTCGATGTGGTTGCCTGGGACGCCAGACAAGGTCAAAAACAGCATGAAAGCACGTATCAAATGGATCGAGCAGGCGAGCTTTGTGGCCGAGTCCGGCAGCGGGCACGCGGTGATCATCGACGGCGCGCCGGAGCACGGGGGCCGCAATCTCGGCATTCGCCCTATGGAAGCGGTGCTGATGGGGCTGGGCGCGTGTACTGCCTTCGACGTAGTCTCCATCCTGAAGAAGTCGCGCCAGCGGGTCGTCGACTGCGTGGTCGAGCTGGAGGCGGATCGCGCCGACCAGGTGCCCAAGGTATTTACCCGGATCCGCATGCTGTATCGCGTATCCGGCACCGATTTGGACCCCTCCCGAGTTCAGCGGGCGGTGACCCTTTCGGCGGAGAAGTATTGTTCCGCCACGGCGATGCTGCGCGACCGCGTCGATATTAGCCACGAAGTGGTTATCGAGGACGAATCGGTCGCTTAGGCACGAAAGCGACGCCGCGCTGTCTCTGGGCGCATACCTCGGGACTCCCGGTGATATTTGGTAGATGACAGACGGAAAGGATTAAGAAATCCCCGGCAGCCCCATCAGACATCCACCCTCTACCAAAGCCTGGTCCCTGGTCGCCAAGAGCCGCTCAACTTTTGCGCGCGCTGATGCGCTGCCTGGCGCGATCGATCATAAACATCGCGTCGTCTCCCTTGCGCCAGGAAGCGAACGCAACGCTTGCCGCAAGCGCCGGGTGTTCCGTGTTTTCTTCGCCGAAGCGCGCATGCAGCTTATCCGCCAGCACGCGGGCACCCTCGGCATCGGTCTCCGGCAGCACCAGAAGAAACTCCGTATCGCTGACACGCCCCGCGGCATCCACCCATCGCATGCCGTCGCTGAGCACGCGACCGGCGGCGATTACGGCAGTATCCGCATCCACGTCTTTCATATCCGGTGACACCTTGATCAGCAGGATCGACAATTCGTTGGCGTATCTGCGGGTGCGGGAGATCTCCGAGTCGAGCACCCGCATGATGGCGTCCTTGTCCATGACGCCGGACAGGGGATCCGTGCCGCGGCGAAAACCCAGGTGTTCGAGCAAGGACGCCCTTAGGCCCTGGCCCACGTGGTGCACAAAGAATCGGAGGTTGAGCGTTCCTCCAGCGCCGTCGTCCAGGGTCGTCACCGAGGCGTCGAGCATCTCCTCGTCGTCTGGTATACCACTCTGGATCCGATACTGCTCGCGCCCGCCCACGGAGTCCTCGACCCGCTCGATGGGCAAGGCTTGAAATTCCTCGCCGAGGATCTCGGGTCCGGGAATGTCGAGCTGACGCCGCAAGGCGCGATTGAGCCAGAGAATTCGGTCCTCGCCGTCTGTGATCAGGACGCCAACGGGAGAGGCGTCGAGAACGGCGCGCACCGCGTCGCCGCTGAATGCCGTCCACGGCACTTCTTTAGCAGTGGTCACTATCATTCCTTCTATCGCCTTTTTTATGGTCCAGCCTTCCCGACCGCTGGAGTCTCCGCGCGCAGCGGACGAATCAGGCGGCGGGCTTCCCAAATAATTGTAGTCCATGGAAGGCAAATGGATCGGGGACAATTAACCGCTCCGCCAGGCTTTGATGCTCCGGACCCAAGCCACGGTCGCATACGCCGATGGCCGCGGAGTTCCGTCGCGGCCGGAAGTTAATTGTCCGCAGATCAATGCCCTGCGTAAGGGTCCGCCGCGTCTCTGAGCCCGTCGCCGAGAAAATTGAAGGCCAGAACGACGACGATGACCGGCACCACGGGCAGCATGAGCCAGGGATAAAGCGCCACCACGTTGATGTTCTGGGCCTCGGTGAGCAGCACCCCCCAGCTGGTCACCGGGGGCCTTAAGCCCAGCCCTAGAAAGCTGAGCGCGGTCTCGCCGAGGATCATCGACGGGATCGACAGCGTCGCCGAGGCAATCAGGTGGCTCATGAAGTTGGGCATCAGGTGTCGGAAAATGACCCGCCGGGGCCGGGCGCCCATCAGCACCGCGGCGGTGCAATAATCCTCTTCCCGAAGCGCCAAAAGCTTGGATCGCACCGCCCGCGCCAGTCCGGTCCAGTCCACCAGCCCCAGGATCACGGTTATCCCCAGGAACACCCCCACCGGGCTCCAGGTGACCGGCAGGGCGGCGGAGAGCGCCATCCACAGCGGCAGCTCTGGAAACGAGCGGATAATTTCGATCAGACGCTGCACCAAGCCGTCCACCCAGCCGCCGTAGTATCCGGCCAGGCCGCCTAGAATGATGCCCAAGGTGAAGCTGATAAGGATCCCGATCAGCCCGACCGTGAGTGAAATCCGCGCGCCGTAGATGATGCGCGACAGGATGTCGCGCCCCAGTCGGTCGGTGCCCAGAGGAAAAAAGGTGCCGTCCGGCGCCGGGCATACCAGGTGAAAGCTGCCCGGAACCAGCCCCCATAAGCTGTATTCGTCACCTAAGCAAAAAAATCTGAGCGGCTGCACCTGCAGGGGATCCTCGCGGTACTCGCGGCGCAGGTTCTCCATGTTCAGCCGGTAGCTGTAGCCATAGACAAAGGGCCCGACGAACTCTCCCTGGTGGATCACGTGGAGGCGCTGCGGCGGCGCGAAGATGTGCTCGGTGTGACGGCTGTGCAGACTGTAGGGGGCGAGGATCTCGCTCACGGCAATGGAAAGATAGAGCAGTCCCAAAACCGCCGCGGACGCAACCGCCAGATGATGGCGCTTGAAACGCCACCACATCATTCGCCACTGAGAGGCGAGATAAATCCGCTCCTGATCCGGGGTCAGCGTCTCGATGGAATAGGGATCGAAAGGTTCACTCGAAACGTAGTGTTCGAGCGACGCGCCGCCGTCCACACCGTTGCTCACGCCGCCCCCTCGTCTCTATTCAAGGTCACCGTGTCGTTCCCCCGCTAAGTCGGATCCTGGGATCCAGCGCCGCCAGCGCCAGGTCCGACAGGAACATGCCGATCACGGTCAGCAGGGACAGAAACATGAGAAACGATCCCGCCAGGTACATGTCCTGGCTTTGCAGGGCGGCGAGCAGCATCGGCCCGGTGGTGGGCAGAGACAGCACAACGGAAACGATAGCGGCGCCCGACACCACCTGCGGAAGCAGGTTACCGATGTCGGCGATGAAAGGGTTCAGCGCCATGCGCAGCGGATATTTCACCAGCAGTCTGAACCGCGGCAGGCCCTTGGCGCGGGCGGTCACGACATACTGCTTCTGCAGCTCGTCCAGCAGGTTGGCCCGCAGCCGCCGGATCATGCCGGCGGTGCCCGAAGTGCCAATGACGATCACGGGTATCCACAGGTGCTCGAGCACCGAGACCAACTTTGCCCAGCTCATGGGCTCACCGATGAACTCCGGGTCCATCAGCCCGCCGATGGAGGTGCCGAAAACCACGTTGGCAAAATAAAGCAGAACCAGCGCCAGCAAAAAGTTAGGCGTTGCCAATCCGAGAAATCCGATGAACGTCAGCCCGTGATCGGTCCAGCTGTACTGGTGGGTGGCGGAATAGACTCCGATGGGAAACGCCACCACCCAGGTGAACAAGATTGTGGCAAAGGAAAGCAGAAAGGACAGAAACAATCGGTCGCCCACGACTTCGGAGACGGGCAGGTTGTACTCGAAGGAGTAGCCGAAATCCCCCTGCAGCATGCCGCCGAGCCAAACCAGGTATTGCTCCACCGGGGACCGGTCCAGCCCATACTGCTGTCTCAAGAAATCGATCTTCTCCCGGCTGAGCTTTTCGCCCTGGGCCTCGAGCTCCGCGATATAGCTGCTCAGGTAATCGCCTTCGGGAAGCTGAATAATGACGAAGACCAGCGCGCTGATGACGAGCAGCGTCGGCACCATCACCATCAGACGTCGGATTAGATAATGAAACACTTAACTCAGTCTTCGTAACGAATCCGGGCGCGTGACACCAAGACCGCGATTAGTGATTGAAGTCAAAAGAATTGGAAACGTCGTGCCGATGTTCGATACATGAGCCACGATATACGCAGTTTTTTCTCGCGATTCTAACGATGACCAATCCTTGAACGTGACTCTTCCTCAGCATCTTCCTACTGCGATTCAAACCAGAAGGTATCCGGCCGATAAATTCCGAAATGCGCGCCGGGCTCCCAGTTGTAGACGCCCTTTCGCGGCACGTTCTGCAGGCTCTTGTTCACCACGACCGGCTGCGGTACCGAGGCAACCAGGCCGATTGTGAAAACCTGATCGGCGAAGATCTCCAGCATACGGTGCCAGATTGCCTCCCGCTCCTTTCTGCTCGACGCGCCCAGCCAGCGCTCGTTGAGAGCAATCAGCTCTTTCGCCGCCGGCAGATCCACAGGCTCTCCCACCATGCCATG
>JBFHVA010000104.1:0-11734 GCA_041589735.1 Gammaproteobacteria bacterium | reverse complement strand
GGAGCGCCCATTCTGATGATGGAACTGATCAAGGATCTGTGGGCCTTCATGCGGGAACGAAAGAAGTTCTGGCTGGCGCCCATTCTTATCGTCATGCTTTTGCTGGGAACGCTGATCATTCTCGCCCAGGGCTCGGCCGTGGCGCCGTTCATCTACACGCTCTTCTGAGCACCCTTCCTCGAGCTTATCTCCCGCCGCCGTCAGGCGCGTTTCCGGGTTTCCACTTAATGTTGCAGCCCACGCTCGGCTTCTGATGCCCGGGCGGTTCGCGGCCCTCGAGCAGGGCGTCGGCGGCGGCACGGAGGTCGTTGCCCGTTACAGGCACATTATTTCCCGGGCGGCTGTCGTCGAACTGCCCGCGGTAGAAGAGGCGTCCCGCCCCGTCGTAAAGGAAAAAATCAGGCGTGCAGGCAGCATCATAGGCTTTGGCAACGGACTGCGTCTCGTCATGGAGATAAGGGAAGGTGTAGCCGAATCGCTCCTTCTCCAGGACCATATTTTGAAAGGAATCCTGGGGGTGGCTGCTTGCGTCGTTGGAATTTATTCCTACGATGGCAATACCTTTGTCCTGGTATTCTTTAGCAAATGAGGCCAGCACTTCGCGAATGTGCTTGACGTAAGGACAATGGTTGCACATGAAAATCACCAGCAATCCGGGGGCGCCGGCAAAATCATTCCGGCGTACGGTTCTCCCTTGCGTGTCCGGGAGCACGAAGTCTGGCGCCGCGGTGCCGAGCTCCGCCATTATCGATGGGGTCAGCGTCATCGAGATTACCTTTCGTTCTTGTGGTCCTTGAGCCTATCCCGTTACCGGGTGAAGCGCGGCCCGGCGGTGATCGATTGCCGGTTGCTCGCCCTTAAAAAGGCAACTGCCTAGCGCCGATAGAGAAAAATGTCAAGAATTTTGCGAGGCGGCCGAAGGCGAATATTAGCTGGAAATCAAGATGTTTTCGTCTCTTTCGATCGTCTAAATTTCTCAAAAACCTATGCTAAGATTCGGCCATGTCGCAATTAGCACTGTCATCACCGGCCCGATTCCAGACCCACGATCTGGCCGCGTTAATTTCGCTTTACGAAAGTAATTACGTGCGCCTGCAAAAACTTGCGCCGGAGCTAGAGCAGATCAAAGGCTCAGTCGTATCCCGAGTCGCCGGTGCACTCGACCTCTACATGAGCGTCGAAGAACGATTCAAGTACACCACCACTTTGAAATTGACTTACCGTTTTCGGGACGGCGATGAGCATGCTCTGGAACCCAATGCGCGCGTTTGCGTTTATCATGATGTGCGATGTGCCGAGCTGCTCGGTCATTGCCGGCGCAAGCGCATAAGAGGCGCGTTGCGCTGGCGAGGCGGGCGAATGGCGGAGCTCGAGCGACGATGGGAAATGAACCGCTTTTTGCACAAATGGCTGCGGTTCTGCAGCCACCAGGGACATCTTTTCCTGGCATGCACGGCGACGCCGGCGACGGTTCACGAAACCTAGGCCGACACGACCCGAAGCGTTGCTATCTTTTCGCGCCACTTTCCGGCGCAAACCTAAGCTCCTACTCTGACTCATCGACTCGCGGCCGGGCGAGATGCCGATGATTGAGCGCGTCATCAGCGGCGGGCAGACCGGCGTCGATCGGGCCGCCCTCGACGCCGCCCTCGAGGCAGGGCTGGATTGCGGGGGGTGGTGCCCCAAGGGTCGACGGGCGGAAGACGGCGCCGTCCCGAACAGGTACCCGCTGAAGGAAACCGTAAGTGTGGACTATCGCCGACGCACCCGCCTTAACGTCGCCGATTCCGACGGCACGCTGATACTCGTTCTAGGCGCGATCAGCGGAGGCACGGCGCTAACCCGCGAATTGGCGCTGGCCCAGCATAAGCCTCTTTTTGTGGTTGATCTCGACTTTCCTGCGCCCTGGCGCGAAATCTCTGTCTGGATCCGCGACAACGACATCCACACGCTCAATGTCGCCGGGCCAAGGGAGAGTCAACGGCCAGGTATTGCCGACCGCGCTGTCGAATATCTCACTGCTTTATTTTCCGAGCTGAGTGTCGGCGCCAAAAATTCTGAGCTATCGACCAACGGCAGCTCAAAGCAGGATCCCGAACATGGATGAACGCACGCTGCACATTGCGATCAATGAAAGGGAGAACGTCTCCGCCTCTATCCTGCTTCCGGATAGAAGCGATCAAAACGGATCCGCGCTGCTGGCACTCGCCCACGGAGCAGGTAACGATATGCGTAACCCGTTTCTGAGCTTCGTCTGCCAGGGCGTGGCCGGTGCCGGCATCGCCACGCTCAAGTTCAATTTCCCTTACAAGGAGAAGGGACGCAAAGCGCCGGATCCAGCACAAAAGCTGGAAGCCACATGGCGTGCGGTGCTGGATCGCATACGCCGCGACCCGGCGCTTGAATTCGATTTCGTTTTCATTGGAGGAAAATCGCTGGGCGGGCGCATGGCTTCGAGAGTAGTGGCCCAGGGCGAGCAGGTGGATGGTCTAGTGTTTCTCGGCTATCCGCTGCACCCGCCGGGAAAGCCGGAGAAACAAAGGACCGCGCATTTTCCTGACATCACCGTGCCCTCGCTGTTCGTCCAGGGGACGCGGGATAAGTTGTGCGATCTCGAGTTACTGCGCCAAGCCTTGCCGCTGATCCGGGGTGATTCCGATCTGCACCCGGTGGAAGGCGGAGATCATTCTTTCGGTCTGCCGAAGCGCATGGGCGTGGCGCAGAACGAAGTTTGGCAGGACATTGTGGTCACGGTCGTGAACTGGATCTCGGCCCGTGTACAGTCGGGCAACGACTAGAACCTATCTCAGAATCGCTGTGCTTATCCTAACGGCGTTAAAAACCGGCTCAATATGCTCATTCACTGGCGTGTAGACTCCGCTAACTAAGCCTGTTTTTGCCTTGCCTCGCGCTTTGTCTAGCTTGGCTCGCTGCCTGAGATGGGTTCTAACCCGCTCGGCTGTCGTCTTCGCTCTCCGGCGCGGTGATCATGAGCATGCGCTGGGACAATGGTGTGGGCGGCTTTCCCAACCGGTGTTCGTAGACCACGGTATAAGCGAGCACGCTTTTGACGTATTCGCGGGTCTCTGTGTATGCAATGTTCTCGATCCAGACGTCTGCGGAAACGGAGCCTGATTGCGGCCGCCAGGCGTCAACCCTGTGCGGTCCCGCGTTGTAGGCGCCCAGCGCAAGAACGTGGTTGCCCTGGGTTCGGTCCAGAAGGCGGCGGAAATACACGGTGCCTAGCTTGACGTTGAGGGCGGGGTCGAACAGTTCGTTGCGTCGCTTCAGGCGCACACCCACCGAGCGCGCCACGCGGCGCCCGGTGGACGGCATCAGCTGCATCAACCCGCGGGCGCCCCGGGGTGACGCCGCGTCAATCTTGAAGGCGCTCTCCTGGCGGATCATCGCCAGGACCATGGCGGGCTCGAGGCCCTGGTCCGACGCGTTGCGGGCGACTTCCTCTTCGTGGGCCACGGGAAAGCGCAGCCCCAGGTCGTCGCGGTAAGGGGTTCGCGCCACGGTCAGGATTCCGACGTCGTGCCATTGCCAGTGTTGCGCAAGCTTGGCCGCTTGGGCCCGTTCCACCACGTCCAGGTTGGGGATCCAGTAGTACCACTCGCGGCGCGCATCCAGGGTCCTGCCCAGAGAGAGCAAGGCGCGAATGCGCCGTCCCGGGGGGGTGCTCGCCAGACGGTGGAGCGCGTGGTCGTCAAAGATCAGGGGATCGTCCCTGAACTGGTATGGGGCGCCGATGGCGTCGGCGGCAAGAAACCCGTAATAGCTTCTCTCGCTCGCGATGCTTCGGTAGAGCGACTCCGCGACCTGCGAGTAACCGAGCGCCTGCAGCGCCCGCGCTCGCCAATATCTCCAGCGCTGCACGTTGCGCCCATTGGCTTCCGGATCGGGCAGCACATCGAGAGCTTCGCGCCAGCGATCGTGCAGGACCGCGTTGGCCAGGCGCCAGTGACGAAGGTATTCGCTCTTCTCTTGTGCCTTTGCAAGCCAGTCACCGGCCTCGGCGCGCCCCTCGCGGGCATAAGCAAGGCCAATCCGGCGATAAACGCGACTCGCAAGCGTGTCGTCGAAGGAATACTTCGACGACAGGTATTGCCACAGGGTCGCGGCCGCTTCCGGGTCAGAGCGCGCCAGGCGCTCGACCGCGTAAACGCGCATTCGAGCGCTAAGGGTATCGTCTTCGCCCTCAGAAAAACGCTTGATTCGATCGGGCGCGGACCTGAGCGCGATCCAATTCTCGAGAATCGGCCGTTGCTCCTTCGGGAGGTAGCGCGATAGATACCTGGCGAGACTCGTGCGGTGGCTCTGCATCGCGAGCCAGATCCGTTCCCATACCAGCTCTTGGCTTAGGTGACCGGCATCTATCCAGGACTTGAACACCGGATCGCACTCGGCGGGGCGAGATCTTCCGTGCAGCCAAACTTCCGCAACCTGCTCATAGGCGACCTCGCGTTCGCCCGTTCGAATAAGTGCCCGCAGATACTGGCAGTGCAGCGCAACATCGCCGGTCGGTTGGTAGAATTCGATGAAACTTTTCCAGTGGCCTTGTTGTGCAAGCCTCTTGAGCCAACGGCGCTTGAGCCGCGGAGTCAGCGGCAAATCGCTGTAGTTGACGATGAAGGCTTCCACTTCGGCCGGCTTGGCCCGCGACAGCCGCCTGGTCAGATCAGCGTGGAGCAAATAAGGATAGAGGGGATGGTCCTTCAGCGACTCGGCCAGCTCCAGAAAGCGCCGGCGCTGGCCGAGCTTGAGCGCCCGCTCGGCCTCGAGAAAAGCCAGATCTCCGGAGCCGGAAGGCGTTGGAATGGGGACCGGTACCGGCGAGAGCAGGACAAGAGATTCGCCATCCAGATCCGGCATCGCCGTGACCTGGAAAGGGCTGGAAATGAGCACCCCGAGAACGAGCGCCAACGAGACCCCGCGCAACCATGGGTTGAAGCGGCGCTGGTTCTTCGCGGGCAAACCCCGCGGCTCCCGTGGATCAGAAAGACAATCCCGGGAACAAAAAGCCGTGGTGGATTTCACCTGCTGTTTAACGGAAAGTCTCGTTGTTATACATAGTTATTAGTCGCCGCAGGATTACTCCGCAACCCGATTCCGTCATTTTACGAACCCCGAATTCCCATGCCGCATCGCGATTCTCCAACCAAACGCTCGACTGAGTCCATAAAAACTTTGCTCGACGTGATGGCTGAATTACGCCATCCGACTACCGGTTGCCCCTGGGACCGGAAACAGAATTTTCAAACCATCGCCCCTTACACGATCGAGGAAGCCTATGAGGTTGCCGACGCCATCAGCCGCGGGGACACGGAGGCGCTCATTGACGAGCTCGGCGATTTGCTGTTCCAGGTTGTATTTCACGCGCAGATGGCGCGTGAAAAAGGCGCCTTCGATTTTGACGACGTGGTGAATGCCATCGTGGACAAGATGATTCGTCGCCACCCGCACGTGTTCGGCGATGAACCCGTGGGCGACCTCGAGTCTCAGACGTTGAGCTGGGAAGCGCACAAGGCCCGGGAACGGCACAAACGCGGGTCCAAAGATGGGGAAGAGAGCCTGCTGGATCACGTTCCGGAGGGACTTCCTGCGGTCAAGCGCGCGCAGAAGCTGCAAAAGCGCGCCGCCACGGCAGGGTTTGACTGGCCGTCGGCAGCGGAGGTGGTGCCTAAATTGGAAGAAGAGATCTTGGAGCTTCGTCAGGCGATTGAGGAAGACGCGCCGGCGGCTCGGGTTGCCGCGGAGCTCGGAGATCTCATCTTCAGCTGCGTGAATCTGGCGCGACATCTGAGCATCGATGCGGAGATGGCGCTTCGCAATTCCAACACCGAATTCGAGCGCCGTTTCAGGTATATCGAGCGCAGTCTCGACCGCGACGGCCGAAGCGTGGAGCAAGCCGATACCGAAACCCTGGAGGCACTCTGGAACGAAGCCAAGCGCAGCGCGACTTGAGCTCCGGCGCGTTCCATGTGCGCTCGCCGGTCTGCGCGAACCCTTCGTCGCGTCATCATTGAGATGACTACAGTGGAAAAATCACCCGCACCGTGACGCCTTCGCCGCCGGGGCGGTTCTCCGCCTGGGCTTTTGCGCCGTGGTACTCGGCGATCAGACGAACGATATAAAGCCCCAGCCCCAAATGTGGCTCAGCGCTTTTTTCGCTGCCGCGAAATGACACCATGGACTCGAACAGCTTGCCCTCCATGGCGGCCGGCAGCGGCGGGCCGTCATTCTCGACCTCCAAAACGGCCTTGGACTTCGTCCTGGACAGCCTTACCGTAACCACGCTGCCGGGGGTGGCGAAATCGCGAGCGTTCGACACCAGCTTGTCCAGCAGCTGGGCGATAAGGTCCGGTACCCCGTCAATGGTGCATGCTTCGTCCGGTCCCGAGTAAGTCATGGGCGTGTCGGGCCAGGTCTGCCGATAGCCCTCGACGCTGGCGGCGAGCATTTGATCGAGGTTGAAGCGTTCCCGCTCGGCGCTTTGCATGGCTTCTTCAAGACGTGTTGCCTCGCTCATGCGCACGATCACGGTGTCCAGCCGGGAGAGTCCTTCCTGGGCACGATCCACGTATTTCCTGGAGCCGTTTTCGCCCAGAGCGAGGGTGTCCAGCGACGAGCGTATGACCGCCAGCGGCGTGCGCAGCTCGTGGGAAAGCCGCCGCGCAAGCTGCTCGAGATAGTGGTTGTACTGGCGCAGACGCTCCATCAGGCTGGAAAAGCTGCGTCCCAAGTCCCCGATCTCGTCGCTGCCGCTCATTCCCGTCACCTGTCCTACCAGGCGGCCATGCTCGTCTATGGCGCCTTCGGCTTCGTCGCGCAGCTTCCTCAACCGTCGACTGATGCGATCGGCGAAAAGAAACAACAGCAGCCCGGCGCCGCAAAAGACGATTAGGGTGGTAGTGAACAATTCGGCGAGAGCCTGGCGGCGAACCGTCTGAATGCTGAGCGAGGTCTCCTCCACCACCACCGCCCCGGCCACTTTGTCTCCAATCCAGATGGGGTAGGCCGCGGAGACGACGAATACCTCGGGATTACCGGTGCTTTTCCAGCGCGCCGCCTCCAGCCCCTCCAGCGCAGCGTCGAGTTCCGAACCTGTGAGCTCGCCGGCGACGGTGGACTGTTCAAAAAGATCCGCTGGCGGCGGACGCAAGAGAAACGCAAACAGTGGATTGATTTTTACCGGCGTGGTCTGTTTCTCCAGGCTGCCTCCACTTGCCAGCACCCGGCCCCGGGTGTCTACGACATGAATTCTGCGTCCCGGATTTCGGCCCAAGCTGCGGATAACGCCTTCGATGCCGGGGGATGGAAACACGAGCCGACCCGGCACCGCGTCACTCCCGGCTGCGGTCGAAAGGATCTGTGAGGCTTTGCCCTGGGTCGGATCGACGTCGGCGATATCGAGCGCCATCCGCGGTTTCAGCAGGCTCAGGGGGATCCGAAGCTCCACCGTGTAGCCCCCGGAGT
The DNA here is from genome assembly GCA_041589735.1 of Gammaproteobacteria bacterium. Lineage (GTDB taxonomy): Bacteria > Pseudomonadota > Gammaproteobacteria > HK1 > HK1 > CAMYJH01. The sequence goes on along the minus strand of JBFHVA010000104.1, from coordinate 4,252 downwards.
TCGGCTGCCACTGGGCCCAAATTCGAGGTTCCCGGCGACTGAGCGGGGTCAGCGGATCTGGCGCATCGACCGTGTACACGCTGACCCGGCCCGGGGCGATAGGGGAGATGCGATAGCGCCGGCTTTCGCCGGAGCCTCCGCCCAGGCGAAGGTCCACCAAGTCGCCGGCCAGGCTTTGGGGAAATCCCGGACGTCGGTAGCTCAATCGGGAATCGGTGACGTCGATCAGCAGGTAGAGGTAATCCCCGTTGTGTCCCGCCAGGTACCGGGCAGCGAACCCCGAGTCCCCGCCGGCGCCGGGAACGGGTTTGAAGTTGTCGCGATAGTCCTCCCAATCCTCATCGTAGCCGTCCACCTGCATCGCATAGGCCAGGGGATGAACGAATATTTCAAACGCCGCGTCCTCGCTGAGCGAGGCGTATTGCTCGAGCAGATCCACCCGGTCGTGTAACGCGCCCGCCAGCGCCTGGGCCGCGCCCAACACCGAGGCTTCTAGCCCGTCGCGGAGAAAATTCTCCATTTCCTGGACGTAGCGATAGCCCGCGTAGGGGATAACCAGCAATACCGCCGAGGCCATCAGGACCTTGGCGCGGATGCTCAGTCGCAACAAAGTCTCGCTCTCAGGCCCGAATCGGATTCGCTCAGCCGCATGTCCAGCGATAGCCCATGGCATAAACCGTGTCGATGCAATCGAAGTCGGGGTCCAGAGCCTGGAACTTTCGCCGGATTCGTTTGATGTGTGAAGTGATAGTGCTGTCGTCTACCACCACGTTGGCTTCCTCCATGAGCTGATCCCGGGACTTTACGTGTCCGGGAAAGCGCACCAGAGCGTGGACGATCCAGAACTCCGTGACCGTCAGCTCGACCGCCTGACCGTCCCAAGAACAGGAGATTCGATCCGCGTCCAGGGTAAGACGGCCACGTTCCAGGACGGCCTGGGTATCGGCGGGCGTGCGCAGCGCTTCGACCCGGCGGAACAAGGCCGCCACTCTCGCCAGCAGATGGGAGAGGCTGATGTCCTTGGTCAGGTAATCGTCCGCGCCTAAGCGCAGGCCGGAAATGGTGTCCAGGTCGCTGTCCCGGGCGGTAAGGAAAATGATGGGCAGACCGGACGAGAGCGCCCGCAGCTCCCGGCACAGGTCGAAACCGCCCTCGGCTTCGGGTCCCAGGCCTATGTCCAGGATAGCGAGGTCGGGGAGTCGCTCGCGGAAACGGGACAGGGCGGCCTGCCGATCGGCATAGGTGGAAACCGTGTAGCCCTGACGACGAAAAGCCTCGGCGTAATTTTCCCGTATCGCTTCCTCGTCCTCGACGATGGCGATCTGTCTGCCCATGGGTCCTCCTGGAGCCGGATTCAAGCAGCGGGGGTTGCCCGCGCCGATAAGGGTACTGCACCCGGCAAGATGCCGCCGTGGCCTTGGGCAAGTTTCCATTTTTTTGCCATAGTTTGTCTTCAGGGTGCCTCATCTTTAGACACCCCGAGCGCTATCTTCTACCAGTATCGAACTTAGTAAACGCCGATGGGCATGGTGAGAATGCAACCTGTGCAGACACTATCTAAACGCCAGGGGCCGATGCAGGCTCTTGCAAGGCTGCTGGCCGAGGCCCTGATTGCGGGAGCATTCATTGCCCTGGTGCTCGCGGCGCTGGTCATGGGGGTGGTCCTGGCGGCGTAGGCCGATCCGGTCATTGCGAGTCGCCGCCGGCCCTCAATTGGATCATTGACCCGCCTCCGGTGTCCCACCGGGGCGGGGCTTTGCTTGACGTTGCGTGTCCCGAACCGAAAAGCGGAGATATAGTAGACCGCTCAATGGGGGAGCGGTCCATGCGCAGCATCCATTTTGCTCACGCTTCCGGCGAGGACTGGCGTACCGCCATTGACCACGCGCTGGAAGGTCTCGGCCCGGCCGGACGAGAGGCGAACCTGGGATTTTGCTATCTCACGGAGGCCGTCGGCGGTGACGCCGCCGAGGCGCTTCGCCGACTGCGTGAGCAGTCTGATGTCGCGCACTGGAGTGGAACGGTCGGTGCGGGCATTTGCAGTGATGGAATTGAGTACTTCGATGCTCCGGCGGTGGCCTTACTGACCTTGGAGCTGCCGGAGTCGAATTTCCGGGTATTCAGTTCGTCGAGGGTCGACCTGTCCGATTTCGATCCGGGAATCGAGCGCTGGATCGACGAGACCAGCCCGCGATTCGGAATCGTCCACGGAGATCCGCGCAACCCGGATCTGGAAGCCATCATCGCCAGCCTTTCCTCGAGGCTCGGGGGAGGCTTTCTGGTGGGTGGCTTATCCAGCGCGCGGCTTTCGCATTTTCAGCTCGCCGACAAAGTCGTCGAGGGCGGAATTTCTGGAGTTTTGTTCGGCGGCGAGGTAGCGGTTTGCACCCGGCTCAGCCAGGGCTGCACGCCCATCGGCCCGCGCCATGCGGTCGGGCGTGCTGACGGCAACGTGGTATTCACTCTCGACGGCCGCTCGGCGGTGGAAGTTTTCGCTGAAGACATCGCCGCCCTGGGAGACGTCAACCCGGCGACGCTCGCCGGCTCCATCCACGTGGCGATCCCGGTAACCGGAAGCGACACCGGGGACTACGTGGTGCGCAATTTGATGGGAATTGACCCGGAACGGGGCGCCATAGCCGTAGGTGAACTTGTGGACGACGTTGAGCAGATCATGTTCTGCAAGCGCGACCCGTCGTCGGCGGAAAGCGATCTCTTAAGAATGCTCGGAGAGCTGAAGAAGGGACTCGACGCCACACCTAAGGGCGGCGTGTATTTTTCCTGCGTCGCCCGCGGCCCGAACCTGTTCGGCCCGGATTCGCGCGAGCTCAAGATCATTCAGGGCACCATCGGCAGTCTGCCGCTGGCGGGTTTTTTCGGCAACGGAGAAATTTCCAACGACCGGCTTTACGGATATACGGGCGTGTTGACGCTCTTCGTTTGAGGTTGTTGGCTACTTGCTCTTGCGCACCTGAGCGTAGGCCGAGTGGTTGTGAATGGACTCGAAGTTCTCGGATTCCACCATGTATTCGATAATGCGGTCGTCTTCATTCAGTCGCGCTGCCACATCCCGGACCATGTCCTCGACAAACTTCGGATTGTCATAAGCGCGTTCGGTGACGAATTTTTCGTCTGGCCGCTTGAGTAATCCGTAGAGCTCGCACGACGCTTCCTTTTCAACCATCTCGATCAGTTCTTCGATCCACACAAAACCTGTGGTCCTGGCGGTCACAGTAACGTGCGAGCGCTGATTGTGCGCGCCGTAGTCCGAAATTTCCTTGGAACAGGGACACAAACTGGTTACCGGAACCTCGACCCGGACGTCGATGTGGGGAGAGCCGTCGGAAACCTCCCCAATCAAGGTTACCGCGTAATCCATAAGGCTTTTAACACCGGTAACCGGTGCCTTTTTTTCGATGAAGTAGGGGAAGCTCATTTCGATGTGACCCGATTTTGCGCCCAGCACCTCGGTCATCTCCGTGAGCATCTCGCGAAAGGACTCCAAAGAGATCTCGTACTCGTGGTCGTTGAGAATTTCCACGAACCGGGACATGTGCGTGCCTTTAAAATCGTCCGGCAGATTTACGTACATGCTGAAAGTGGCGATGGTGTGCTGCTCTCCAAGGCTGCGGTCGCGGACCCGCACCGGGTGTCGAATACCCTTGATGCCCACTTTGTCGATGGGAATGCGGCGCGTATCCGGGCTGCCCTGGACGTCGGCGATCGAGGGCGCTTCAGAGATTTTTGGCACTACGCTTGCGGGTCGACTCATTAAAATCAGCTCCAGGATTCGGTGGGCGGCTTGCGCGGCCTTCGGGTGGGGCGCCCCGATCTCGGCTCCTAACAAGCGATAGATGCGGGCAAGGCCACGCTGGTTCAACCCATATTACTCGCGGCCGCTTTGGCCCGCCACTCGGCGGCCCCGCAAAGCCTGCGCTTTCGCGCCGTCGGCGAAATATGAGCGCGCGGAAATCGGAGCTCAGCTCGGTCGCTTGACGATGAATTCAGACAGCCAGCGCAGCGGATCGGCTTCTGCGCCGAAAGCTTGGAGGCATTTAAGTGCCGCTTCGTGGAGCTCCCCCGCCTTGAGCTTTGCCGCGTCGATCCCAATGATGGCCGGGTAGGTCGGTTTATTGAGCGCCATGTCAGCGCCGCTCTGCTTGCCGATAGTTTCGGTATCGCCTTCAATGTCGAGGATGTCATCGCGAATTTGAAATGCCAGTCCAACGGCACTGGCGTAACCATCCAACGC
>JBFHVA010000103.1:0-11767 GCA_041589735.1 Gammaproteobacteria bacterium | reverse complement strand
CGCCCACGCTGCCCACTGGCAGTGGACGCGCTCGCGGCGCCCGATTCCGAACAGCGTCCCGCCGCCCGGGCGCGGATGCGAAAGCGCCTGCTCCCGCGCCGCGATCACGGGCCGCCGATCGAGCGATGCCAGCGCGACCGAAGCGTTGTCGACGATGCGGCAGCGGGCCATCTGCGCGGCATCCGCGTCGATAGGTGGCGTACCCGCCGCGAACTCCGCAAATTTCCACGCGAGTTGATTCTCTCTTGGTAACCGATCGGCGGACGGATGGACGCGAACAGGGTGCTCGATCACACCAGACTCCTTTGCTGCCCCAGGTTGATCTGAATGCCGGGTCTAAAATTTTCGCAATCCGGAATCTCGCGGGTCGTTGTGTCGACCACGCAGAGAGGGCACTAGCGCAGCGGCTTCAGGTGACCGAATGCGGTACCGATTCTTCTCATTTGCATGCATTGGCCTTCGCTGAGCCGCGTATTCACGCCCAGCGTTTCCGCGTACATGAGATTGTCGGGGTCATCGGAATGGCTGCCCGAGTCGGCCAGGACATGAAACAGCTCGTGCGCGAGCGCGACCCCGGAGTGGCCGACCGCCTCGGTCATCCAAACGGTATCGACCAGGGAGGGACGGCTACGACTGTTGGAGTGACCGATGGCTTCGGCATCGAACATGATCTGCTGCAACGTGTCGCGAACGAAGAAAACCGCGGGGCGCGGAATTTCCAGTTTGGACACCAGCGCATTGGCGTGCCAATCGTTGAAGTAGGACAAACGCCGGGGTGCCTTGACCCGGTAAAGCCTGATCTCGCTCAATCCCAATCCACACTGGGAGAGAATCTGGGCCGCATCCGCGGCCATGGACTCGAGCAACGGCTCGGACCAGGCGGTGCCGTCCAATACCACCATGGAGACGGCAAGCGTTTGCTCGACTCCCTCCGGATAGGCGTTTTTCGGATAGAGCGCTTTCTTTTCGATGCTTTTTCCGCTCAGCACGGTCACGTCCCCCGCCTCACCCGGGCATGCGCCCCTCTGCATGAGCGTAGGCTCGTCCAGAAAGCCCTGCGATACGAAACGCATGACGTCGTTCACCGAAGGTTTCACCCGCGCATAGATAGCCGCCTTGAGCTCCGCCGCCCGCCACTCGGGATTGGCGGCAAGCAGGCATGCGGCCAGTGCCGAAACCCGCGCCGAGGCGTAGCTCGAGCCCGAGACCAGCCTCGGCCTGCCGTAAAAGTCGATGCTCACCAGCTCTTCAGCGGGCACCAGCAGGTCAACCGATCGGGCGCCCCAGTTGGAACCTTGCGCCGGCAGGCCGTTGTCACTGGCGGAGGTCGCGGTAATCAGGTTTGGTAGTCCGAGCGCCGCCGGGTAGACGCGCTCATCGTCAATGTCCCTGCCGTCATTCCCCGCAGAGGCGATGAACAGTATCTCCGGATGTCGGCGCGCGGCTTCCGCGAACGAACGCCACTCCTCGGCGTTTCGACCACCCAGCGACAGGTTGACGATGCGCACGCCCCTGGCAGCGGCGTGTTCCACCAACTCGCCCATTCGGCTCATATCTGGCCGCGGATAGCGGTAGGGCACCAGGGTCGCCACCGGGGCATCGGCGATAATCACTCCGGCGGTCTGGGTGCCATGGCGCTGCGGAAAGAAGGGCGAACGGGCGGGATGAGAATCGAAAGGCCGCTGATCCATATCCCAGTAGTCGTAGCCGAGTATTTCACCGCTGGGGTCCCGCGCCAGACGACGCCGGATATCGTCGAGCAGATAGTTGACCCCCGAGTCCACCAGCGCCACGGGAATGCCGTCCTCCCCTGTAGCGCCATCGGGCACCGATGGGTTCAGATGTTCGCGCGCTTCCACCCTTTCCAGGGAAGCGTCCCAGCGCTCTATGGCAATGGGAGCACCTGGGCCGTCATACACCAGCCTTCGTCCGGTCAGCGGCCGGCACTCGCCGTTGGCAATGACCATCCACTCCGCGCGGCGTTCGCCGTCGTCGTCGGCGTGATACACGAGCGTCAGGCGCTGGAGCTCTTGCCCTGGGGAAAATTCCTCCAAAGTCACCCGCGCGCCGTCCTTGAGCATGTAGCGCTGGCGAGTTCCGGCGTTCTGTCCGCGCAGCGTCAGCGGCATACGTTCCAGCAGGATGGCGCCCCCCAGCGCCTGAGCGACCTGGACGTCGTCTTGCCCAGAGCTCGCGCATACCGCCTCCGCCGCCGCCCGCAGCCTCGGAATCACCTCGTGCTCGTCGGCGCCTACATTCCACGTCAGCGTCGCGTTGGCCACCAGTAGGGCGCCCACGCCCAGCCGCCCCCACCGTCGTGGTGCAGGTCTGAGGGAGGCGGATTGTTCACGGCGGCTCATTGAAGGGGTGGCCTCTTTGCGGCTCGAATCCGGAAGCTACAAGGGTAAACTACCGGCGTCTGTGATACCGGATTCTAATCGTCTTGCGGCGATCGCTTCAGCGTCGCCAAAGCGCCCGAAAACCAGAATCAAAGTCCTAAGCATGACCTCCAATTTGCCCGCCGTGCCTGCTGCCTACGAGCTCGTCACCCTCGATCGAGTGGACAGCGTAGTTGAAGAAGCGGTCCGTCGCGCCCGCCGGGGCGCTGGCGAAGGCACCCTAATTTGGACCGGCGAGCAGACTGGTGCCCGCACGGCTTCCGGGAAACGATGGCATGCGCCGTCCGGCAATCTGCACTGCGCGCTGATCATCGAGCCCGAATACAACAAGCTCGCCGCGCAACAGCTTCTATACGTTGCCACCATCAGCGCCGGAACAGCTGTCGCCGACGCAGTTTCAGCAATGACCGGATTGCGCTGGCGCTGGCCCGGCGAACTTTTCATTAACGATCTCAAGAGCGGCATGGTGCAGATCGCAGCGCCGGGAGATACCGCCGATTCCTATCCCTGGCTGGTGCTGGGAGTGAGCATCAACGTAGCGGAGCATCCGCCAAACCCCGAACCCGAGCGCTTCAACAGCATTCACGCCAGCGGCACGCCCGAAGCAACCGTCGAGGGACTGCTCGAAGGCTTCAGCCGCCACTTCCTAGCGTGGATTAACCGCTGGGCGGAGCAAGGTTTCGATCCGGTGCGCAGAGCGTGGACACTTCGAGCTGACGGTATCGGCGAGCCGGTGACACTTAGTATCGGTGATAACGAGTTGAAGGGTAGACTGACGGGAATCAACGACCGAGGGGAAGCAGAGCTTGAGCTCGATGACAGGACCGCGCGGGTTGTCAGCATTGCTGAGTATTTCAGGTTCGGCTAGGGCGGGGCTCCAAAGACTAAACGTGCAATCGAAGTGGTGATGGACGAAGACAAAATCCCCGGCGTTTACTTCGTGGGTGAGGACAGCACTCCGGAGCTTGTTCACGAGTATACCGACGGAGATTACCTGCTGCAGGATATCGCCGAGCTGTTTGCTCTTGGCCACTTGCAGCAGGACGGGAGTTTGATCGTATCTAGAGATCAGCTGAGGCCGCTCAAGGTTCGCGCCGATGCCGAAAGCTTCGACCACGAAGAGGGCTTCATAGAAATGTGCATGGACATCTGGCGTTTCGGTTCGGAGAAAAACGAGGAGCGTTTACGCTTCATTTCTTTGGACTGAGGCGCAGTGGCGTCGACGTTCGCCGTCTTTACTCGGACCTTTTTCCAATCCACCATGAAGATACCGCCTGGTTGGCCGCTTGGTCGTTGGTCGCGATTTCATCGAAGGTGGCGAAGCAACGCGCCAGCTCCCCCGGTTCGAGAAGATAATCCGGGTTCATGTCCGGCTTTTGCTCGAGAAAATTCCGATTGAAGGTCTTGTAAATCACCACGCCGCCGGGACGAACTGTCGATCGAAGTGAAGGCAAAAGCGCGCGGTCGAGGTAGCGAAAAACCATTACCAGATCGAAATGCTCCGGAGGCGGACGCCAGATTTCCAGATCCGCATTGACAAGCGACAACCTGAGACCCTTCTCCTTAGCGCGGCGCGCCGCGATACGCAGACCCTCGAAGCTCGCATCCACCCCCACCACGCGACAACCGCGTTGAGCGGAGAATATTGCGTTGGCCCCGGCGCCGCAGGCCACGTCCAGGATGCGTGCGTTCGCTGCGAGCAACGCCTGATGCTCGCCCAGGAGCTCGTCCGGCTCTGCGAAGGCCGTATCGGAGGCCGCGCGATATTTTTCGTTCCAGCGTACGATATCCGGGTTCACGACATGTATTGCAGCGAGTTAAATTCCCAGCGCCACCGCCGGTGGGGAACGATTCACCGCTCCACCGCGGTCGTGCTTGAGCCAAAGTACCCACCCCCCGGACTCAAGATCCGGGCGGCCTGCACCCGTTTGCTTCGAACCGCCGGCGGGATTTTTCTCGCCGCGGCGGCCGCCACCGTATTCGCTCAGCAGAGTTCCCGGGATGTTGCCAATCTCGCGCTGCTCATGGCGGCGGAGGCCGGCCGCGCGGAACTCGTAGGCTACGCCCTAGAAAACGGTGCGGACCCGGATACGCGGGACTTACCCAGAGGCAACCTTACCCCGCTGATGCTGGCCGCCGCCAACGGCCACCTGCAAGCGTCGATTCTGCTCCTCGACGCCGGTGCCGAGGTCAATGCCCGTTCCGCGGAGAACTGGACCGCGCTCATGTTCGCCGCCCGATTCGATAATCGGGAAATCATCGGCGCTCTGCTCGAACGCGGCGCGGATCCCGATCTGGTCGAAAATGCGAGGGGCAACACCGCCCTGATAGAAGCCGCATCGCGCGCACACGAGCACACCGTGCGCCGGCTTATCGAAGGCGGCGCCGATCCCAACAAGTCGGCGGCCGACGGCTATAGCGCGCTGATGGGTGCCGCTGGCGCGCGAACCGGTTTGACCACGGCGGTGGAACTCATCGGCGCAGGGGCGAGAGTCGACGGTCAGGCCGACGACGGTCGGCGCGCCCTGCATATCGCGGCGGGCCGCGGCAATGCGCGCACGGTTGAACTGCTGCTGCTCAACGGGGCGGATCCGAATAGACCAGACCAAAGCGGACAATCGCCACTGCTGATGGCCTCGACCGGCGGCGATGTAGAAACCGTTGCGCTGCTTTTGGACGCCGGCGCCGACCCCAACCGGCGCGCCCAGGACGGGACTTCTCCGCTGGGAAAGGCCGTGCTCGCAAGGCAGGTGCTCGTCGCCGGCCGGCTCACCGCTGCCGGAGCCGACGTCAACCTGGCCGGCCAGTCCGGACGCACACCGCTCATCGACGCGGTGCGCACGGGACATACTCCGATGGTGAGCATGTTGCTCGCCGCCGGCGCCGATCCCAATAAGCCGGATACAGACGACGGGCGCACGCCGCTGATGTACGCCGCCAATCACGGATTTGCCGACTTGGTCGATCTGCTCCTGGCCCGAGGCGCCGATCCCCGCGCCCGGGCGGTGGACGGCTGGACAGCCATGGAAGCGGCCGAAATGGTGGGGGAATCGGGGATCATTGCGGCACTGAAGGCCGCCGGCGCGACTCGCTGAACGACTGAACCCTCACACCCCCGGGATGTCGAAAGCCGAGGGCTCAGATGCGATCAGCAAGGGTTTTGGTGGTCGCCCGGCAATGCCTTAATATGTGGGCCCCATAACGCTCCACGGGCGCCCTTACGCAAACAAAACGACAGAACCAAGAGTTGGATTCAAAAACAATAAAGCGACGAGGTTTCGTCAAGATATGCGCCTCTGCGGCCGTTTCGGTGAGCGCCAGTCCGTCCCTGCTCGCGAATCAGGAATCCGCGGTGCACCGGTACAAACGGGTCAAGCTGGTGGACCCCCAAATGCGCCCTATTACGCCGGAGAGTCTCGAAGAAGGCGTCAGCTACGTCTTCAACTATCCGTACGTCACCACGCCCTGCTTTCTGCTCAATCTCGGTAAGCCCGCCAACGGCAACGAGCTGCTCAAGACCGAAGCGGGCCAGGAGTACCGCTGGCAGGGGGGCGTGGGACCGTATCGTTCCATCGTCTCGTTCTGCGCCATCTGCGCCCACAAGATGACCCATCCGTCGAAGGCGGTAAGCTTCATCAACTATCGCCACGAAGACGTGAGCTTTAAGGACAAACGCGAAAAAACCGTACGCCGGCCGGGAGTGATTTACTGCTGCTCAGAAAAGAGCGTCTACGATCCTGCGCGCGGGGCGCGGGTGCTGGGCGGGCCGGCACCGCAGCCTCTTGCCGCGATAGCCCTGGAGTACGATGAAAAAGAAAGCGCGATCTACGCTAGCGGCACATACGGCGGCGAGCTGTACAGAAAATTCTTCGATACTTTCGCCTTCAGGCTGGCGCTCGAATACGGGACCTCGGACATTCAGCAGAAAGTAACTGACACGGCGATCGTCACGAGCATCGAGGAATACTCAGCAACACAGATGCTCTGCTGACCGCGCACGGTCAGTTCGCGCCACGAGATTCGAGAAAAAGGACGGTTTCTTTCTTCTTCATTCGCCGCGCCATTTCCAGTGGCGTCAGGCCCACGCGATTCCTGGCTTCGATGTTTGCGCCGCTGTCCAGCAGTAAGCGCGAGATTTCCACGTGACCTTGTGCAGCCGCGTGGTGGAGCGCGGTAGATCCGGTTTCGTCGGCGGCGTCCAAATTCGCCTTTCCGCTTCTCAGGAATACGCGCACCGCGCTGGCGCGATTCTCGTAAGCGGCGCGCATAAGAGCCGTCCAGCCATAGGTATCCGCCACATTGGCGTTTGCGCCGTGCTCGAGCAGTACGCCGACAACGACGTCGTGGCCTTTTACCGCCGCCACCATCAGCGCGGTCCAGTTAAAGTGGGCCACCGCGTTCACATCCGCTCCGTGGCCGATGAGCGCCTGGACCGTTTCAAGATTCCCCCGAATGGCGGCGAACATGAGCGGCGTCCCGCCCGTCTTCGTGGCTGCATTGACGTCAGCCCCAAGGTCGAGCAGCTGCCTCACCAGCTCCGGGTCACCAATCTTCGCCGCGACGATGAGCGGAGTCTTTCCGTTTGGCATGCGAAAGTTGGGATCTCCGCCCTCTTCAACCTGGGCGCGGATAGCCGCGGCGTCTTCGTCGCGCAACACTCTTTCGAATTCGGATTCCCCGGACGCCAGCGCCGCTTTCGGAGTTAGTGAGAACGCGAGACAAAGGGACAATGCGACCACCCGAGCAAGGGGACGGCAATCAGTTGACTCTGATAGCTTCATGAATCTCCACGTTTTTGGGTCGTAAGCACACGCATAATCACGATATTCCGGCCCTCAGCTCGGCGGCTTGTCCGCGGCGCTGGCGGCATACTCAGAGCGTAGCGCACCGGCGCGCAGCTCATAATGCTTGACGATCTCGCCTAACCCCGCCTGGGCGTCGTAACGTTTCGTCATTCGCACCATGGTATCGTGCTTCAGCGCGTCGCGAAGCAGCTCGTCGAAGCCCTGACGCTGGGTGTCGTCCAGGGGGAGCTGCTGGGAATGAATCTTCCAGAACGCCTGGTCGCCGAAGAACCAGCATATTCGCTGTTGTTTCGACAACAGCTTCAAGGCGTCGAAATGCGCCCCTCCTTCTCCCGGGGTCAGCAGGATTTCGCAGCTTAAGGGATCGTCCTCCCGGGTGTAGACCTCGGGCCGCAACACCACCACAGCGGCGTGCTCGGTCTCGATCAAATCGGTCTCCAGCCCCACCGGTAGCGGCCCGCCTCGCTTTCGGATCAGGCGTCGGTCTTCCTTGCACTCCGGACCAGCCAGGTGAAAGAAGAACGCCGTTTCCCAGTGATCCTCATCCAGCCGCACCGGGAGGCAGGTCGCCGCCGCGCCCCCCGAACGCATGGCTTCTCGCACGGACTCGGGAAAGCGTTTCATCGGGGCCTGGTTCAATCGATGCAGCTCGAAGAATAAAGGGCGGGTATTTTACGATGAGCTCTGGAAGAGTGACTAGTGACCGGTGATTAGCAACTAAAAAGAGCCTTACCGCAGTGGCTCTACTATCATTCTCGACTCAAAAGACTCCCCGACATGTAAAGTGGTCAAAGAGCCAACCCGGGCGCAGACGAAGGAGGTTAATAGTCGCGCACAATTCGATTCTTGGGCCGTCAGTAATTCGGTCGTCTTGCTAGTTACCAATCACTTGTTTCTAGTCACCCGCGCGCAAAGCGCACGAAAAAAACGCTCCCGCCCTCCTGGGGCAGGAGCGTCGCTTCATCGGGTGCGGGTGCATAAGCCCGCACTAATGGGGATGTCGGTTCAGGCGGGCTGTCCCTTTACCTCCGTGGTTGCGTCTCGACCGCGCTCGCGGGATTTTGACTGCACTTCTTCGTACCAGCGATCGTGATGCTGCTTGGCCCAGTTCACATCCACCTTCCCGCTGGTCATGCCCTCCAGCGCGCCTTCGGTACCGATGGTGCCGATGTAGGCGTGACCAAACCAGAGCCCGATCCACAGGATACTGGAAATGGCATGCACCACGTTCGCCAGCTGCATGCCTTCGCGCGAGGCGCTCCACCAGTTGGGGAAGTCCATGAAAAAGCCGCTGACGATGGAGGCCACCCCGACCGTGCAGATGAACCAGAACCAGATTTTTTCGCCACCGTTCATGCGTCCGGCGTGAGGGTGCTTGCCCTTGCCGACCATGCCGCCGCCCTGGGCGAGCCACTGAATGTCCTCGGCGTTGGGAATATTGTGGCGGATCCACATGATGATCATCAGCGCGACGCCGGGCGTAAACAGCCACGGGCCGACAAAGTTGTGCAGGCCCTTGGCCAGCCCCGCCCAGGCGGCGAAACCGGCGGCGCCCATCAGCGGTATCAGCACCGCGCGTCCGAACAGCAAGCTCAGGCCGGAGATCGCCAGAATGATGAACGAGATTGCGACCACCCAGTGCACGAAGCGTTCGAAGGCGTTCCAGCGCTGCACCGTTTCCCCGGACCGTCCGTGTTCGAGCGGAATCCGGCCGACCTTGGCGAAGAACAGCAGGATGGCAATCAGCACGATGAAAAGAAACCAGCCGCCGTAGTTGGCAATAAGCCCGTTTCTGATCTGGCGCCAGTTCTGACCACCGTTGTTGATGAGCATGTTGGTTTCAGTGTTGACCACCTCACCGCTCATGCTGGTTCCGGTGACCGCGCTGTAACCCCCCTGACCGTCCCGCACCGCTCGCCAGTAGTTCGCGCGCGGATTGGTGTCTTTGACCGACTGCGCCTGGGCTTCCTGGATGCCGGTGTAGACGTAGCTGCCCATCGGCAGCACCATCGCACCAAGCACGATGATTGCGATAAACCATAGCGTGATTCGCTTATAGCGTGCGCGCTTGCCCTGGTTGGATGTTTCTGCCTTTGACATCACCAACACTCCTTTAATTTTTTATAACCCGCCAGCCGGCTTGGCTGAACTCCGAGTTAACGGAATTCGCGCGGATCCTATCGGTCCCCCTGCGTGCGCACGACCCGATGCCGCAGATCTTCGGCCGTTTGCTCCGAGCGCTCTGCGCCCGGATCTTTAGTCCGATCACCGCACCCGGAAAGCGCCAGCACGCAGGCCGTCATCCCCGACAGAATCAACAGTTTCAAAATTCTCATTCTTTTCGCCCTATCTCCTGAGATGACGTAATCAGATGCTCAGATAGCGCCTACCGGAGCTGCAAGCCGGCGGGCGTAAAAACCTCAGCGGTCCGTCTGCACGATCTGGAAGCGCTTTTTCAGCGCCTCGTCCCGCGCGGCGGCCTGCTGAGAAAGCAATGGGTCCGTATCTCCTTTGTACTTTCCCGGTTCGTGAACCGTCACGTCGGCGTCCTCGTAGCAGCCGCTCAATCCTGAGGCGGCAACAACCAACGCAACGGCGAGTATGCCTCTGGTGTTCATGCGCATTGCTCCCAAAGTTGCTCCTGGCGGCAGGCAAGGCGGGCGACGCGCGCCCGCGCGTCAGAAATCAGAAATCGAAGAGCGCTCCGTTTCACCGGAGCGCCCCTCTCTCGACTTACGACGCCGCCTTGTACGCGGTTTCCCAACCCCAGGTCTGGGGCCGGCCACCGCGCTTCAGGACGCGTTTGCGGTAGATATCCGCGATCATGTCGCCGTCACCACCCAGCAGCGCCTTGGTAGCGCAGAACTCTGCGCAAAGCGGCAGCTTGCCCTCTGAGATACGGTTGCGACCGTACTTCTTGTACTCGGCGTCACTGTTGTCCGCCGGAGGACCGCCAGCGCAGAAGGTGCACTTGTCCATCTTTCCGCGCACCCCGAAGGCCTCTTTCTGAGGATACTGGGGCGCGCCGAAGGGACAGGCGTAGAAGCAGTAGCCGCAGCCGATGCACAGATCCTTGTCGTGCAGCACGATGCCGTCCTCGGTGGTGTAGAAACAGTCCACCGGGCAGACGGCAGCGCAGGGCGCGTCCGTGCAGTGCATACAGGCAACGGAAATGGATTTTTCGCCGGGTACGCCGTCATCGAGGACGACTACACGGCGTCGATTCACGCCCCAGGGCACCGAGTTCTCGTTTTTGCACGCGGTAACGCACGCATTGCACTCGATACACCTCTCGGCGTCACAGAGAAATTTCATACGAGCCATGGTGTCACTCCTCCAATCAGGCGGCCTGGATTTGACACAGGGTGACTTTCGTCTCCTGCATCTGGGTCACCGAGTCGTAGCCGTAGGTGAAAGCGGTGTTGGCCGCCTCGCCGCGGACATACGGAACGGTACCCTCCGGGTACTTGTCCTTGAGATCCTTGCCCTGGAACATGCCACCGAAATGGAACGGGCAGAAGACGACGCCCGGCGCCACGCGGCGCGTGACCATGGTCATGACCTTGATCTTCGCGCCCTCCGGGGTGGCTAACCAAACCATCTGCCCGTCCTGCAGGCCGCGATCGTTGGCGTCCTTGGGGTTGATCTCCACGAACATGTTCTGCTGCAGCTCAGCCAGCCACGGGTTCGAGCGCTGCTCCTCGCCGCCGCCCTCGTACTCCACCAGGCGGCCGCTCGTGTAGATGAGCGGGTACTCCTTGGAGAAGTCCTGGGCCTGGATGGACCCGTAGCGGGTCGGCAGGCGGTAGAAGTTCATGCGGTCCTCGTAGGTCGCGTACTGAGGAAGCAGATCCCTGCGATTCGTATACAGCGGCTCACGATGGATCGGCACCGGATCGGGGAAAGTCCACACCACGGCGCGGGCCTTGGCGTTGCCGAACGGTGCGCAGCCATGCTTGATGGCAACCCGCTGGATACCGCCGGAAAGGTCGGTCTTCCAGTTCTTGCCTTCAGCCGCCTGCTTCTCCTCGTCGGTGAGATCGTCCCACCATCCGAGCTGCTTTAAGACCTTGTCGCTGAACTCGGGATAGCCGTCCCTAATCTCGGAACCGACGCTGTAGACGCCCTCGGCCAGCAGGTTGACCCCGTTGCGCTCCACGCCGAAACGGGCGCGGAAGGTGAGACCGCCTTCTGCCACCGGCTTGCTCGGATCGTAGAGCACCGGGGTTCCGGGATGCTTCATCTCGGGGGGGCCCCAGCTCGGCCACGGCATGCCGTAGTAGTCGCCGTCGACGGGGCCGCCCTCGGCTTTGAGCGTGGTGGTGTTGAAGGTGGCGCGGTGCTCCGCGTGGGCCCTCAAGCGCTCGGGGCTCTGGCCGGTGTAGCCGATGGTCCACATGCCGCGGTTGATCTCGCCGGTGATGTCCTCCACCAAAGGCTCGTCGGTGCCAGCATTGACCTTGATGTTCTTGAACAGCTCGTCGGCAAACCCGAGCTTCTTGGCGAACTTGTAGAGAATCGTCTGATCGGGGAGGGACTCCCAGACCGGCTCGATTATCTTGT
>JBFHVA010000102.1:0-11811 GCA_041589735.1 Gammaproteobacteria bacterium | reverse complement strand
TGGGCAAAGTCGATTTTTCCAGCCGCGCCGCCTGATACAACGGTCACCGCCCCAGGACACGGCCCGGGCTGGATAAGCCCCCGGCTTTCAATCTCCGCTCCGCCAGTAGCGGCGCGTTTTCCCCGCCAATTTTTGTCCACCCGCGTAGTCTCGCGGTAGACTGCGGCGTCCGTCTTGGACTTTTCCTGTCGTCAAATCCAGTCGCATTCGGGACCACGGCGTTTCGAAATAAAAACAAGGAGGCCCCATGCCGAGCGTGGAAGTGCTTTTTCTGTCCAAAGAAGACATCGATTCCCTAGACTTGAGTCTTCAAGAAATCATGGACTCGATCGAGCTTGGTCTTAAAGCGCACGGCGAGAGGAAAGTCATCATGCCGTCCAAGGACCACCTGCCGCTCGATTATCCGGAAAAGCTTTTCAATATTCTCAAAGGCTATGTGGAGCCCGTCAGCTCTTGCGGGGTCAAAGTCATAGGCGACTTTCAGAGAAACTACGAGCATGATATGCCGTCGGAGTTCGCCACCTTGACGCTGTTTAGCCCGGAGACCGGAGCGCCATACGCCATCATTAACGCCACCTCCACCACCTGGATGCGAACCGGAGCGGTGACCGCGGTGGGGGCGAAGTATCTGGCCTGCGAAAAGCCGTGCGTGTTGGGTCATATCGGCGCCCGCGGAACGTCCTGGTATAACGTGGCCATGATGGATCACCTGTTCGACTTCCAGGAGATCCGCGTAACCAGCAAGCGGCCCGAGTCCCGCGAACGCTTCGCCGACGAGATGTCGAAGCGACTGAATAAGAACATCGTGGTCAAAGACAACGCCGCCGATACCGTTCGCGATGCGGACATCATCGTCGACGCCTCGAGACTGATCGAGCACGAGGTGCTGGTCCCGGAATCCCTGGTCAAGCCCGGAGCGTTGCTTCAACCTTACGGCGCGGTGCTGTCGGTGGAGCCAACGCTGCCGTACTCAGTGGATAAGTTCGTCGTTGACGACTGGAATCAGTGCAAGCAGTCCCAGTACGGGCAGTTCGCCGGGCTCATCCAGGCGGGCGAGTTGGGTGACGAGCATTGCTACGGAGAAATCGGCGAAATTGTCGCCGGCATCAAACCGGGGCGCGAATCAGAGAGCGAGCGTATCCTTTTCTGGCACAAGGGATTCGCCGTGAGCGACATCATGATCGGTCATCTCGCTTACGAGAAGGCGAAAGAAAAAGGCGTCGGCACGCCGCTGGTCTACTATCGCGATCCGAAAGATATGTAGGCCCCGGCTTGGGTTGCCGGTAACGCATGACGACGCGCAAAAAGGCAGATCGGCCAAGGCGCGGCGGTCGCAGAGAGCGCATGCGGCGCGAGCGGGCGAATACGGAAAGCGTCTCCCGCTCGATTCCCATCACTGTAAGGCTGAAAAAGCTTGACCTGCTGGACCCCGCGAAGGTCGAGCGCATCCATGAGGCCTCGCTCAACATACTCAAACGCACCGGCGTCGTATTCCGCAGCGACGAGGCGATTGGATATTTTCGTCAAGCGGGCGCCCGAGTCGAGGGCGAGCGGGTCTATATCGAGGACGATCTGATATCGCACGCGCTTAGCAGCGCGCCTGCGATTTACACCCTGAAGGCAAGGTCGCCGCAAAACAGCGTCACCATCGGAGCAGACCACTGCGCGGTGATGGCCGGGGGTGGACCGCCCTTCGTGCGCGACCTCGATGGTGTGCGGCGCACCGGCACCCTCGCGGACGTGGAGCAGCTAACCCGGATTTCAAACCTCTCGCCCGAAATCCACGTGGTCGGCCGAAAACCCGTCGAAGCGCAAGACGTGCCAGTAGAAACCCGCCACCTGCTCTGCTGGCGCGCCATTCTTACGCTTGCCGACAAGCCGGTGCAGTCCGGGTTCGTCAACGGCAAGCAAGAGTCCATGGACGCCCTGGAGATGCTCGCGATCGTATTTGGCGGTGAAGATGCGCTGCGCTCGGGGCCGGTGGCGCACTGCAGCGTCAACGTGAACAGCCCCCTGGTATACGACACCGCCATGGTGGAGAGCCTGGTCACCTTCGCGCGCTATGGTCAGGTCAACCTCATCAGTCCCTTCGTGATGGCCGGTGTCTCTGGGCCCACCACCATCGCCGGCGCCCTGGCGCTGCAAAACGCCGAGGTGCTTGCCGGCATCGTTTTGACCCAACTCGTAAATCCGGGGGCTCCGGTGCTCTATGGCACGGCGTCGAGCAATCTGGACATGCGCACCGGCGCGCCCGCCATCGGCAGTCCCGAATCTGCGATCTGTATCGCTGCCTGCGCGCAGCTTGCGCGAAGGTACAATCTGCCCTGCCGCGGCGGTGGCGCGCTCACCGATTCCCCCGTGCCCGATGCGCAGAGCAACTATGAGCGAATGTTCACGCTGGTTACCTCGGTACTTTGCGGAGTCAACTATCTGATGCACGGTGCCGGAATTCTCGAGTCCTACCTCACGATGAGCTATGAGCAGCTGATCCTGGATTTGGATCAAATTGCCATGGTGCGCAGCCTGGTGAAAGGAATAGACGTTTCCGACGACACGCTGGCATTGAATACTATTCACGAAGTAGGTCCGGGCGGAATGTTTCTCGATGCCGATCACACCTTCGAGCACTACCGGGAAGCTTTCTTCAATCCCCGAATCGGGATAAGGAAATCCTTCGAGCAGTGGGGGGCGGAAGGGGGCAACGACGCGCTGGCGCGGGCGAGATACCAATGTGAGTCGATGTTGGAAGCATATAAAGAGCCTGCCCTCGAATCCTCGAGGCGGGGAGAACTGGAAGACTTCGTTGCGCGAAGATGCGGTGAATTGCTTTGAAATAGCGCGACTTTGTCGCTAGGCTTCAAACTAATGCATTCCCTACCTGTGGGATTGGCTCGTCGGACGGGAGGACGCGCATGCCCCCAGAAGTTGCGATGATTGTGTGCGAATTTCCGCTGCGCCTGCACCCAGTGAGTCAGTCGCTGCTGGAAAGCTTCATCGCCGGTTTGATCTCGACGCCAGAGTTTCTACGATTTTTCTCGCTTCCCAATTCCGACTACATTCCACTTGCGCAATGCTTCGTGACGGCCCTCACCGGGTAGTAATGACGCGTGAGTTGCGCCCATAACAACTGGCACCCCGCGCGTAGTGCCGCGCACCAAAGATCGCGCTACAAACACAGAGCGTGAATTCATTGCTCGTTGTAGACGGCAAGAGCCTCGACCTGGATCGCTATCGCGCGGTCGTTTTCGATGGTTCGCGCTGTGTACTTGATGACGCGGCCCGGGATCGCGTGGCCGCCGCGCGCCAGACCGTTCTGGACACGCTCGAAAAAGAGGAGGCGGTTTACGGAGTCAACACCGGTTTCGGTGATCTGGCGAAGGTGCGCATTGAGGCGGACAAGCTCGCGCTGTTGCAGGAGCGCCTCATTCTCAGTCATTGCGCCGGCGTGGGCGAGCCGCTGGATCCGGCCGCCGTGCGCGGAATGCTGCTGCTTCGCGC
Organism: Gammaproteobacteria bacterium; assembly: GCA_041589735.1. Classification (GTDB taxonomy): domain Bacteria; phylum Pseudomonadota; class Gammaproteobacteria; order HK1; family HK1; genus CAMYJH01. Next base: position 8,313 of record JBFHVA010000102.1, on the reverse strand, counting down.
AAACACTCTGGCGAGGGGTCATTCCGGCGTGCGCGCGGAGATTATCGATGCGCTTCTCTCGTTACTGAACGCGAATATTCTGCCTCCTGTGCCGAGCCGGGGTTCCGTTGGCGCAAGCGGCGACCTGGCGCCGCTCGCGCATCTTGCGTTGCCGCTGCTCGGCAAGGGCCAGCTGCAGGTCGACGGAGAAACGCTCCCCGCCGCGGAGGGACTTGCCCGTGCGGGCCTCAAAGCTTTCACCCTCGAGCCCAAGGAAGGACTCGCCCTGATAAACGGCACCCAAGCCATGACTGCGCTGCTCGCCAACGCGGTTATTGCGGTTCGAAGGCTGGTGCGGGCTGCGGATCTGATCGCCGCCATGTCGGTGGACGCGCTGCGGGGAACCGACGCCGCTTTTGACCCCCGGCTGCACGCCCTGAGGCCCTATCCGGGGCAGCAGGCGAGCGCCCACAATCTGTTCACGCTTCTTGCTGGCTCCGAAATACGCGAATCCCATCGCTTCGGAGACGTACGCGTGCAGGATCCTTACAGCGTGCGCTGCGCACCGCAGGTCCACGGCGCGGCGCGGGACGTGTTATCCGACGTGGAAAGCAAGCTCGCTATTGAAATGAACTCGGTCACGGACAATCCGCTCATTTTTCCTGACGACGGCTCCATCATTTCCGGTGGAAATTTCCACGGACAACCCATTGCCGTTGCCGCCGACATGCTGGGCATGGCGGTGGCGGAGCTTGGCACCATCAGCGAGCGGCGGATTGAAAAGCTCACCAACACCGCATTCTCGGGATTGCCTCCGTTTCTGGTTAAGGATGCGGGCTTGAATTCAGGATTCATGATTGCCCAGGTCACCGCCGCCGCCCTTGCCAGCGAAAGCAAGGGGCTGGCGCATCCGGCGTCGGTGGATTCGATTCCGACCTCGGCGGACAAGGAAGACCACGTGTCCATGGGCATGGGCGCCGCGCTCAAGCTGGCGAACATCGTTTTCAATACGACAACAATCTTCGCCATCGAGCTGCTTTGCGCCGCCCAGGGCGTCGATCTGCTCCGGCCCCTGCGCACCAGCGCTCGGCTGGAGGCGCTGCACGCCGCGGTGAGGAATCGCGTCGACGTCTGGGAAGAAGACCGGGAGATGGCGCAAGACATTTCTCGCGCGGTCGAATTCTTGGACCAGATTGATCCCTTTATCGACGATCTAGGCTGAGCTGTTTCGTCGACGAGCTTCGAACTCGATCAGCGTCGGCGGATGGCCGACTGCGTCGAGGAAGCGCAGCAGATCCGCTGATCCTATCGTCGTGGTCATAGCGTTGGTCAGCGGGTGCAGATTGATGCGCGACGCGTTGAGCAGCGCGCTGTCCAGCGCGACCCGCACCGACCTCGTGTTGTCATTGATGGCCGCAAACGTCGTCACCGCCCCCGGGGTGACTCCGAGATAACTCATCAATCGCTCAGGGCTGGCGAACGAAAAACGTCCGGCTCCGAGCGCTTCGGCAAGCCATTTGAGATCCACCGGCCGGTCTTCGTGACAGGTAACCAGCCACATCTTTCCTTTCTTGTTGCGCAGAAACAGATTCTTCACGTGCGCCCCGTCCAGGTCGCCGCGCATGCGCTTCGATTCTTCAACGGTGAAGACAGGGTCGTGCTCAAAGGTCGTATGCGCGATGCCCAGTGATTCGAGCTTGGCGAGGAACTCTGCCGGGGAGAGCGGCGCGGTGCCGTCGGTGAGAATCGATCTGGTCTCGCTTGGGTCGTTCATCGAGGCGTCAGTTGGTCAGCAGGATCTTTCCGATGTGTTTGCTGCTCTCCATCAGCGCGTGGGCTTCTGCCGCTTTCTCGAGCGGAAAGGTGGCGTGGATCACCGGCTTCACCTTTCCGCCGGCCAGCAGCGGCCAGACCTTTGCCTTGAGTGAAGCGGCAATTTCGGCTTTTTGCGCGACGCTTCTTGGGCGCAGCGTCGATCCGGTAATCGTGAGCCTTTTGAGCATCACCGGGAGCAGGTTCATTTCCACCTTGGGTCCGTTCTGCAGCGCGATTTGCACCAGGCGTCCCTCGACGGCTAGACATTTGAGGTTTCGCGGCAGGTAGTCCCCGGCGACCATATCGAGGATGAGGTTCACGCCTTTGCCTTCGGTGAGCGCCTCGATCCGCTCGACGAAATCTTCCTCGCGATAGTTGATCGCCGCGTCGGCGCCGAGTTTTTTGCAGGCTTCACATTTTTCCGCCGTGCCGGCGGTGGCGTAAACGGTGGCGCCGAAGGCGTTGGCCAGCTGAATCGCGGTAGTGCCGATGCCGCTACTGCCGCCGTGTACCAGGAAGCGTTCGCCGCTCTTGAGTCCGCCACGGTCGAAGACATTGGTCCAAACGGTGAAAAATGTCTCCGGCAGCGCAGCGGCGCTGATCGCATCCATGCCTTCGGGCCACGGCAGGCAGAGCGCCGCCGGCGCCAGGCAGTACTCGGCGTAGCCGCCCCCCGCCACCAGCGCGCAAACCGAGTCCCCGACGCCTGGCGAAGACACCCCCTCGCCGACAGCCACCACCTCACCGGCGATCTCCAGTCCGGGCGTATCCGGAGCGCCGGGTGGCGGCGGATACATTCCTTTACGCTGCATGACGTCGGGGCGATTGACGCCCGCGGCGGCCACCCGCACCAGGACCTCTTCCGCGCCGGGAAAAGGCAGTGGCCGGCGCCCGGGTTTCAGTGCTTCCGGGCCGCCGGGCTCCGGGATCTCGATGACGGTCATATCCTTGGGAAGCGCATCGGGCATTTAGAGGGCTCCTCGAAGAAATTGAGTGAAGGTGAAAAATTCCGTATAGATCCAGGTGAACAAAGCCTGATTCGAAAACGGTTCGACGTCCGGCATCAGGTCTGGCCGGAATCCGATTGAAGCCCGCGGACGACGAAAAACGGGTTGGCGAAGTCCGGCTTGCCATAGGTAAACGGCTGGTCATCCACGGTGGTCACACTTCCGCCCGCGGCGTTGACGATGGCGTGGCCTGCGGCCACGTCCCACTCCATGGTTCGGCCGAGCCGGGGGTAGAGATCGGCGGCACCTTCTGCGACGCGACAGAACTTGATTGAAGATCCGGCCGAGATCTGCTCTTTGACCTTGAACTTTTGCAAAAAGGCGTCGGTCTTGGAGTCCCGGTGGGATCGGCTCGCCACTACCACCAAACCGTTTTCTGGTTTACGGCAGCGTATCCGCTCCGCCTCCTGAGCGCCGCGTCGCCGCCAGGCGGCGCCGTCTCCATCACACCAGTAGCTTTCCTCGAGAACAGGCACGTGAATGGCACCTATCAAAGGCGCCTCGTTCTCAACCAGGGCAATGTTGACGGTGAACTCGCCGTTGCGGCTGACGAATTCCTTGGTGCCGTCCAAGGGATCGACGAGGAAAAAGGGCGAGCCTTCAATTTCCGGCACCCGTCCTTCGGCCACGCTTTCCTCCGCGACCACGGGTATCTCGGGCGCGACCTCTGCCAGCGCTTTCAGAATCAACTTCTCGGCCCGCTCGTCTGCTTCGGTGACCGGAGTCGCGTCGCGCTTGGTGCGCACGTCGAAGCCGGCCCCGTAAACCGTGAGTATTTCCCTGCCGGCGCGCTCGGCAATATCAACCAGCGCGGCGCTCAAGCTGTTGAGCGTAGTTCGGTTAATGGTCATCTTATTTTCCGCCGGTAATGTCGATGAAGGCGCCCGTGGTGTACGACGCTTCATCGGACAAAAGCCACATTATTGCACGCGCGACTTCCTCAGGTTGACCGCCGCGCTTCATGGGCACAAGAGCCTTTACCCTATCGACGCGCTCCGGTTCCCCTCCGCTGGCGTGGATGTCCGTATAAATGAAACCGGGGCGAACGGCGTTGACGCGAATGCCTTCATCGGCCACCTCCTTGGCGAGGCCGATGGTGAGTGTGTCCAGGGCCCCCTTGGAGGCTGCGTAGTCTACGTACTCGCCGGGGGCGCCCAGCCGGGAAGCGCCCGAGGAAACGTTGACAATGGCGCCCCCTTTACCCCCGCTGGAAGTGGACATGCGTTTGACTGCTTCGCGGGCGCAAAGAAAGCAGCCGGTAACATTGACCGCCATGACTTCGCTGATCCGCTCTGCGCTCATTTCCGATACGCGCATCTGCTGCCTAAGGATCCCGGCGTTGTTCACCAGTGCCGAGACCGGTCCTAGGGATTCATCCACGGTCTCGAACAGGCGCAAAACGTCTGATTCGACACTGACGTCGGCGCCAACGGCGACTGCTTGTCCGCCTGCGGAAGCGATCTCCGCCACCAGACGGTCCGCGGTCTCGGCGCTTTGACGGTAGTTAACGCAGACCGAGTAGCCTTGCTCTGCGGCAAGCCGGGCGGTGGCGGCGCCGATGCCACGGCTGGCGCCGGTGATAATGATGACCTTGTGCGTTTTCAGTTGTAGTGACCTCTTTCGCTACTGCGCGCGCACCAGCGCGTCCACGGTGGATTTATAGCGCTCAAAAACGCTTTCCCGCATCGGGTGCAGCCCGTTGCAAACCACCTGGCGGCCGCCGACCCAGACCGATTTGATCACGCTTCTATTTCCGGCAAACAAGGCAGCGTCCAGCAGCGCGTCTTGGTGGCGGCCGTACAGACCGGGGCTTTCCGCATCCAGCACGACAAAATCCGCGCACGCTCCGGGTTTCAGCTCGCCGGCAGGGATCCCAAGCGCCTGGGCGCCGCCCCGAGCCGCCGACTGATATAAGTTCCGTCCTGTCGAAGGCTGCTGGCCGGACGCCAACACCGCCCGGCGCCGATGCACGAGGCGCTGGCCGTATTCAAGCAGTCTGAGCTCTTCCATCGGGCTGACGGAGACGTGGCTGTCGGAGCCGACGCCGAATCGGCCGCCTCTCTCGAGGAATTCCGCCGCTGGAAACAGGCCGTCGCCTAGATTGGCCTCGGTGGTCGGACAGAGCCCCGCGACCGCGCCGCTTGCGACGATGGCGCCGATCTCGGCGTCGTCCACGTGGGTCGCGTGCACCAGGCACCAGCGCTCGTCGACTCCAGTGCTTTCGAAAAGCCACTGCACCGGTCGGCGACCGGAAAACGCAATACACTCTTCCACCTCGCGGATCTGCTCGGCCACGTGCAGGTGGATCGGGGCTCGGCCATCCAGCGCGCTCAGGTGTTCCACCGCCAGGCGCAAAGTTTCCATATCAACCGCGCGCAAGGAGTGAAGCGCTACGCCCGTGCGAACTGTGGGTTCGTGCGCGATTGCAGCGTGCAATTGGTCAATCAGACGGTTGAACTGCTCGGCGCTGTTGCCAAATCGCTTCTGCTCCGGCGACAGAGCCTTTCCCCCGAAGCCCCCATGGACGTAGAGCACCGGCAGGTGGGTCAATCGAATGCCGGCTCGTTTCGACGCTGCAACAATTCGCCGAGAAGTTTCCGCAAGGTCATCGTACGCCCGGCCGCCGCTGTCGTGGTGGAGGTAATGGAACTCGGCGACGCCGGTGTAGCCTGCTTCCAGCATCTCCACGAATAGCTGCGCGGCGATGGCTTCCATGTGCTCCGGCTTGAGCAGGGACACGAAGCGGTACATGGTCTCGCGCCAGGTCCAAAAGCTGTCCGCGTCACCGCTCCGACGTTCGGTGAGCCCCGCCATCGCCCGCTGGAAGGCATGGGAGTGGAGGTTGGCCATTCCGGGGATCACCGGCCCCCCCAGTCTGGGGATCCCTTCCGGGGTGTCTCCCTTCGCCGCCTCGGCGCTGAGGATGAGGCCCGCAGCGTTGATTTCTATGCTCACGTTTTTTTCCCAACCGTGGGGAAGCAACGCGAGCGGGGCGAGAAGCTTGATAAGGTCTGGCATTATCGGATCAGAGCGAAACGTGCGAGCGCGGTGACTTTGCGCCCGAACAATACCACTTAGAATCAGCCGCGAGGATCGATCCTCCGAATATGGCCGACCCTAAATCGCAATCCGCTTCTGCTTCGCCCGGCGAGTGGGACCAGCTGTGGATCGACGCGCGCCTTGCCACCATGCGCGCCGGCGGAGATCTGGCCTACGGCGCTATCGAGGACGGGGCCCTGGCGGTTCGGGCGGGGCACATCGTTTGGGTCGGAGAGCGGGACGCGCTTCCCGCAGATGCGCCCGCCGACGGGCGTGTGCATTCCGCCGGCGGCCGCTGGATCACGCCGGGACTCATCGACTGTCATACCCACCTGGTGCATGCCGGCGACCGGGCCCGGGAATTCGAAATGCGTCTTCAAGGCGCAAGCTACGAAGACATCGCCCGACGGGGTGGCGGGATCCTGTCCACGGTCAAGGCGACCCGGGCCGCAGATGAATCAACGCTGGTGGATGCGGCGCGCCCGCGTCTGAAGGCGCTGATGCGCGAAGGCGTGACCACGGTTGAGATCAAATCCGGCTACGGGCTGGATCGAGACACCGAGCTTCGCATGCTCAGGGTTGCCAGGCGTCTCGGTGAGATCGAGCCGGTTACCGTGGTCACGACCTTTCTTGGCGCCCATGCGCTTCCTCCGGAGTACGAAGGTCGCGCTGATGAGTACATCGATTTTGTCTGTGACGAAGTCATGCCCGCGGCTGCCAAAGCGGAGCTCGCCGACGCGGTGGACGCGTTTTGCGAGCGAATCGGATTCAGCCTGGCGCAGACCGAGCGTGTTTTTCGCGCCGCCCGGGACTTGGGTCTCCCGATCAAGCTGCACGCGGAACAGCTTTCGGATTCGGGCGGCGCCGAGTTGTCGGCACGCTACGGCGCATTGTCCGCGGACCACCTGGAGTTTGTGTCCGAGGCGGCAGTTGCCGCCATGGGCAAAGATGGCACCGTTGCCGTGCTGCTGCCGGGCGCATTCTATTTCCTGCGTGAAACCCGGGTTCCTCCGTTGGATCTGTTTCGTCGCTACGGTGTGCCGGTGGCCATCGCCAGCGACAACAATCCCGGAAGTTCCCCGGTCTGTTCGCTGCTTCTGATGCTCAACATGGGGTGCACGCTGTTTCGGATGACGCCGGAAGAAGCGCTGGCCGGGGTAACGCGCAACGCGGCAACGGCCCTGGGAATGGACTCGACCATCGGCACTCTGGAAATCGGCAAGCGCGCAGACTTCGTGCTATGGAACGTTGATCACCCGGCGGAGCTTGCCTACCACATCGGATTCAATCCCTGCCACGCAGTGGTGCGTGGCGGCAAGCTATCGGATGCGAAATCCTAACCCGGTGCTTTTGCCAGACTGCATTCGGCGGTCCAGGCGAGCACGGTGTCGATAAGCTGAACCAGATAGGGCTTGACCCGATTAGCCTTAGCTTCGTCGTAGGCGAACGGATAATGCTCGTCCATGTAGGTGCATTGCGCTTGCTCCAGCTGCACCGCGTGGATGCCGTTTTGTGGGGCGCCGTAGTTTCTGGTGTTGTATCCGCCCTTGAACCGTCCGTTGACGACGAAGGTGTAGCCCTTGGCGGACTGCAACACCCCGCGCAATAGGTTTTGAAGGTGGGCGTCGCAGCTTGCGCCGTCGGCGGTGCCCAGGTTGAAGTCCGGCAGGCGGCCATCGAAAAACCGCGGCACTTCCGATCGGATGCTGTGCGCCTCGAACAGAACGGCGACGCCGTGGGCCCTTTTCAATCGATCGAGCTCGTCCTTGAGCTGGCGGTGATACGGGTGCCAGTAGCGTTCAACGCGATCTTTTACCTCGAGCTTGTCCGGTGCTTCGCCAGGAAAATAAACAACCGAGTCGTCGAAGCAGGTCAAGGGGCAAAGCTCCGTGTTGCTGGTGCCCGGGTACAGCGGCTTATTGTCCGGCGGACGGTTGAGATCGACGACGTAGCGCGAATAGCGCGGATTGAGAACCCCGGCGCCGAGCCCCGTGGCGAAATCGTACAGCCGATCCATGTGCCAGTCGGTGTCGGGCACGGTTCGCGCATGCTCTGTCATACGCCGGGCAATGGCGTCCGGAATCAGGGTGCCGTTGTGGGGCATGCTGACCAGGAGCGGCGTGCTGCCTCGAATAAGCTCGAAGGTCTCCATGTCTGCGGCCTGTGCGGTTGGCGTTCACGCCCCGGTCGGGATACGCTCGGGGCTTGATTTGACTCGACCCCGCCCATTATGACGCTCACCAACCGTATCTCAAACCGGGTCGTCCGCGCCCCACGCGGAACCGCGCTGACCGCCAAAAGCTGGCTCACGGAAGCGCCGCTGCGCATGCTCATGAACAACCTGGACCCCGAGGTTGCGGAAAAACCCAACGAGCTGGTGGTTTATGGCGGCATCGGGCGCGCGGCGCGGGACTGGCGATGCTTCGACGCCATTGTCGAATGTCTCAAGCGACTGGAGGCCGACCAGACGCTG
>JBFHVA010000101.1:0-11860 GCA_041589735.1 Gammaproteobacteria bacterium | reverse complement strand
ACTCGATCACGGGGTCCCCCTCCGCCGCCAAGGCGATCCTCGCCGCCTTGGTGGCAATGAGCGTCTGAAAATTCATCAGTGCAAGTAGCGGCGTTTCCAGAAGCTGGCACTGAATGATTGGTCCGCAGGTTCGAATCAGCGGCTCGTGACCGAATACCGGCGTGCCTTCGGCGATTGCGTCAAAATCGCAAGCAAAGCGAAGCGCGCCCAGATAGCCAAGAAAATCCTCGTGGAACAGCGGCTTTCCGTCATTGCCCTTGAGCCCGCGCAAATACTCGATGTCGGCTTCGGAAAAATGCCAGCGGTTTAGAAAATCCACGACCGAGTCGAGGCCGCAGGCGATGGCAAAGCCGCCGCCGAAAGGAAGGGTACGAAACGTAAGGTGAAACACGGCCTCATGCTGAGCCATGCCGCACCGGTAATAGCCCTGGGCCATGGTGATCTGATACAGGTCCGTGAGCAGGCCGGATGCGGGAATCTCTGTGGGGTCGGGCGTCATGGACTCAGCTGCGCGCTGGCTGGGCGTGGGGTGGACCGGAACATGGATGTATCATGGTAAACCAATCTCGCCAAATTCCCCGAACACCGGGGGCGTGACGGCTCCCGGGCCGCGGCCTTCAGGGAAAGGATGGAAGCTAGCATGAATGACAGATCGAATTTCAAACCCGCCAAGGGCGACGCCCTCATCGTCGTCGACGTGCAGAAGGACTTCCTGCCGGACGGAAATCTCGGTGTTCCGGACGGAAACGCGGTGGTGCCCGTAATGAACCGGTATCTCAAACATTTCAGGCGGACGAAGCTCCCGCTGTATGCAACCCGCGACTGGCACCCGGAGGGCCATTGCTCCTTCAAGGCCCAGGGCGGCCTCTGGCCGCCGCACTGTGTCGCCGGCAGCGAGGGGGCCGAGTTCGCCGACGAGCTCGATCTCGGCGACGACGTCAGCGTAATTTCCAAGGCGACTACGGTCGAGAAAGATGCCTACTCGGGCTTTGAGGGTACGGATCTGGCCGAACGGCTGCGAAAGCAAAACGTAAACAGGCTGTTTATCGGCGGGCTGGCCACGGACTACTGCGTATTGAACACCGTCAAGGATGCGCTTAAGGAAGGCTTCGAGGTCATGCTGCTGGAAGATGGCATTCGCGGGGTGGACGTCAACGCCGGCGACAGCGACAAGGCGATCAAACAAATGCACGCCCTCGGCGCCAGGTCCGCTCGGCTTGAAGATCTCGAGCTGACCAACGCCTGATGAACGGAAGACGCGCGCCGGTGTGGCGCATTTCTGGGTGCTCAGGCCGACTCGCCCGGGCACGCCGCCGAGTGCGAGAATTCTCATATGATGGAACAAGCCCCGGATGTCGGCCGGCGGGGACGAACCAGCAGATGAAAACCCGAAATCAAGACCCGTAACAACTTTTCCGGCCACGAATTCGACTGTTTTTCACCGGCGCGCTCCTCGATAAAGCCTCACGTCAAGGCCGTGTCCGGCGGCCTGCGCGGCCGACCCCGCGTCCGATAAGAACGCGGTTCGGTTTTTTGAAGACTGAGCGCGGCATCCGGCAACCCGGCTGATGACTATGGCAACCAAATCACCATGAATGGACTCAAAGCACCGTGATTAGATGGAGAGATTTGAACCCCGTGGCGGCCGTAATGGCCGGGGCGGTCGCAATGGGTTCTTTGAGTGCCTGCGGCTATTTCGCAAAAACGGAGGATTCGGCGGCGGCCAAAGAAGCCGCGCCGCGGATCGAGATCCAGGTGGAGGGCGTCGACAAGGACATCAGTGAAAACATTCGCGCCTATGTCTCGCTGGCCCAGGAGTTGTGCACGGCTCCGGAATGGCGCGTGCGGCGACTGTTTGCACGCTCGGTGGAGGAGGTCCGTAACGCGGTCCGCGCTCTCGGTTACTACTCGCCTGAAATCTCAAAAAACCTGGAACAGATCGAAGACTGTTGGAAGGCAAGTTACGAGGTGAAGCTTGGAGAGCCGGTAACAGTGGAGGCTGTGGATGTTGAAATTACCGGCGAGGCGTCGAACGACGACGCCTTCACCGAGTTGCTCGAGGCGCTGCCGGTCAAGACCGGAGATATCGTCAACCATGCGCGTTATGAGCAGACCAAGCAACGGATCGCTTCGCTGGCGAACGAGCGGGGTTACCTGGACGGCCGCTTCACCACCAGCGAGCTCAGGATCGACACCGTCCGGGGCAAAGCGGTGGTGAGCATTCGGTACGACTCCGGCCAGCGCTATCGATTCGGTGCCCTGAACGTCAAACAGGATGCGTTGAGACCGGAGCTGGTGCAGGCTTTTTTCGAGTACGAGGAAGGCGCGCCATACGACACCAACAAGGTCGTTGGAATCAATCGCGCGCTCTCCGACAGCGGATACTTTTCTCAAGTAGACGTGCGCCCGCATACGGACCAGCCCGAGGACGACCGCATTCCTGTGGACGTGACCCTGACCCCCCGAAAGCCGCATCAGTTCACCGCCAGCGTGGGCGCAAGCACCGACACGGGGCCGCGTCTGCGCCTCGGCTACGATAACCGAAGGCTCAACCAGCGGGGCCACCGGCTCAACAGCCGCATCAGCGCGTCGCCGGTTCAAAGGGATATCACCACCGAATACAGGATCCCACTCAAAGATCCCCGCAGCGAGTGGTTGAGTTTCGAAGCCGGCGCGCAGCAGGAAGACACTGACACCTCCGAAACCACAAGCTTCAAGCTCGCCGCACGGCAAACCAAGAAACGCCGATACGACTGGCTGGAAACCCGATTCATCGAGGCCACACGGGAAAACTTCGACGTCGGCACGCAAAGCGGCGTCCTCACCACTCTGCTTACGCCCGGTGTTTCCTGGAGCCGGGCCGTGAGCGAAGCCGCGCTCAAGCCCACGTGGGGCCACCGTGTCTTTTTCGAAGTCAAAGGCGGCGCCGACTCTTTACTCTCGGACACCACCTTCGCGCGAACCCGATTGAGCGCGGGCTGGATAAAAGGATTTTCCTGGGACGGGCGCATTCTTCTCCGTGGTGAGGCGGGCGCCCTGACCGTCGATGAATTCGACGTTCTTCCGCCTTCGCAGCGATTCTTTACAGGCGGCGACACCAGCGTGCGCGGTTACGAATACCAGTCGCTGGGCCCGAAAGACGATGCGGGCAACGTCATCGGCGGAAAATACTTGCTGGTCGGCAGCATCGAGTACGAACACCCCATCGTGAACAAATGGAGCGCCGCCGTATTTGCCGACGCGGGTAACGCTTTCTCTGACACCGACTCCAACGAGGGATTCAAAGTCGGCATCGGATTCGGCGTGCGCTGGACTTCCCCCATCGGCCCCATTCGACTCGACCTCGCGCACCCGGTGGGTGAGACGCCGCTGTTCCGAATTCACTTCAGGCTCGGTCCGGACATTTGAAACGCGGCGTACTTATCGTCCTGGCGATCGTCATCGCCGCGTGCCTGGCGATGTTTGCGCTGCTCGCCACCGAGAGCGGCAGCCGGTGGATGCTGAGTGTGGCTTCGCGGGCCGCGGGCGAGCGCTTCAGCTACCAATCGGTTCAGGGGGATCTCCTTTCCGAGCTTCAATTCTCGAAGCTCGAGGTAAAAGCCACAAATCACCGTGTCCAAGCTGAGACTCTGATCGTTCGCTGGCGCCCCTTAGCGCTTTTGTCCGGCCGGGTGCACGTGCAGCGTTTCTTCCTGGCACAAGTCGACTACACGGCGATCGGGGGGGAACAGGAAGCAGCGCCCGCGGGCCCCGACGCCGGAGGTATATCGATTCCCTTTGCAATCCAGGTGGACGAAGTGGGCGTCGAAGAAGTGCTGGTTCGCCGCAACGGTGGGCAGAACCGCGTCGACCGCGTCTCGCTGCGGGGCTTCAGCGTAGACGGAAACATCGTCACCCTGACCCATCTACAGATCGACGCAGATGCGCTCCAGCTCACCGCCCACGGGCACGTGGATCCAACGCCGCCCCATGCCGTGGAAGCGGGGATTGTCTGGTCGCTTCGCCTTCCGGACGGCGCCAGGGCCGAAGGCATCGGCAACGTCAGCGGCGATCTGCACGCGATTCGCCTCGAGCACAAGCTCAACCACCCGTTTTCCGTCGACGTCACCGGCACCGTGTCGCCGCTGGCCGAGCCCCTGCAACTGGATCTCAGCGGGCAATGGAAGACTTTGCGCTGGCCGCTTCAGGGAAAACCGGATTTTTTAAGCCAGTCGGGCACCTTCGGTGCCCGGGGAAGCCTGGATCAACTCGCGCTCAGTTTCGACGCCTCCCTTGACAGCGAAACAATTCCGGCTCGCCGCTTGAACATCGACGCCGATACGACGAGGCGCGAGGAAAAACTCGAAACGTCTCTACGATGGAGCATGCAGCTGGCCGACGGCAGCCAGGCGGTCGGGCGCGGAACCCTCGCGGGCGACAGCAGCCGCATTAACATCGACCACACGATAGAAAAGCCTGTCCGAATCTCGACTCAAGGACACGTCATGCTGGGCGGCACCACCCCGGAGCTCGACCTTGGCGGAGAATGGCGAGAGCTGGCCTGGCCGCTCACCGGTGAACCGGCGTTCACCAGTGACTCCGGCCGCTATCGGGTGGCGGGCATTCTGAGTGCTCTCCACTTTCAGCTGAACGCCGCGGCGCGCTCAAAGGCGGCGCAGATTGAGCACCTCGATCTGACTTTGGAAGGCGAGGCATCCGCTACGGCGCCCTTCCCTTTCGACGCGCGCTTAAGCTTCACGGCGAAACTTCCGCAGGATATCGAGGGGGCGGGCCGCGCAAAGATAAAAGGCGATACCCGCAGAATCGAGATCGAAAGCAGCGTCGAGCGCCCGGTAGCCGTGAGAGCGCGCGGAGCGATTGAGTTGTCGTCCGCCGTTCCCGAAATTGACTTGAGCGGCGAATGGCAGGATCTGCGCTGGCCGTTTTCCGGTGACGTGATGGTCGAAAGCGCCGAAGGCAACTTCTCGCTCAACGGCCCTGCGAAAAAGCTCGCACTCAAACTCGAAGCCAAGAGTGGTGGCCCGCGAGTGCCACCAGCGGAAACCCGACTCAAGGCGCGGGTGGGTCCGGACGGCGCCCACATCGATGCGCTCTCGGTGAAGACCCTGGGTGGCGAAATCCGCGCCACCGGCGACGTCGGCTGGCAGCCAGCGCCCCGCTGGAGTCTTAAAGTATCCGCCTCGGGTCTGCGTCCCGAGCGCTACTTCAGCGAGTGGCCGGGCGAGGTTTCCCTCCAAACCGGCATCACCGGCCGGGTGGACGGGGGCACGCCCAAAATAAATCTCGATCCACTGAACATCGACGGCCGTCTTCGCGGCCATCCAGTGGAAGCACGCGGCGCTGTCAGCATCGATGGAACGAAGGTTTCGGCGCGAAAACTTAAGCTTCGTTCCGGCGACAACCGGGTGGATATCAACGGCGAGGCCGGCGAACGTCTGGATCTCGGCTTCGTTGTCAACGCGCCTGCTCTGAGTACCGTGGCGCCAAATCTCGGAGGAAGTCTCGAGGGCGAAGGCAGGCTGGCCGGAACCCGATCGCAGCCGCGGGTGACGGCAAAGCTTGCCGGTCGAGAGCTCGCCTGGCGCGATAACCGCGCGAATTCGCTTTCCGTCGATGTGGATGCAGGGCTCGCCCCGGGTTATCGCTCCCGCATCGCGCTGGAGGCGAGCGGCATTCGCGCTGGAGAAAGGCTCCTGAACAAAGCTTCCCTATCCGGAGACGGCACTCCGGAACAGCACAGACTGGTGCTCAATGTGTCGGGACGCGCAGACTCTATGTCGGCAGAAGCCAGGGGGCGCTATCAGTCGGGCGCCTGGTCGGGGGCCCTGGAGTCCGCGATCAAAAGCAAAGACTTCGGCGAGTGGCGCACCCCGAAACCCGCCGCAATCAGCGCAAGCCGCGAGCGCATTCGCGTGGACGGGCTCTGTCTTGCGCAGACGCCCGGTCGCGTGTGCGCCGCCGGAAGCTGGCAGGCGGAAGGCGACGCGATTGAAAGCAGGGGAGAAATAGCAGACTTGCCCCTTACGCTGGCGCGGACGTTTTTGCCGCAGGGCGTTCAGGTGGAAGGATCGCTGAACGGCGATTTTAAAGTCGGGGGTACCCTCGGCGCGCCGCAGGCAAAGGCCCGCATTGCTGGCAACGCCGGGAAGATTTCTTACGAACCCGGCGCGGGTTTTGAAAGCGCACAGTTCGATTACCACAACGGGCGAGTGGACCTGAGCTACGCGCCGTCAGGCGCGCGGATTGAGATGGGGCTTGATCTTGAGAACGCCGGAAGGATGCGCGGGAGTCTCGAGACCGGCGCGCTGGGCGACGACGTTCCAGCGCCGCTCAAGGGCCGGATCGAGGCCGACTTTTCCGATCTGGGGTGGCTCGGCATCATGGTGCCTCAGCTGGTCAATGTTCGCGGTGGGCTGTTCAGCGCCTTTGACATCACCGGCACCACCGCAAAGCCGGCGGTGACTGGAGCACTGGCGCTGAAAAACGGAGAGGCAAACGTGCCTGATCTCGGCCTCGAACTTCGCCAGATCAATCTTTCCTTGCGCAGCGATGAAGCCGAGCGCGTAGTTCTCGAAGGCGCGCTCAGCTCCGGTGGAGGTCAGATAACAATCACCGGTCATTCCGAACCCTCGCCGGCAGGAGAGCGGCGAGTGGACCTTGAGCTCAAAGGCAACAACTTTGAAGTGGCCAAGCTTCCCACCGTCCATGCCTACATGTCACCGGATCTGCAGCTTAGCGCGGACGGGAAGCTCGCTGAGCTCACGGGCAGCGTTCACATACCGCGCGCCAGCGTAAAGCTCAAACAGCTGCCGGTATCCGCGGTCAAGGTGAGCGAAGACGAGGTCATCGTGAACGCCCAAGACGGAACTCAAAGCCAGAAGAAGCGGGTAGGACCGTCGCTGCGGATGAAAGTGGAGGTCAGTCTGGGCGACGAGGTCAGCTTTGAAGGATTCGGCCTGACCACGCGTATCGACGGCAGCCTTGCCGTCAGCGGCGAAACCGGGGAGCCCCCACAGGCCCAGGGCACGCTCTCTTTACGCGAGGGCCGTTACGAAGCTTATGGCCAGGATCTGAAAATCCAGACAGGAAGATTGTTGTTTGCGGGCCCCATCAACAACCCGGGAATCGACGTCACCGCTGTGCGCGAACTCAAAGACATCACCGCCGGCATCGTCATTAGCGGAACCGTGAAATCCATCGATTCTCGGGTCTACTCCGAGCCTCCCCTGCCGGAGGCGGAAGCGTTCTCCTATCTGCTCACCGGAAGACCCCTTTCAAGCGGCACCCAGACGGATGCTGCCAAGCTGCAGCAAGCGGCCGCGGCGCTGGGCCTCAAGCGCGCCAACGTGATCACGCAGCAGATCCAGAACATGCTTGGGCTGGATGAGCTCACGGTGGGCGGGGGCGTGGACCAGACGTCCCTGCTCCTCGGCAAGCAGATCGCTCCGGATATCTTCATTCGCTACGCCTTGGGCATATTCGAGGAGTCGGGAAAGCTGCTTCTGGACTACAGGCTGACCGACAACATCAGCGTACAGGCCGAATCTGGCGAGCAGCAGGGCATGGACATAATTTATAAAATCGAGCGGGAGAAGTTGTTCTAAGAAGTGATTAGTAGCTGATACGTGCAGTCAAGCGAGTCGTCGACTCTCCTTACGCGAATCATCAATCACAAAACCACGAATCACTTGCCACACCCCGCTTGATTTCAGCTATTGCTTCCCGCGGTATGTGATACATTAGGCGACCATAAAGCCCCGAAGGAGTAAGACATGTCAGAAAAAAGAGACGCCTACGTCAAGAAGTACAAAGCTCAAATCGACGAGTGGAACGCCGAGATCACCAAGCTCGAAGCCCAGGCAAAGAAAGCCAGCGCCGAAGCTCAGGCGCGGTATCACGAAGAGCTCGAGGACCTCAACAAGAAGCTCGCCGAGGGACGCGAAACACTGAAGAAGATCCAAAGCGCGAACGAGGCGGCTCTACACGATATGATGGAAGGCGCGGAAGGCATGTGGACGGCCTTTGAACAAGCATTCCGAAAAGCGCGCTCGCGGTATAAATAAGAACAGATTTTTATACTTGCACCGCTAAGCGGGAGACGGAATTGCGTTTTCCGGGATCGCTTGCGCGCAAGGCCCGGGGCTTGTCACTTTGATTCGCTTTGATTTCAGCGACTAGACCGTTATCCACTCTTCTTATTACCATTACGGGCCGCCGACGTAAGACGGACGCTTCTACGAAATGACACAGCGCGTTCTGATCGCGGGTTTTAGGCACGAGACCAACACCTTCTCCAAGCTGGCCACCGATCTCTCGGCGTACCAGGCGAGAGACCTGTATTACGGTGACGACATCGTCGCCCAGTTTTCCGGCACCCGCACCGAGGTAGCCGCAATAGTCGACGTGGCAAAAAAATACCGCTGGGAACTCATTCCCGTCGTTTACGCCGACGCCACGCCCTCGGGAAAGGTGACCCGGGAGGTCTTCGATCACGTCTCCGGCGCGCTGCTCAAGGCGCTGGAACAGCAAGGTCCTTTCGACGCCATCCTGCTTTGCCTGCACGGCGCCATGGTGACCGAGCACTTGGATGACGGCGAAGGCACGCTGCTCTCATTGTTGAGAGACCGTATCGGTCCGGTGATACCCATCGGCGTGACCCTCGACCTGCATGCTAACGTCACCGACCGTATGGCGGCGCTCGCCGATGTAATGGTCTCTTACCGAACCTACCCTCACGTGGACGCCTATGAGGTCGGTAGGGAAGTGGCCGAGCTCGTCGCCCGCGCCATGCATATGGACATTCGCCCGCGCACGGTGGTCGCCCGAGGCGCCATGCTGGATGGCGCCGACCATGGCCGCACCACCGCCCCCGGGCCGATGACTGAAGCTCTGGCACTGGCGAAAGAGCTCGAATCTGAACGTTCAGTGCTCGCGGTGAGCATCAATGCCGGTTTTCCGTGGGCCGACATCCGCGAAACTGGGCCGAGCGTGGTGGTAGTGGGCGACGGTAACGATTCACGCCACGCGGAGATCGCCTCTGTGCTCATCCAGCACATTTATGACAACCGAGAACGCAGCACCGTTGAGACAATGAGCGTCGCTGATGCCGTCGCCCGAATGCTCAAACGCGGCAGAAAGAAAGGCCCCATCGTAGTGGCGGACTTCGCGGACAATCCCGGCGGCGGCGGCTATGGCGACGCCACCGGACTGTTGAAGGGCATGCTGGATGCAAAGCTGAAAGACGCGGCCTTCGCCAACATGTATGACCCGGATGCCGCAGCAGCCTGCGCTCAGGCTGGTGAAGGCGCCGAAGTTTCCGTGACTCTGGGAGGGCGGCTGGATCCTTCCACGGGGGCCCCGCTTGAAGTCACCGGAACCGTTCAACGTCTCACTGACGGGCGGTTCGCCTACGAGGGCCCGATGTCAAAGGGTGTAAAGGTGAAAGCGGGCCCCACCGCCGTGCTGCGGGTAAACGGCATCGAGATCGTCATCACCAGCCGGCGTTATCAAGTCTACGATCTGAACTTCTTCAAGCACGCGGGAATCGATCCTGCGAAAAAGAAATTTGTAGCGGTGAAGTCGGCGCACCATTTTCGCGCCGCGTTTGCACCCATCGCCAGCGAAATCATCGTGGTAGACGAAGGCGGCGGCATCACCTCGCGTAACTTCAAAAAGCTCCCCTACGAGAAAGTCAGAAGACCGGTGTGGCCCCTGGACTGACGGCGGCGCAGATCTCCGGCAACCTGAGCCAGGCGGCTCATAGCGGCCAGACAACGAGGATCATCGGTACGCTCACCAGCACCACCAAGATCTCCAGCGGCAGGCCCATGCGCCAGTAGTCACCGAACTTGTAGCCGCCGGGACCCATGATAATGGTGTTGTTCTTGTGGCCGATTGGGGTGAGAAAGGCGCACGACGCCGCCACCGCCACCGCCATTAGAAATGAATCCGGATTGGCGTCGAGGCGCTCGGCGATACCGATGCCAATTGGGGCCGCAATCAGCGCGGTGGCCACGTTGTTGAGCACGTCCGAAAGCGTCATGGTCACAATCATCAGGATGGTCAGCACGGCCACGGCAGGCAGGCCTTCGGTCCACTCCACCATTACATCGGCGATCAACGCCGCGCCGCCGGTCGCTTCCAGCGCCACGCTGATTGGAATCATCGAGCCCAGCAGCACGATCACCGACCATTCCACCGACTCGTAAATCTGGTTGAGCGGGACAATCTTCAGCAATACGTAAACGACAACGACGGCGGCAAGCGCCAGCGGCAGATAAATCCAGCCCAGGCTGGCGACAAGGATGGCGGCGGCGAATACACCTACCGCGGTCCAGGCCTTGCCCCGCTGGGTCACTTCAAGGCCGCGCTCGGCAATGGGCAGGCAGCCGAGCCACTCCACGACGTCGGGCAGATGATCCTCGGGACCGACCAGCAGCAGGATGTCGCCGGCGTGAATGCGCGTCTTGCGCACGCGCTCCCGAATTCTGTGGCCTTTGCGCGAAATTCCAAGCAACGTCACTCCCTGGCGATAGAGTAGGCGAACGTCCAGCGCCGAGCGCCCCACGATTCGCGCGCCTTCCGGCACCACCACTTCCATCAGGCCGAGCGCTTCGGAAGTGATGCCGCCGTGCTTGTCACCGCCGGCAAAGGCCAGCCCCGCCGCGCCGATGAACTGGTCGATGGCTTCCGGTCCGCCTTCAATTACAAGCACATCGCCTTTGCGCACCTCTTCGCTGCGCGCCGACCCGGGTAAACGCTTCCCCCTGCGGACTAGACCGAGCACACTGACGTCGTACTCCTCGGTGAGACCGTCGAGCTTCTTGAGCGCTTTGCCGATGGCCTTCGACGAATCGGTCACTTTCGCTTCGGCCACGTAGTCCTTCAGATTTCTGAGCTCCTTGACGGTATCGTGCCTACCGCGTTCCCGCGGGATCAGACGCCAGCCAGCGAGCATGACGTATATGACGCCGGTGATGGCCACAACGATGCCGACCGGCGCAAAGTCGAACATGCGGTAGGGCTCGCCCAGGGCGTCCTCCCGAAACGTTGCGATGACGATATTGGGCGGCGTGCCGATGAGGGTCACCATGCCGCCCAGAATGGAGGCGAAAGAAAGCGGCATCAGGGTCATGGCGGGACTCCTCTTGGCCCGCCGGGCTGCCTGCATGTCCAGCGGCATCAGCAGCGCCAGCGCAGCCACGTTGTTCATAAGGCTCGACAGCGCCGCCGATATCCCCGCCATGATGCCGATATGCGCCTGCAGCCCGCGCGACACGTCGAGAACCTTATGGGCCAGAAGTTCGATGGCGCCGGAGCGGGAGAGGCCACGGCTGACGATGAGCACCAGCGCGATGATCACGACCGCGGGATGGCCGAAGCCGGAGAACACGTCCTCCTTTGGCACCACCCCTGCGACGAATGCGATCACCAGCGCACCAAAGGCCACCAGATCGTAGCGAAAGCGCCCCCAGATGAGGAATGCGAAGATGAGGAAAACCAGGGAAAAGAGGATAACCTGCTCGGTCGTCATGACCTTTTGTCGGCTCGAGTAGGGTCTAGGATTATTTCAGCACAGCGCGGCGGTATCGAAGATCAGCGTCAGCTCTTTAATTTTGTCGCCGGAAAACTTGCCCCATATCACCATGGGCACCTGCCTTGGCGGCTTGAGGAAGTTTATGACAAGAATGGCTTCCGCGTCGCCCTCGAAGGAAGTCAGTAGCTTGTAGTCCACGGCTTCCGGTGGACTGCGCTCGAGCTCGGCGATATACGACCTGGCGTCATCGGATTTAAACATGGGTCCGCGAAAGCGGAGCGCCGGATCGAAAAGCGCCTCGAGTTCGTCAAAGGGCCCACCGTT
>JBFHVA010000100.1:0-12025 GCA_041589735.1 Gammaproteobacteria bacterium | reverse complement strand
GGCTCGGGGTACCGTTCATTGCCGCCGCATTGTTTACAGGCGCTTTCGTCTCGCGAATGCGCACCATGCGGAAATTCGGAATGCCGCTTCAAATCGGTGCGGGAATCATCCTGATCATCATGGGGATCGCCATGATCACCGGCCACCTGACGATATTTTCCTACTGGCTGCTGCGCAACTTTCCTGTCTTTTCCCAGATTGGATGAAGCGCGAACCGACTAACTGTCCGGCGAGTGTATCGGCCGTTGCAGGCGCCGCTGCCGCCTGCAGGTGCGGGAAGTGACGGGTGCAAAAAGAATCGTCAGAAAGCGACGCGGCAAAACAGAAGTCCACTCTTTGGCCGTCGCGGGTACGCTCGTTCATGCCTCGAGTGATAATTCGGGAGCGTTTAGGCGCGAGATCCGCAGTGTAGAGGGGCCAATCTGCCGGCGGGACCAGTGATATCGCGCCTGTTTATTGATGCGGATCAATACGCCACCTTTTCCCCGGGGGTAAATAGTGGCTCCTCAGACAGACTGGGTATAGTTAAAGAGAAAGAGAATACGCCAGGGCTCATTGCCAACGGGCGGAGAGTCTTGCCACAGCGCTCGTACTTATATGATTGATTACTTTCAATATCGCGTGGTCAGCCGGTCAACAGGCTTCCGCGCCCTGTTTGTGTTCCTTGCCTTGAGCGTAGGACTTCATATCTGTACGCCTGAGTTTGTATCGGCTTCTGATGGACCTCTGACCGGAATCGCTGCCCAGTCGATCGGCATTCCGATTACTGTTTCGAATATGGTCGATACGGGCGGCGAGGACTCTGAATGCTGCGTGCTTGCTGCTCTACAGACCGACCGCGGACTAATTCTTCCAGTCGTCGTTTCTGTGGACCCCAACTACTGGCCTCCAGTATCGCCGCCAACAGTAGTTTTCACTACGCGAACGCCGGATGTAAATAAACTCTTTGAAGTTGACGCGCCACCGGCGTTCGCCATAGCGCGCGTACCCGTCTACCTCTCCACCAAACGTCTTCGAAATTAACTAGAGCTCACTTCTGCGCGGGCTGCCTCGTAGTGCGACGCAGCCGGTGTCGGCGATCGCGTTTTCCGAACGGATCGGTTTCTAGTGCGAATGATGCATCGACCATCGCTGAAAACGTGCATTGGTCAGAAGACGGTACGTTAAAACGGATTGCTTGAAGTGTGCAGTCAAGTTAGCAAAGTGATTAAGATGGAAAGTTTTCAGGTTCAAAGCGGTGCTCCGGGCGCGAATGGGTCCGCGGATCTTGATAGAAGGCGCTTCCTGGTAACAACCACCACCGTCGTTGGCGGAATAGGAGTAGGTCTGGCCGCAGTACCGTTTTTGTTTTCTTTGCAGCCAAGCGAGCGTGCTCTTGCGGCGGGAGCGCCGGCAGTCGTAGATGTAAGCAAGCTCGAGCCCGGGCAACAAATTACCGTTAAATGGCGCCGAAAGCCGGTATGGGTGCTCAGACGCACGCCTGAAATTCTAACGAATCTGAAGACACTAACCGACCAGCTGCGGGATCCCGTGTCGAGGATAGAAAGCCAGCAGCCTGCGTATGCGCGCAACGAGTATCGTTCGATTCGACCGGAATATTTAGTAGTGGTAGCACTTTGCACTCATCTTGGCTGCGTGCCGTCTTTTCGCCCGGACGTTGCCCCGGCGGACCTAGGTTCGGACTGGCTAGGTGGCTATTTTTGTCCTTGCCACGGATCTCGCTTTGATTTCGCCGGCCGCGTATTCAAGGGGGTGCCGGCTCCGACCAATTTGGTGGTTCCGCCGCACCGGTATGTCTCGGGCCGAATTATCGAAATCGGCGTGGACGTGAGCTAGGAATGAAAGAAATATTTCATGTCAGTCTGAAACGGGTGAAGATATTTTGAAAGCTTCGAAAGGAAACCAGGTAATGGACCAAGCGTACCATCATCACCACGGGAATGACGCCAAGGGGTCGCACGTAGAGCTTCGCGATCCGGTCTGCGGCATGACCGTAACCGCCGAATCAAAACACAGACATCGCCACGCAGGCGAGGTTTTCTATTTTTGCAGCGCCGGCTGCATGGAAAAATTCCGCACGGCGCCCGAGTATTATTTGGAAGGCGGAGCTAAGCCTGTTTCGGAGCCGAAGCCGGCGGGCGAAGCCACCGCCTATATCTGCCCGATGTGTCCGGAGGTGCGTGAAGATGTCCCGGGCGCATGTCCGAGTTGCGGCATGGCCCTGGATCCTGAGATGCCGGTGGCTCTGCCGACCAAGGTGCAATACACCTGCCCGATGCACCCGGAAATCATCCGCGACGAGCCGGGTGAGTGCCCCAAGTGCGGCATGGCGCTCGAGCCGGTGACCGTGACGCTGGAGGAGGAAGAGAACCCCGAACTCACGAATATGACGCGGCGCTTCTGGGTGAGCGCGATCCTGTCCGTGCCCCTGGTGATCATCGCTATGGGCGATGTGGTGGGATTAACCTTCGACTGGCTTGCAACGCCCCGCACACTCAGCTGGATCGAGCTTGCGCTGGGAACGCCGGTAGTGCTTTGGGGCGGCTGGCCGTTTTTTGTCCGCGGCTGGCAGTCGGTGGTCAACCGCAGCCTCAACATGTTCACGCTCATAGGGCTCGGCACGGGCGTGGCCTACTTCTACAGCGTGGTGGCGACGGTGATGCCCGGAATCTTCCCCGCGTCTTTTCGCGACGCGCATGGGGAGGTGGCCGTGTACTTCGAGGCGGCGGCGGTGATCGTGACACTGGTGCTGCTCGGCCAGGTGATGGAGCTGCGGGCCCGCCAGCGCACCGGCGCCGCGATCAAGGCGTTGCTCGGCCTCGCTCCGAAGACGGCTCGGCGCATCGAGGCCGATGGCTCCGAAGCCGACGTGCCACTGGAACAGGTTCAGGTCGGCGATCGGCTGCGGGTGCGGCCCGGGGAGAAGATGCCCGTGGACGGTGTAGTCGTGGAGGGCGCAAGCGCGGTGGACGAGTCCATGCTGACGGGCGAGCCCATTCCGGTGGAGAAGGCCGCGGGCGACAAGGTGATCGGCGCCACTATAAACGGCACTGGCGGTTTGATCGTCGAGGCGAGGCGGGTGGGCGCCGACACGCTGCTATCGCAGATCGTGCAGATGGTGGCGACGGCGCAGCGAAGCCGCGCGCCGATCCAGAAGCTCGCCGACGTGGTCGCGGGTTACTTCGTTCCGGTGGTGGTGGCGATCGCCATCATCACCTTCATCGTCTGGGGACTCGTGGGGCCCGCGCCGGCAATGGCCTACGCGATCATCAACGCGGTCGCGGTGCTGATCATCGCCTGCCCCTGCGCGCTGGGGCTGGCGACGCCGATGTCCATTATGACCGCCACCGGCAAGGGCGCTACGTTCGGCGTGCTGTTCAAGAATGCGGAAGCCATCGAGGTAATGCGCAAAGTCGACACCCTGGTGGTGGACAAAACGGGAACGCTGACGGAAGGGAAGCCGAAACTCGTCAAAGTGGAGGCGTTGAACGGAGTCGACGAGACGGTGTTGCTAAGGCTTGCGGCAACGCTCGAGCGCGGCAGCGAGCATCCGCTCGCGGCGGCGATTGTCGAGGGCGCGAGCGAGCGTGGCGTTAAGCTCGGCAAAGCGGAGTCATTCGAATCCGTAACCGGCAAAGGCGTGACCGGTGAGGTAGACGGACGTCGGGTGGCGCTCGGCAATGCGCGACTGCTCGAGTCTCTGAGAATAGCTCCCGGGCCGCTCGCGGATCGGGCCGAGGCGCTGCGCCAGGAAGGCCAGACGGTGATGTTCGTCGCCATCGACGGCAAGGCGGCAGGTCTGGTGAGCGTTGCCGATCCCATCAAGAAGACGACGCCCCAGGCTATCGCGGCACTGCACGAAGAAGACGTTCGCATCGTGATGCTCACCGGGGACAGCGAGACCACCGCCAAGGCGGTTGCGCGCAAGCTTGGTCTCGACGAGGTGATTGCCGGTGTGCTGCCCGATCAGAAGGCGGAGATGGTCAAGCGGCTGCAAAGCGAGGGCCGCATCGTGGGCATGGCCGGCGATGGCGTCAACGACGCGCCCGCGCTCGCGCAAGCCCAGGTCGGAATTGCCATGGGCACGGGCACCGACGTCGCCATGGAAAGTGCCGGTGTGACCCTGGTAAAGGGTGACCTGCGCGGGCTCGTGCGGGCTCGGCGACTGAGCCGCGCGACCATGCGCAACATCCGTCAGAACTTGTTTTTCGCTTTCGTCTACAACGCCCTCGGCGTGCCCGTGGCGGCCGGGGTGCTGTATCCCGCGTTCGGGATTTTGCTGAGTCCAATCATCGCCGCGGCGGCGATGAGCTTCAGCTCCGTCTCGGTCGTAATGAACGCGCTACGACTCAATCGCGTCAAGTTGTGAACAGGGCCGCGATGTCTCAGGAGTGAAAGTGATGAGCAAAAAAGCAATTCCATGGTGGCAAAAAAAGGCGAACCTGGCGCTCGCCGTGTTTCTTCTCGCCGCCGGCTACTTCCTGATCACCGAGCATCGCGCCCACGTGATCCAGTGGTTACCCTGGGTGCTTATCCTCGGCTGCGTTGTCATGCATCTGTTCATGCACGGCGGTCACCGTCACGGCGGCGGCCACGGCGGTGACGACGACCGGCCCGGGGGAAACACGCGGTGAGCTGCAGAGACAGGGTCGGATAACGATGTGTCCTGGCATGTCTACGTATCGGGTAGTCAGCTGTCCCTTCGCTGGGTCGAGGCTGGGTTCATTACACAGAGGACACTGAAATGCGGAAATGGATGATGAATGCACTGCTGGCGCTTTCTTTTGCCATAGCGACGCTTCCGGCACATGCGCAGGTAGCGACCGAGCGACCCGATTACTGGCATTACGGCGGGGGCTGGGGTTGGGGCCACATGATCTTTGGCTCCGTAATGATGCTCCTTTTCTGGGGCGTAATCATCGTCGGCATTGTCATAGTGGTGCGCTGGCTAGCGGGCGGCTCATCGCAGGAATCCGGATCGTCGCCGGCTCGAAGGCGGTCGCTCGATATTCTTGAAGAACGCTTTGCTCGGGGTGAGATCGATAAAGAAGAGTTTGAAGAGCGCAAGCGCATGTTGTCGGATTGAGTTGGAAAGATGAGGTTGACAATTTTCTCGTTTCTCCAGCGGCTTGGTAATCAAGGCGCCGTCCAACGCAGGCGCTTTTTGAAGGCTGGTTCGAAATGAACGGAAACGAAGCTTCCTATGGGCTGTGGTCCCTCGTGGTGATCAACTCCTTGGTGTTCATCATTTTTGCGTTCAGCTTTACAAAGCCGCGCTCTGCACGGGACTGGCGCTCGTTCGGTGCGTTCTCTGCGTTCCTGGTCGCGCTGTTCACTGAAATGTATGGCTTTCCGCTCACCATCTACCTGCTCTCGGGGTGGCTCACGAGTCGGTTTCCTGGAGTCGACTGGCTTACGCACGACTCGGGCCACTTGGTCGAGATGCTGTTCGGCTGGAAGGCGAACCCACACTTCGGGCCGTTCCACCTGATCAGCAACGTCCTCATTGTGCTCGGGTTCTGGTTGCTGGCGTCGGCATGGAAGGTCCTCTACGCGGCGCAACGCTCTCGGACCTTGGCCGTCACCGGGCCCTACGCAAGGGTCCGCCATCCGCAGTACGTTGGCTTCGTAACGATCATGGTGGGTTTTCTGTTCCAGTGGCCGACCCTGGTGACACTCATAATGTTTCCCGTGCTGGCTTTCATGTACGTGCGGTTGGCCAAACGCGAGGAGCGAGAGGTGCTTTTGGAGTTCGGAGACGAATACCGGAGGTATATGCAAGAAGTGCCCGCGTACTTTCCGAGACTGTCGGGAGGTCGCGTTTCGCCGCCCCGTCACCCCGAGGCCTGAGGTAAAGAGACATGGACGGATTTCTTTCATTTTTGATTTTTGCAGTGCTTTTCTACGTGATGATGCGCTTCGGATGCGGCGCGCACATGGTGCACGGCCATGGCTCCGGAAAAAACGACGAAGGTAAGCACATCGATCCGGTATGCGGGATGGATGTGCCACCGGACGAAGGCTACGGAAAGATGTATGAAAGCAAACTCTACAGGTTTTGTTCGCGTAGCTGTCTGGACAAGTTCGAAGCGGAGCCTAATCGATTTCTCGGCGAGAGGAAGGAGGAAACGATATGAGACAAGGTATTTCACTGGTCGCGGTCGGTCACGCGACCAGTCTGCTGATTGCGGTCACTTTCATTCTCTGTGTGGTGTTCGACCTCCTCTTTCCCCAGGCCGCCATGTACCAGGTATGGCTCAAGCTCCTGCCGGGCTTCGAGTGGCTGTCCTGGCAAAGCTTCTTGCTCGGTCTGGTCGAGAGCTACGGCTACGGTTGGTACTTGGCGCTAATCTGGGTACCGATTTACAACCTGGCGGCATCGCGTCAGGCAAGAAGACAGGCCTCGGGGCCTCAGAACTGGAAATGAATTCAAGAAAGCTTAATAGCTGATCCGACATTCAGGGATCGGGCGAGAATCGACTTGAACCAGGAGATATCCATGACGAAAAATATCAAAGTAGCGGTATTTGTATCCGCACTCACCTTACTTTCGGCGTCCGTGCTGGGCGATAGCGACACATCTGAGCTGAAGGATCTCAAGCGCCAGGTTCAGGCCCTTCAGGCGCGGGTCAAGGCACTGGAAGCTCGGCAGACCTTCACAAGCTTCATGCCGAATATCGCGGAACGGTTTCATGTCATGCACCGTGCCGGCGAGGCAGGCGACTGGGCCGTGGCGTCTCACGAGCTCGAGGAGATAAAGCGAATCACGTCGCTCTCTCCAACAATTGATAAGGAGAAGGGCGAGCTTATGCTAGCCATGATGGGGCCGAGCTACGGTGCGCTGGAAGAAGCGATCGAGCACGGGAACCCCGAGAAGTTCGAGAAAGCGTTAGAGCAGACCATCAGCACCTGTAATTCCTGCCACGTTGCCACCGGCAGCGAGTTTGTTGAAGTGACTCTGGATGCAGAAGGATCTCTCAGCATGAGGCATCCCCATCGTTTAATGCGCCGAGAGATGCCCAGCGGCCATAGCCACGGTCACGCTACCACGCCCGGTATGGGCGGCATGATGGGACCCGGATCTGCGGAAATGGACGACCACGACGATACCGGCAACGCGCCGCACCAGCACGAAGAACCACATGACGATAAGGGCATGCCCGCGCACAAGCACAACTGAATGCGTACCAGTCGGAAATTGGTCCGGATGGCACTTCAATTTTAATGGAGCAACGACAATGTATGGCTTTTCCCTGACCTATCCCGGAACCCTCGACCAGGCTATTGACGCAGCGACTGAGGCTCTTGCCGCAGAGGGGTTCGGCATTCTCACCGAAATCGATGTGGACCAGACTCTGCGCTCAAAGATTGGAGTGGAAATGCGCCCTTACAAAATACTGGGCGCGTGCAACCCATCCCTTGCCCATCG
Organism: Gammaproteobacteria bacterium; assembly: GCA_041589735.1. Taxonomy (GTDB): domain Bacteria; phylum Pseudomonadota; class Gammaproteobacteria; order HK1; family HK1; genus CAMYJH01. Next base: position 4,596 of record JBFHVA010000100.1, on the reverse strand, counting down.
GGCACTCGAGGTCGACCCCGACATCGGGTTGCTTCTTCCTTGTAATGTCGTCGTGCGCGAGGAGGCGGACGGAAGAATCACGGTCGCCTTCATGGACCCTGAAGCCGTTCTCGCGCTCACTCACGACGAGGCGGTCGCAAAACTCTCCCGCGAGGTGCGCGAGCGTTTACAGCGCGTGCACACGGCGCTCGGCGCCAGAAATGCGGCTTGAGGTTTCCGATCATGGTCAACCAGTGGTTTGCTCCAGTTGTGCTCGGCAGCGCGCTTGTCGCCGGTTGCGATATGGGGTCCGGCATGATGATGGGAGGCGACGCGTGGCCGTCCAGCTACGAGAGTAATGGCGAGCGGATTTATTTCACTGGAACCAGTGAATCTGGCAGCGCGATCACGTCGACGGGAGCGGGAATGCATCAGCGCATGATGGGCGGCGCTTGCGCGAGCTGTCACGGCGCGGATCGCAGCGGTGGACGGCTGATGCCGCAATTCTGGAAAAAAGCTCCTCCGCTGACACGCGACGCACTTTTTGAGGCGCACCAAGAAGGCAGCGCGCACGGGGATCACGAGACCTATACCGGAGACACATTGCAAAGAGCCGTCTTTCGTGGAGTCGATCCGTCTGGAAACAGGCTCGATGAAGCAATGCCGCGCTGGTCAATGAGCGAGTCCGATTGGCGGGACCTGCTCGAATATTTGCGAAGTTGATGATTCTTTTCGATTAATTTTGAGGATGACAAAGATGAACAAAGCCATGGTAGAGCTAAAAATTTCAATTTTGGCACTGGGTATATCGACGTCGGTATTTGCGGCGCCGACGGTGTATATACCACTCGGAGACGCGAACCAGGTGCAGGTGATTGATGCGGCCACCGATCGCGTTACCGGCGTGGTCGAAGACGTTGGCAACGCGCACGGCCTTGCCATCACGCCGGACGGACATTACCTGGTGGCGGGCTCCTACAGCGAATTACCTCCTGGAATGGAGGAGGCGCCGCCGGCCCCCGATGGGGTGTCAGAGGCGGAGCACGAGAAGCATCATGCCAAACCGGAGCAATCAGTCGCCGCTCAGGTGGGAACGAGTTACGTGTCAATTGTCGACACCGATACTCGAAAGGTCTTCCGGCGCGTCGCTGTCCGCGGTGCGGTGCATCACGTGACTGTTTCACCGGACGGGCGATTCGCGGTCACCACCCACCCTGGCGGGGGCGGCATCAGCGTTATCGGGCTCGACGCGTTTGCGGTAATTCGTACCGTTCCGACCGGATCAGCACCAAACTACGCCGTATTCACCGCCGACGGACGGAGCCTGTTTGTCACCAACGCGGGCGACAACACGGTTAGCGAGATCGCGGTGGGAACCTGGAAGGTAATACGAAACATCGCCACCGGCGGCTCGCCGGAGCATGTGGTGCTTTCCAAAGATGACGGTACGCTTTACGTCAACAACGTCGCCGAGGGCACCGTTTCGGCTATTTCTTTGAACGAGGGCCGCGTTACCCGTACTTTTCAGGTGGGCAGCGTGCCCCACGGAATCGACATCTCGGATGACGGCCGCACGCTGTTCGCGAGCAGCAAAGGCGACGGCAAGCTTGTCGCGATCGATCTCGCGACCAGCAAAATCCGGACGCTGCCGCTTGGCCCGGCGCCCTATCATGTGACCACGGTGACGGGCAGCGGCGTGATTTACGTCTCCAGCCGGGCCGAAAACCGAATCTGGGTCATTGACCAGCAATCATTCTCGGTGAAAGCAGAGGTGGATATCGGCGGGATTGGACACCAAATGGTGGTGGCTGCGCGATAGAACTAACCTCGAACCTGCATCGACTGGGATATCCGCGGATAAGCCGCGGGTTTGAACTTTAGAGCGCGATGGATCTATTTAGTGTGACGGTTTGGGCTATATGGCGGTCAGCCCAGGGGTGAAATCCGGTGAATCGAACATTCCGCGACATTTGAAAGCTCAAGGTTTGACCACAAAGCTATTGCTGCGAGCGGCAGTAGTGATTCTCGTTGTTACGGGCGTTTTTCTCCTGTTCGATCTGTATTCGGGGATCCGGCTCACCGATTCGACGGCTATTCGACGGAGCGTGGAGGCGGTCGGGGCGGCGGGACCCTTTTTGGTCATTACGCTCATCGCGATGGCAATCGTAATGACCCCGATTCCAAGCGCGCCGATCGCGCTTGCGGCCGGGGCCGCCTACGGTCACATTTGGGGTACGCTTTACGTCGCGCTGGGCGCTGAGATTGGCGCACTGACGGCGTTTGGAATCGCCCGTTTTATCGGCCATGACGCAATAATGGCGCGCTTCGGCACTCGCCTTGCGTCGTTGCGCCTGTTCGGCTCTCAAACCGCGCTCATGTGGACTGTTTTTGCCACTCGGCTCGTGCCTTTCATCTCGTTCGACATCGTGAGCTATGCGGCTGGGCTAACCCCCCTGACTGTCTGGCGATTTGCGCTTGCCACGATACTTGGAATCTTTCCCGCGAGCTTCGTCCTCGCACACTTTGGCACGGAAATCACGTCTGCCGATCCGACGCGCGTTATGTTTGCAGTTTTGGCGCTCGGGATCATTACCGGCGCACCGTTAATTGTCGCCGCAATGAGGCGGCGGAAAGGGCGCGCACGCACGGGCCCCGAAATTTGAGGGTGGCCTTGTGCCATCTTAGAATTCTACTGAGATCGGCCGCATGGCTACATTCGAAATGCGAGTGGAAAATGCTGAGCGGGTATCGTTGTGAGGCATGCTACAAAAAGGAGCGGCAGCATCACCGATAGGCATCTTAGAGGAACTCTGATGTGAAGGAGCAGTACGTCTGGTTCGCATGGGCTTTGGCTTTCTTGGTCCCCTGGGCGGTGCTGTATGCGGGTTTCCCATCTCAGCGGCGTACCATGCTATGGGCGAGTTTTTTCACCGCGCCTTTTGGTTTGACCGAGCCGCTGTTTGTACCTGAGTACTGGTTGCCGCCGAGTCTATTCGACCTGGCGATCAAAACCGGATTCGATATCGAGAGCCTGATCTTCTGCTTCGGGATTGGCGGCGTTGGCGCGGTGTTGTACAACGTCCTGTCAGGGGCCCGGCTGGCAACGGTCGCGGAGTCGGAAAGACACAGGCCGCTGCACCGCCACCATTACGTCGCTCTCGCGTCGCCCTTCGTGATCTTCCCGCCGCTTTATTTTTTACCTTGGAATCCAATCTATCCCGGTATCGCGGCTATGGCCGTAGGAGCCGTCGCGAACGTCCTGTGCCGACCGGATCTAATCACCAAGACGTGGATCGGGGGACTGCTGTTTCTCGTCTATTACTCCGCGTTCGCGCTCGGCCTCGAGTGGATGTCTCCAGGTTATATCGAGCGCGTATGGAATTTGGAGGCACTTTCTGGCGTTCGCGTGGGTTCGCTGCCCCTCGAGGAACTCTTGTTTGCGGCAACGTTCGGGCTTTACTGGTCGGGCGTGTACGATCATTTCACCTGGAGAGCGCCAGTCGAGCACGCAAAGAATAATTGAAGCCAAGTCGAATTAATTACCGCCCGATAATCAGTCGCCGCGGGTCGTCTTACTGCTGTGCTCGTCGGAGAGACAGTGGGCGTGGGAGTGATCCGACAGCACCTCGATGATGCGGCAGTCCGCCACTTTGCCCCCCTGGCAGTGCTCGATCATTCGCTCGAGTTCCGCTTCTAGCCCATTTAGCCGCTCGATGCGCCCCCTGACTTGGGCCAAATGGCGGCGGGCCACGGAGTCGACCGCCTGGCAGGACTCACCCGGCTGATCTCCCATAGCCAGCATCTCACGCACGTCATCCAGCGGAAATCCGAGCTCCCGGGCGTGTCGGATGAATCCGAGCCGGGCCCGGTGCTCGGATCCATAGATTCGCTGGTTTCCGGGGGTGCGTCCCGGCTCGGGCATGAGCCCGATTTCCTCGTACCAGCGGATAGTCTGCACTTTGCAGCCGGTTTCCCGGGCCAGTCGACCGATGCTGAATCGTGGAGTCTGCATTGAGGGGTTGAATCTACAGTTACTGTAGATCCTAGACTTCCCTTCTATGGGGTACAAGCACGACACAACGGAGGCGTCGAGTGGGTAGCGCCTGCTGCGACCAAGACCTCAAGTTCGACGGCATCTCCACCGGATTTCGCCGCGCGTTGATGGTGGTCATTGCCATCAATGCGGCGATGTTCGTTGTCGAGACCTCGAGCGGAATCTACGCCACGTCCATGGCCCTCCGCGCCGATGCGCTGGATTTTCTCGGCGACACCTTGACCTATGGGATTACCCTGCTGGTTATCGGACAGCCGCTTCGCTACCGGTCTGCGGCGGCGCTGTTCAAGGGGGCGAGCCTGGCGCTGATGGGGCTGTGGGTATTCGCTGCCACCGTCTATCAGGCGCTGGTGCTGGAGCAGCCGAACGCGCTGGTGATGGGCTCCGTGGGGCTGCTCGCCTTAGCGGCAAATCTGACCAGCGTGCTGCTGTTGCTTCGCTGGCGTAACGGCGATGCCAACGTGCGCTCGGTGTGGCTTTGCAGCCGCAATGACGCCATCGCCAACGTGGCGGTCATTTTGGCTGCGGCGGGGGTGTTTTCTGTCGGAAACGCGGTGCCCGAT